>CAJCID010000282.1 GCA_903970305.1 Rhodospirillales bacterium | reverse complement strand
TGGCCTTGAGGTTAAGAACGCACGGTTATCGAACATTTTTTGAGCCGAGCGCGCGCCTGCTGCATCTCGCGGCCCCGATGGGCGGCTGCCGCGTCACAAATGACTGGCCGAAATACATGCACGGGTTGGCGCACAACCGGGCGATCCTGATTTTTCGCCACCTGCGTTGGTGGTATCGACCAACCGCCATTGTTCGCTTGTTCCTGCTGGGAGTGTCTTACAGCCGCAAGGGTCGGGGCTGGGGGCCCCTTGCGGCGACCGCCCGTGGTCTCCTTGCCGGATACCACGCAGCGGCCAAACAACCCATCAACGGTCCCTTGGAAGCAGCGCTTTGCAGCGGAGCCGACAGCGGCGCGCCAAGCACCCAGCCACACCAGGCCATCGCAGGCGAATTGCACGCCGCGAACGTTAATCTCTGGGGGCTTTGATGTTGTTCAATCTGACCTTCTACTCGCTCGCTGTGTGCATGTTCGCCGTGCTTAGTATCAACCGAAGCGCGCCCGCCTATTCATCAGGCATCGCTCTTGTCGCCATCATCACCTTCACGTGGCTGTGGCTTGCCATCTGCTTTCGTGAACCGAGCGGTGATCCCTATCGGTATATGTTGGAGTTCAGGGCGATCCAGGAACTCGAACTTGCGGATCTGCCGCAGTATGAACGCACCCCGATCGGCTTCACGCTTCTGAATTGGCTTTCAGGGCGACTCATACCAGAGCCCTGGTTCTTCTTCACCTGTATCTATGTACTATGCCTCGCCCCGTTGTACTACGCGCTGCGAGTCTTCCTTGGCGGAACCAATGGAACCGTGGCCTTGATGTTCTACAGCATGTACCCCTTCTACATCACGTATCTGGCCAGCGGCTTCAAACAAGGCATTGCGACCGGCCTCATTTTCGTCGGAATCGCGAAAGTACTTCGGTACCAGAAGACAGGTTTCATCTGGTTATGTGCCGCGACACTTTTCCACGGCTCGGCTTGGATGTGTGTCGTCGCTGTTGGAGGATGGTATTTGCTGCGCATGTTCTCTGCGACCAGGGTCATTCCAGTCGTTCTCATCGTGAGCTTCGTTCTGGGCGCATCAGGCCTGTCACAGCCTGTGGTGGAATCTGTTCTTCCAGAATCGATCTTGGATGGACTGGGATTCTCAACCTATTTTGACAAGGACTTCCAGGAGACAGGCGAGTTTCTTAACGAAGACGTAAAGATCGGCTTCAGGTGGGACTTCGCCGTCTTCACCCTCCTGCCGATCGCGCTGTGGCTTGCCAATCGCAAAGCGTCTGCCGGGCTCGGTGAGCTCGTGGGTATCTATTCCTTGTTGGCTTCGCTTTACTACCTACTGTCCTTCGTACCGTACGCGGACCGCATCGCCGGATTCGCCTGGGGGCTTCTTCCGCTCATCATCTTCAAGATCACATTGGACTTTCGGGTAGAACGCTGGTCCCGCGGCGCAGCGGTAAGCATCGTGACGGCGTATCCCCTTCTCATGGCTTTCTACATGGACAAATACTTCCAATGATCGACGCCCGCCCGCCCGCCCTTGGAGACCGAGCCATACCGGTTAGCGTTGTGATTCCTTGCTTCAATTGCGTCAGTACCATTGAAAGGGCGGTGTCCTCCGTCGCGGTTCAGACCCGACTCCCCGTCGAGATCATTCTGATCGACGATTTCAGCGCCGACGGCACCACCGAGCTATTGCACGATATCAGCGGTCGCTACCCAAAGCGCTGGATCAAGGTTATCGAGGAGACCTCGAACTGCGGCCCCGGAAGAGCGAGAAACACCGGTTGGGATAAGGCGTCGCAGCCTTACCTCGCGTTTCTGGACTCCGACGACAGCTGGCATCCGCAGAAGCTCGAGTTTCAGTATTCCTGGATGATGAGGCATCCCCATGTTGATCTGTCGGGACATGCGTGCCAGGTGACGGCCACGCCCGTTCCCAAGATCGTCTCCTATGCAATCTCCGATTTTGAATGCACGCCCGTCTCGCTTGGTCAGTTGCTGATCTCAAACCGGTTCTCGACTCCCTCTGTGATGCTAAAGACTGGGCTGCCAAATCGGTTTGCGAGGAACAAGAGGCGAAGTGAAGACTATTTGCTGTGGATGGAAATCGCATCGGGGGGTCATTGCGCGACGTCAGCTTTACCCCTTGCCTTTCTCTACAAGGAGGCTTACGGCATTGGCGGACTGAGTGGCGATCTGTGGGGGATGACCAAAGGCGAGTTGGACACCTACCGGCTGATGGCCGAAATGGGACATATGAGCCGCTTGGCACTGATCGGTCTCTACCCCTGGTGTCTTTTCAAGTTTCTCAGGAGACTAACTCATACGGAGATTCGAAGGCGAACGAACACCGGGGAAGCTCATGTCTGAAGATCGACGAAGCCTGGTGTTGGTTCACGTCGCCACAGTCCCGGAATCGCTCTATTACTTCCTTGATGGCCAGGCGAGATACATGCGCGAGCGGGGGATGGAAGTCCACGGAATCGCGTCTCCCGGGGAGATGCTGGAACGATTTGCCAATACCAACGGCGCGTCGGTTCACAAGGTCGAGATGAAACGCTCGATCTCACCTCTTAGCGATCTGCGCGCTGTGCTCTCGCTCTATCGGATATTTCGGCGGATCCGGCCCGATATCGTGCACGGCCACACGCCCAAGGGTGGATTGCTGGCGATGATCTCCGCGCGTGTCGCAGGGGTCCCGTTGCGGATCTATCAGATCCACGGCCTGCCGCATGTCACGGCGACAGGCCTGAAGCGCCTGATCCTGTTGCTATGCGAATGGATCTCATGCCAGCTGGCCACCCAGGTGCTCTGCGTCAGCAATTCGATCCGGGCCAGGGCGGTGGCCGATCACGTCTGCTCGGGCAATCATTCTCGCGTCATCGGCATGGGAAGTATCAACGGTATTGATACGGTCCACAAGTTCAACCCGGATCGAACCTGCAAGGCAGATGCGCGCCGCGAACTCGGGGTGCCCGACCATGCCATCGTGATCGGGTTCGTGGGACGAATCGTGCGCGACAAGGGAATCAACGAGCTGCTTGCTGCATGGGACACTTTGCGCGAGCAGTTCCCGAACATCATGTTGCTCATCGCAGGCCCGCAGGAGGGAAAGGACCCGGTCTCAGATCTGCTGAAGGCGAAAGTGGCTTGTGACTCGCGGATCAACTATCTGGGGCCGGTGTTGTCACCGCTACGATGCTACGCGGCGATGGATGTTCTGGCGCTTCCCTCGTACCGCGAAGGCTTGGGTCTGGTGACATTGGAAGCCGCCGCGATGGGTCTTCCTGTAGTGGCGACGAACGTCTCCGGCTGCATCGACTCCGTTCTCGACGGGGTCACGGGCACGCTCGTGCCACCAAAGGACTCGGGCGCCCTCGCGGAGGCCCTTACCCGCTACATACAGGACTCCGAGCTCAGACGAAGCCACGGTCGCCTAGGTCGCCATTGGGTCTCATCGGCTTTCAAGCAGGCTGACATCTGGAATTCACTGTTCATCGAATACGGCGGGGTGACAAATTGAAACGGCTCTTCGATGTGGTGCTCTCTGCAGCGCTCTTGCTCCTGCTGAGCGTGCCGATGCTATTCCTGGCTTGGAAGATCCGCCACGCGCTGGGCTCTCCGATCTTTTTTTGCCAGACGCGACCAGGCTTGAATGGCAAGCCCTTTCGCATGGTCAAGTTCCGGACCATGACCGACGCGTGCGGGACCGATGGTCAATTGCTCCCGGACGCCGAGCGGATACCCGTCTTTGGCCGCTTTCTGCGCGAGACGAGCATCGATGAACTGCCTGAGCTATGGAACGTTATCAAGGGCGATATGAGTCTGGTCGGCCCGCGCCCGCTGTTGATGGCCTACCTGCCGCTGTACTCGGCTGAGCAGGCACGTCGCCACGAGGTTCGTCCCGGTATCACTGGATGGGCGCAGGTTCACGGCCGTAACGCCTTGGCGTGGCGGGACAAGTTCAAGCTCGACGTCTGGTATGTCGAGCACCGCTCGTTCTCCCTGGACCTCTGGATCTTGTGGCTGACCGTACGCAAGGTTCTGGCTCGCGAAGGCATCAATGCCGCGGGCGAAGCGACCATGCCGAGGTTCACCGGATCGCATTCTGGAGACTGCGAATGACCCTTCCCTTGTTCGCCATCTACGGTGCCAGCGGCTATGGTCGCGAGATCATGCCGCTGGCTCGTGCCCAGTTGCGCCAGCAGGGCATCCTGTCCGAACGACTGGTCTTCGTCGACGATGCGACCGAGGCGAGGGTCGTCCTTGGACACCCGGTCCTGCGCTACACGGAGTTCATGGGGACGGAGGCGAGCGGCCGGCATGTGGCGCTGGCGATCGCCGACGGCTCAGTGCGCGAAAGGCTGGCGGGCCGCTGCCGCTCCGACGGCGTGGAGGCGTGGACGATCGTCGCCGAGAATGTCGTCATGCTCGATGGCATCGAACTCGGCGAGGGTGCGCTACTGAGCCCCTTCGCCATGCTCACATCCAACATACGCATAGGGCGGCACTTTCAGGCGAATATTTACAGCTACGTGGCGCACGATTGCGTGATTGGTGACTTCGTCACCTTCGCCCCGGGTGTCTGCTGCAACGGTAACGTCGTGGTCGAGGACCACGCCTACATCGGTACGGGTGCGATCATCCGGCAAGGCAAGCCAGAAAAGCCTCTCGTCATCGGGCGCAACGCGATGGTCGGCATGGGCGCCGTCGTCACGCGAGATGTACCCAGCGGCGTCACCGTGGTTGGGAACCCCGCGAAGCCGCTCGTGAAGTGACTCCCTTGGGGCGCAACCCAGCACGTGGCGAGGCGGAGTTGCATGATTCACCGCGCGAGCCTGGTGCCCGCCGCTCGCACGGTATCGACTGTTTGCGGGTGTTTCGCCGTTTAGGAACCCGAGCAAACAGCCCTTTCGGCTTCAAGCCGAGATTCGGTGAAAGTACCGTTGCCGTCTTGGGAGGGCCGATACAGAAACGTTCGGATGACGCCGGCGCCGGCGGATGCTCCTAAGGATGTGCCGGGAACCGTCAAGACCGTCGTCAGCTCTTCGGGCGGCAGGTTGAACGGGGCGCGCGTCAGATAGACTCCCGAGCTGTCGTAGGCGCGAATGTCGGATCCGTGCGGCTTGTCGACGTTCCAGATCACCGCCGCTTCGTCGTCGGGATAATGCTCGGTGATGAACACCCACCTGTATTTTTTCAGCCGAGCGAGGATCGCGACGATTTGCGCGTTGGAGAGGTGCTGCAAGACCTGCCTAACAAAGCAGACATCCCCGTCCGGCAGTTCGTCGGTCGCAATATCGCGCCGGATGAATCGCACGCGTTCGTTTCCAAACACCGCCTGGTTTCTCTCGACCAGCGGCCCCACGACATCGATCCCGACATATGTGGAACACAGTGGAAGCAGCCATTGCCCGACCTTGAAATCGCCGCAGCCCAGATCGACGAACCGCAGACCCTGGAAGCCCTCGATCGTCGCCTGCGCAGCAATTGTATTGACGTAGGGAGAGACCGTTTGCGTCTCCGTAGTCCCCAATCCCGAGTTGAACTCGCCTGGCCGGCCGCCCCATCGGTTATTGGCATAGATTTCAGTGAAGACGGCTTCGGCAGTCTTCAGACTGTTGCCGCGGTGCATATCTCTGCGTCGCTTGTCGATATACAACTTCATCGCGAACGAAGGAATCAGACTACGGAGGACTTGGCGCATGGTTTTCGTAAGTTCCGGCGTGCGGGTGTTTTGGTGAAAATTGGGACCCCTTGAGGGCATCTGACGAGCTTTCGATGCGCAGGCAGCGCTCAGGCCGGGACCTCCAGCGCAGAGGTCTGGTCAAGGTGCGGCGGGTAGTATCGCTCCGCATCCTCCGCAAGGTCTGACTCAGCTTGCGGCTCACGGGCGCACCGCCCGACCATCTGCAGCTGGGTGTGTCCCATGTCGCTTTGGCCAACAACCACCGCGGCACAGTCAGCCAACAGCCTCGCTCCCAAGAGTTGGGACTTGCCGGCGCTCTCCTGCTCTGGCAACTTCGGCAGCGTCCGTTGCGCCATGTGTACCCAGTCCACGACATCGGCATACGGCCGGTAGCCTTTCACCAGGGTTTCGAGCTCGTCCCGAACACACTGCACGTCGTTGGATTGAAGCGCGAGGCTGAGCCGCTGCAGATGGCGGGACAACTCCGGCCACGGCAGGCACTCGTCGTGCGCCTTCAGGATGCGCGGATGAAGGGTCACCTGCGGGTTGTCGCCTATGAGCAATTCTTCGTACAGCTTCTCCCCGGGTCGCAGACCGACGATACGGATCTCGATGTCGCCAGCAGGGTATTCTGCCTCGCGGACCCGCTTCCCTGACAGCTCCACCATGCGTCGAGCCAGATCGCCCACGCGCATCGGCGCACCCATGTCGAGCACGAATACTTCTCCGCCGACAGCCATGGCACCGGCCTGGATGACCAATTGTGCCGCCTCAGAGATGGTCATGAAGTAGCGCGTCATGTCCGGATGCGTCAGCGTGATCGGACCCCCTTCGGCGATTTGCTTGCGAAACAGGGGCACCACGGAACCTGAGGAGTCGAGCACATTTCCGAAGCGGACCATCGAGAAACGCGTACCGGCGACGTTGCGCGCCATCTCCTTCGCCAGCGCCTGGAGCACCATCTCGGCAATCCGCTTACTCGCGCCCATGATATTGGTCGGACGCACCGCCTTATCGGTACTGACGAGAACGAAATCGCTGACGCCGTGCTCGGCTGCGGCGCGCGCCGCAACAAGGGTGCCGAAGACGTTGTTGCGGATGCCATCGGTCGCATTGTGCTCGACCAGCGGCACGTGCTTGTAGGCGGCAGCGTGGTAGACGGTGTGTGGGTGCCAGGCACTCATGATCTGGTCGATGCGCCGCTCGTCCCCAACCGACGCCAAGAGCGGCACGATGCGCAAGGCGGCCTCGCCAGAGTTGCCCTGCATCCGCCGCGCCAGCGACTCGAGTTCGCCGTGTATGGCGTAAAGCGCATATTCGCTGTGCTCCACGAGCAGGAGTATGGCGGGTGCTGCATGAAGAATCTGGCGGCACAGTTCGCTGCCGATCGATCCGCCCGCGCCGGTGACGAGTACCACCTTGCCCGTGAGCCTGGCACTGAGCAAGGCGGCATCGGGCGGCACCGCGGCGCGGCCGAGCAGATCATCAATGTCGAGTTCACGTACTCCGGTACTCGCCTCGCCATGCGCCAGCTCGAGCAGGGCAGGTAGTGTTCGAACCGCCACGTGCGCTCTGCGCATCGTGTCGAGTATCTCGGTACGGCGCTGATTCGAGGCGGAGGGCAGCGCGAGCAACACCTCGTTTACCTGGAGCTCGCGCACAGTCGCGTCCAGTCGCGCGGGGTCGAAGATCGGCAGGCCATTCATGAGGCCGCCTTGCAGATGCGGGTCGTCGTCAAGGAAACCCATGACGCGCATCTTGGGGCTATGCGCCAGCGCCTGCGCCAGTTGGCAGCCTGCTTCGCCGGCGCCGTAGATCAGCACACGCGACGCAGCGGACCCTCCTACTCGCGGGAGGTCGACCCGACCTAACCAAGCGCGCGCAAGCAGCCGCGAACCGGCGACCCCGGCGAGAAGCAGGGTCGGCTGCAAGATGCCGATCGAACGAGGTACACCCTCGACGCCGAGCAACGTGAACATCACGGCGTAAACGAGACCGTAGAGTGCCAGGACCCGTAGCAGGGCTGCCATCGCCGGGCCGCCGCTATAGCGGAAGATCGCGTTGTAGAGGCCGCCGCGCGCGAACAACGGTAAGGCTATGGCTAACGAAGCCGCGGCGGCACACCAGCCGGGCCTCGTCATCGTGGCGCAGCCATCCTGGTACACACACATCGACAGCCAAAAGCTCAGCAGGCAGAGCAGTGCGTCGATACATACCACAAGCGCCCGCTTGGCTGATCGGGGAAGAGCCACAAGCCGCGTACCCAAGCGATCCATGGGCGAGCCTGCCATTGGCTCCATCAACGCGCCGGCGTTCATCGAGGCCCCGCGCTCAGCGCCACTCCCGCAGTGCTCGCCCATCGCGCGTGCGCAGGGTTCAGTTCCTGTGCCAAACCCGGTCCGACTCCATCGACCACGGGCCTGCCCCTGTGGCCAGGACAGGAGTCGGTGGACGAATGGAGCCCTTCGATGTACCCGCGCTGCGACAGTCCCGGCACCGACGCCCAGCGCCCATCTCAGCACATTGGTGTGCATCATGCTGCCTCCTTGCACACATTCTCGAGCAACCTCTCCAACTGCTGCGCCGAGACATTTACTCGACGCCCAGCCGTTACCTCAGCGGGGAGTGTGACCGAGGCTTGTCGCAGCACATCCGAGATAACCTCGCAGGCGTAACGGAGTTCGACCGGTGTAAGCGTCGGATGCACGAGGAACATCAGGCTATTTTCACCGAGTCGACGGGCAACGGGCAAACGCTCGGCCGGTCGCCAACCGGTGCCGTCGAAAGCCTTCTCCAGATAGACCTCCGAACACGAGCCCTGGAGACAGGTCACACCTTGGTCGGTGATGGCCTCGATGATGCGGTCCCGTGTCCACCCCGGCGCCAAGCGTTCGGGTCGAACGTACACATAACACTTGTAGTGTGCGTGGACGCTGCGCGCATCAAGCTCGCTAAGTGCCGGAACCTGGATCGCGGCGTGCGGCGCGCAGGCGCCCCAGATGGCCAACGCATTGCGGGTACGCTGCAACGTCCACTCCGGCATGCGGCGTAACTGAATGCGCCCGATCGCGGCCTGGACTTCAAGCATGCGGAAATTGCTACCGAAGCTCTCGTGCAACCAACGAAAACCGGGTGGGTGCTGCCGTTCGTGCACGGCCTCCCAGCTCTTCCCGTGATCCTTGAATGACCACATCTTCGCCCACAGGGCACGATCGTTAGTCGTGACCATTCCGCCCTCGCCGCCTGTGCTCATGATCTTGTCCTGGCAAAAGCTCCACGCCCCGACATGACCGATGCTTCCGACGCTACGCCCCTTGTAGCGGGCACCGTGAGCCTGCGCACAGTCCTCGATGACCTTGAATCCATGGCTTCTCGCCAGTGCCATGATCGGGTCCATGTCGCAAGGCCATCCTGCCAGGTGAACGCAGATCACGGCCCGAGTACGGGGCGAGACCACGCGTGCGATCGTTGATGCAGAAATATTGCCGCTGACGTCGTCTACATCGGCGAACACGGGCGTGGCGCCGGCGTTGACAACGCTCGAGATACTTGCGATAAAGGTCCGTGGCGTGACAATGACCTCGTCGCCGCTGCCGACACCAATCGCCTTGAGCGCAAGGTCCAGCGCCAGCGTGCCGTTAGCCAAGGTCACCGCGTGGGCGGTACCGGCCCAAGCGGCGAACTCTTCCTCGAACGCTCGACACTGCTGACCCGTCCAGTAGTTGACCTTGTTGGAAAGGAGCACCTGTTGCACTGCGGCCGCTTCCTCGTCGGTGAAGCTGGGCCAGGATGAGAATGGTATTTTCGCGATCTGATTCATATTGCGGTCCCGGTTGATTGGACTCACTTTGGCGATCGCCGCTGGAGTCACGTCGTGCGCAAGCCGAATCTGCGTTCGTCCGCTGCGTTGCCCACGAACTCAATTTACGACACTTGCTGCGGCCTCTCCATGCGTGCATGCACGTACCGCGCGTGAGGCTCGCAATGACCGCGATGCGATATCGGCATCATTGCGAAGGGGATGTGGTGAGCCATTAGCATCGATCCAATTGACTCCCATCAAGTCACAGCGCGGACTTCTTGCGGCACTCCCGAAGAGCCTTCCATCCGCTCGCCGTTGATGAGTACATGCCCTTGGCCGCTGTCATTCGGGGAACACTGCTCAGTGTCAGCTTGAGGCCGCTATAGCGAACTGTCGGCAAGTGGGTTGAGCGACCGCGCAGCTCCTTCCTCCTGGTCGTAGAATGAGCGTCGATTTCTGGAGTTGGAGTTGTAGGAGCGCTTGCGCGGGCCTGGGTTGGCCGATTGGCGTTCTCGCCTGCGCCTCCCCTTTTCGCACGGTCGCAAATGCGATGCCTGATGGCACCCTCGATTTTCTCAAGCCGCGATTCGATGAGACCGAAGGCGCGCGAGTCGTGAAGGTGTGACGCAAGGGCAGGTACGCGCTGGAGTATCTGCAGCCCGGTCTACCTCATCGGCTCAAAAGGATCGTCTCAGGCCGCAACCAGTGCTCAACTCCACCGCCGGTCGCGGTACGCGCGCGTACGTATACCGCATCGGCATGCCTTCATTTAGCCGAGGTCGCCGCACGATCTCTAACCCCTCGGATTCCTCCAAGCCCATCTCGATCACGGGCCTCAAGGAGCTCCTCTATACGCATGGCCCGCAGCGCGTTATGAGCGAAGTCTCTGACAGCAGAGTTCCGTGGCCTCGCGACATCGCGCAATACGCGTTACTCCATATGGCCAGAAGCGCAACGTCTCTCGCTGTGCCGGTCGACCCGATTGACTTGCGCGAGTAACGCGAGCCCAATTGAAGGGCAGCTCCTGCAAGCCGCAACTTCTATGACAGGGGGCCAGACCGATGCTCGCCGACCGCTCACATCTGCAAGGCCGTTCTCCGCAATCCGTCTCCGGGTGTCCGATCGGATCGGCTGTTAGCCATATGGCGAGGAGACTCGTTGCAGGTGACCGGGCGCATGCTCGACCACCGCACAAGTTCACGGGACTGAATCGTAGATCGGGTACCTGGATCGAGCGAGTCTCATTCTCCGGTCAGAGCGAAACGCTGCGGTCGGGCAGAATTCACTGGATGGAAGTACGACGGAGTAGCCCCGTAGTGATCCGACCTAGTCGTGAACAGCAGGTGGTGCCTCCGATGGGGCCCGACGTAACCAAGATCAAATCGTTCTTGACTGATCTCCCTGGCACAGGGGCGCACGCGACGGACATTCAGTGGTTGCTTGATCTCCCGAGCCGGAGACTGTGGCTGTCGCCTGATCTCCGCCAATGAGCAAACACGAATTTGAGAAAACGACAGAAAGGAAACTCCGCCCACTCACCCCGCGACCGATGATGGTTCGGTTTCGGTTTTCAGATCGTTGTTACTCGATCAGTTTCATCCCTGTCCTCTAGGAGGCTAACATGAGCAATACTCGACCCGACTACTTTGCTCCCCCCCGGTCATTTGAGATGGAGGTAATGCAGCGCGTGAAGGGTGACTTCCGGCGGCGGTTGATCTGGGCAGTGATCCAGGCTGAGGGACTCGAAGGAGTGCCATTAGACTGGAGGTCGCACGATATTTCGGAGGGCCTAAAGAGTGTACTTGGCCAAGAAGATCCTGCCTGGTGTGGCGGAGAGGACCTGCCGAACTTGCTTATCGGTGAGGTTGAGATTGCGCGCGTCAGCCTGATCAACAGTGTACACGGAGAGGTTTCCAGTCTGCGTGCCCGTCGATCCCCGGACGCCGCGACCATCCTCCTCAGATTGGTAGACGAGTACGAGACTGAATTTGAGTTGCCGACTCGGGATATCGAGAGAGCATTGACCGCGGAGGAGGTCGTGAGTCTACTTCAGGCCGCGCATCCTTCTCCGCTCGACAGCCCCTGCGAGCTCAGGCTCGATTCCTGGTACTACGACGAACTTGATGCCATTGCGGAGGAATTGGGAGCCAAGAAAGTCCTGTTTAACGACTGACATTTGAGCAGATCGGCCCTGCAGTCGCTATCGGCAATCAGGCAGGGGAACCGTACGGAAGGGCACGCCGCCCAGCGAAGAATTGGGAGGACCTATGAACCACGTAACCCGCGACCACGCCAGACTGATCGTTGCCATCGTCGAACGCGCTGGACTCCTCGGCCTGCATTCCACCGAACAGCGTAGTTCGTTGTTGATGGACTTGAACGCATGCCACGCCAACGGTTGCATCCTTGACCTACATGGTCTCCTGCGCAGTGGCGAGAGCGACTTCAAGCAAGACATCGCTGGCATCCAACGCCACATCAACCGGGAGGCAGGCATGATGGAGTCGGCAGAGGTCTACGATCCAAACACCGGCAAGCGGTCTTCAGTTACCTTCACGCCGTGCTATGCCGCCGTGGTACAGAAGCGGCGCCCGGGTCGGACCGGCCGCTAGGGAAGTTCTGAATTACAGGTTATGAGAGAGTTCATGCTCGAGACCTTGAGTCCGACGCGTAGGAACGAGGCTTTGGGCGCGGCCTTTCGGCATGCGCGAGTTGGTTTCGCGTGTGATTCGCTAATTTTGCAGACACTGCGCCCCGCGCGACAGAAGGCGTTTGCGAACCATGTAAGGGGTAGCCAGCGCGAACATCACGAAGGCGCGCGCCGTGTTCTTGGCCCGACCGCGGTAGCGGGATTTTGGTAAAGCCCCACAGCTGTTCGAACACCCGGAAGGCGTGCTCACCCCGAGCGCGCACCCGCGGACGGCTCCGGTTGATGAGCCGCTCGCGCTCGCTTGGCGAGGGCTTGGGCCGCGGCCGTCGGTTGACCCGATACCGGGTTTCCCCCTGCTCGCCGTGCCGGCGGTGCTCCTCTCTCTGGTAGGCCTGGGCACGGCTTGCCAACACTCTCGCGTCATACGGCTCCCATTATCCATGATCCAACCTGCGGTCCGGTAACTCGCCAGTATTGAAACAGCAGTGGTATGGGCGACCGCTCGGCACGATGCATCCACGTGGTCCTCAGCAACCCCGACACGCATTTCCGCAGTTGCTTGGTCCAGTTCCTGGGTGCCGGCGAGGCAAACCAGCTGCTGCGGCGCGCCGACTTCGAATCCGCACCTGCGCACGGCAGGTCGCTGAACATGGCGGATATCGGGATTGCGGCCCTCAAGCGCCGGTGCCTGAACCGTCGCATCGGCGATCAGCACGGCCTCGCTGGCGAAGTGGCCACTTGATAACGGCACCGCACATGCCGAACGCCGTGCCCTCGATTGGTTGTTTACCCGACAAGAGGTGGAGCGTAAGCTGGGCAGACGCTGGTTTTGGCAATTAACGAGTGAACGTACTGGGCGACGATTGCCCGATCTGACTGCAAAACAGGCCCGGCGGGACCTCTTAGAAATCGTGGCCTCCATTGGCATGTCTGCGTTGCGGCCGATACCTTGGGTCAGCGTTGTGATATCGGCTTTCGACAACGCGGAAGAGGGACTTTCCAAATGGAAAGGCTCTTCGAAAGACTCGGATGCACAGCCTTCAGGCTGCTGGGCATGGGGTTACGAGTCGGCGCTGATTACCTTCTGCTCGTTCTGCGCGAACTGTGTTCGGGGAGATGAATTCTTGCCATCAGCAACGCACCACTGGCGGATTTAGCGTACAGCCACCTTACCTGCGGACGAATGGTGAGAATTGGCCCAATGTGCCGTTTATCGCGGGTACAATCTAATATTGGCCGTTCAGAAGACCCTCGAGCCGAACGTAATGCTTGTGGATTCCCGTCTCCTCGAACGCTGTTCGGTGAATTGGGAGTCGCCATAGGGAGTTTACCTGATGAGATCATTTCACAACCGACAAGAAGCTGAAGCGCGGGAACGTGAACTCGTACTGGCGCAACGCACTGCACAACTCGAAGAACGCTCCCTGCAGCTCGAGTCATTCAGCTACTCGGTTTCCCATGATTTGCGCTCGCCGCTCCGGGCGATCAACGGATTTGCGCAAATCCTCTCGCAGCGCCATCGCGTTGGTCTCAATGAGGAGGGAAGACACTCCATCGACAATATCCTTGATGCGAGCGCACATATGGGGAGGCTGATCGAAGATTTGCTGAGCTACACCAGACTGGGACGGTCTGCAATCACGCTGAAGCCCGTCGCTCTATCAGAGATCCTTACGCCCGTCATCCGCAATCTTGAGCCGCGAGCGTTAGAACTGGGCGTTAGCTTGGAAGTGGCCGATGATTTGCCGTTCGTAATGGGAGATCGCACTCTGCTCTCGCAAGTCTTCGCGAACTTGCTAGACAACGCGATTACGTATCGCCGTCCCGATCGAGCTAGCGTTATCGAACTGAAGTGGAAGGAAGAGGGTAAGAACGTGGTGGTGAGCGTAACGGACAACGGTATTGGGATCGACGCCGCACATTTTGAAAAGATCTTTGAGGTGTTCCAGCGACTCCACCCGCAGGAGCAGTATCCGGGTACGGGCATCGGGCTGGCAATCGTAATGACGGCAACTCAACTTCTCCGCGGGGCGGTACGAGTCGAGTCCACCTTGGGTAGTGGAACCACATTCCATGTTACCTTGGAGTGGGCGGCGGCCACAGAGAGTGTCTTACCGTTCGCGTCCACCACACGGGTCTAGAAGAGCTTGTCCAATGGCATTTTCGCGGGCGGCCCTCCATTCCTCTGATCGAGGATAGATCACCAAGATTCGAGTTCAGGTGTTCCCAAGGCGAATACCTATCTGTCCCGTCCCCATGCATCCCCGATTGGGCGCGTGCCAATAGTGAAGGTAGTATTAACTTTGCATAAGATAGATCGCGCGTGGGTCGCGCGGAATCCAGGGATCTTCGCCGCAGGACCCAGGCACTCCGTCGCCATAGATGCCAGGTTCTGAGACCGGCAGAAGGGGCCTGACTTCGGATTAAGACGATCCCTCGAATGGAATAGCCCTCTGATCGCCTGGGATGCATCGATTCCTGGCGGAGCGTCGAGGATGGTATGACTCCGCGGCGGCGTACTTGCTGTTCATGCTGCGCGACGTGTGATCCGACACTCTCGGCAGCGCACTTGATCTGAAAGCGAGGTGGCGAGAACTAAACCCACGACAAGCGTTCATTGAGAGTACACTGGCTTGAAGGTAATCTCATGCGCCCCAGCGCGTCCGTGGTGCAGTCCGCGATCTTTTACTGCGGCCTCCACTAGGCTCCTTTCGGAGCACCCCTCAGCCCTTGTGAATCCTTGGCCCCGCGATCGACGCCTGCGGGTTGCGGTGTGATTACCCGAACTATTCTTGAGCGACTCTCTTGAGGTCGCCATAGTGAGTTAGCCCTTATGAAGTCAGTCCACAATATCCTGGAAGCCGAAGCGAGGGAGGGCACCGCTGCACTGGCCCACCGCAGGGCACAGCTCGAAGAGCAGTCCCGGCAACTCGAGTCATTTCGCTACTCGGTTTCACACGGCTTGCTCGCGCCGTTGCGCGCCATCAGTGGATTTGCGCAGATTCTTTCGCGGCGCCATCGCGTGGCGCTGGACGAGGAAGGTAGGCACTTCCTGGACAACATTCTCGACGCGAGCGCGCATATGGGTCGCCTCATCGAGGATCTGCTGACCTACTCCCGACTGGGAGAATCCGAAATCATCCTAAAGTCGGTCGCCCTATCCGAGGTGCTGAACCCCGTCATCCGCAATCTCGAGCCCCGAGCAAAAGAGCTGGGAGTGAGGATGGAAGTCGCCGCTGATTTTCCGAACGTCCTTGGAGATCGCACTCTGCTCTCGCAAATATTTTCGAACCTGCTCGACAACGCGATCACGTATCGTCGGTGTGATCTACCTGGCGTTGTCACGCTGAGTTGGAAGGAAGACGGGATTAAGGTTGTGGTAAGCGTCTCTGACAATGGTATTGGGATCGATCCGGCAAATTTTGATAGGATTTTTGAGACCTTCCAACGGCTTCACACCCAGGAACAGTATCCGGGTACCGGCATGGGTTTGGCCATTGTACTGACTGCAACTCGACTTCAGCACGGAGCGGTGCGCGTCGAGTCCACCTTGGGCACTGGGAGTACATTCCATATCACTTTGGAGGGAGCCCCAAGTATCGCGCCGAACGCACCCGCGGCACGGGTCTAAGGAGGGCAGTATTCGCTGCCAGCGGCCCAGATTCTCCTGATCCAAGCCAGGATCCGAGCAGCAGCAGAATTGACGTTCACGAAGCCAAGAGGGCGACACTGCGTGAGCGCCATGAGTCAAGCCAATCCTGGAGCTCCTGGCTCGGCATGGGTCGACCGATACAGTATCCTTGGGCCAGATCGCAACCGAGTTCACGCAACAGGTGCCAGTCTTCTTCGGTTTCCACGCCCTCCGCGACCGACTGTAGTCCAAGACGCCGGGCGATGCCCACGCTTCCCTCAAGTATCGGTCGGATGATCTGGTTGTCGCGCGCCCCGCGGACGAAACCACGGTCCACCTTCAGTTCGGTGAATGGCAGGTCACGCAATTGCGCAAGGGAAGAATGTCCGGTACCGAAGTCATCGATCGACAGGCGAAAGCCCTTTAGACGCAATCGGGTCAGAACCTCGAGGGTGGCCCGCAGATCCTGCATGAGCCTGCTCTCGGTCACTTCGACGACCACTGAGCGCGGGTCGACCCGCTCGAGCGCCGTCTGACGGACCAGGAAGTCAGAAAAGTCCCGCGATGTCAGGTTATCCATCGAGACATTGATCGCTACTTCAAAGTTCAGCCCCGCATCCACCCAACTTCGGGATTGGTTCAGAGCTTCCCTTGTAACGGCTCGAGTCAGGTCACCGATGAGACCATGCTCTTCAGCAACGCAAATGAACTGATCGGGCATGATGATTCCATCACGGGGATGTTCCCATCGCACCAGCGTCTCGACTCCCACGACATGACCATTTACAAGGTCTACCTTGGGCTGGTAGTAGTTCACGAGTTCGCCTGAGGCGATTGCAAAACGAACCTCCTGTGGATCGCGAAGGGGCTGATTTCGACCCGGGCGCTCGGAGCCTCGTGTCCACTTTCCGAGCAGGTCGGTCAAAGCCTGAGGGGACACCGGTTTGCGCAAGTACCCTAGGACCGAGATCGAATGCGCCCGCACCAAGGTCGCCGCGGCCTGAAGCACCCTTTCGTCGGCGCCACTGACGAGAACCACACTCCCTTTGTACTGCCGGTCTACCAGTCCGCGGACAAACTCTAGCCCGTCAATGTCGGGCATGTTCAGGTCGCAGAGAATGAGATCGATCGGAGCGCCATGGTCGCCGACTTTTCCGAGCGCCAGCCGAGCGCCTTCGCAAACTGTGACATTCGTATACCCCCGCATCCCCAACATGTGATTGAGGAGCTTGAGCATGAACAGCTCATCGTCTAGGATCAATATTCTTGGAGACGACTCACCGACTACGGTGGAATCAAAAGTCATATCGAGACCTCTTTGGTCGAATCGAGGTACTCGAACACCAGCGCGATTTCTGCTTGAAAGCTCGCGTAAAGTGCACTCAGCCCGACAGCGCCGCCAGTCCGAGCGGCTCTTTCGATCGACTCGCAGATCTCCCCGAGTCTGAACGCGCCCACAGTCCGGGCGGAGGACTTGAGCTTGTGGGCAAAGTTGCCGGCGGCAGGCCCATCCTCGATCCGGCAAGCATCGCCCAAGTCGAGTGCCGCCTTGGCTGCGGCAGCGCGGAAATCCTCCACGAATCCCCTAATCACAAGCGGGTCATCTCCGACGACAGCGGCAAGGACGTCCAAATTCACAGGCCTGCTCGTGTGCTCCGGATTGAAGACTGCGGTCGCGCGGTTCGGCGGCGGGATTCCGGAGGGCGGTAGCCACTTTTCCAGTGCCTTCTGGAGAGCAGCGAGACGCGCGGGTTTGGTCAGATAGTCGTCCATGCCTGCGGCGAGGCAGCGCCCCATCTCTCCTTCTAGCGCTGTGGCGGTCAGCCCAACGATCGGAATGCGCTCGCCAGCACCCTCCTCAAGGCGAATTGCGCGGGCAAGTTCGTACCCGTCCATCTCGGGCATCTGTAGGTCCGTCACGAGCAATTCGTACTTGCGGGTTCGCCACTGCTCGAGGGCTTGGCGACCTGTACTCGCCACGTGAACGGAGTACCCGAGTAAATGCAGCTGGCGCAAGATAACTCGTTGGTTCGTGATATGGTCTTCGGCGAGCAAAATCAAACGCCCCTGACCGCGGCGCTCCACGAGTTCGCTCGACGTCCCCGACGACGCCATGGTCCCTTCCCAAGTGGTTCGCTGGACTGGCTCAGCTCGGCCACCGGCGATCGCGACCGCGGACAGGAATGTCCGTCGAGTCAAGACGTGACTGTCGATGAAGACTAGACCTTGTTCGTTGACGAGCTCATTTCTGTATGCCCCTCGCCCGACCAATACGAACCCCAGACGCTGAGTGGGGTGCGCATGCGCGAAATCGCGCAACTCCCGTAAGGTGCTCGTCTCGGTCCTGCCGACGATGATCCAGACCCAAGGACCCGATTCGGGGAGATTGAAGCATTCCAGGGCGCCCGCGACGTCTTGTGCTCGCTCGACCCTCGCGCCGCTATGGGTGAGATAGATCGACAGGTCGTCCGTCATTCCAATGTGCTCACCGATGAGCAGGCAGTCCAGACCCTCAAGGAACAGATAGGGATTGCCTTGATCGGATTGCCCGGGCGACCGTAAGAAAGTGAGGCATACGGTGAACGTCGAACCGCTGCCCAGGGCGCTTTGTACATTGATCTGTCCACCCATGAGCTTGACCAGGTTCGATGAGATCACAAGGCCTAATCCAGTCCCGCCGAAGCGCCTCGTCGTGGAAGCATCCGCCTGTGTGAACGAAGTGAACAATCGCGAGAGCGTTTCCTCCCCCATCCCAATGCCGTTATCGGTCACGCGAAACTCGATCGTCACGCTGTCTGCGCTCTCATCGATCAAGGTCGCCCTGACCGAAACCTCGCCGACGCGCCGCTCATCCCCTGAAAACTTGATCGCGTTGTTGATGAGGTTCACCAGGACCTGACGCACCCGAATGGCGTCTCCGAGCACTTCGGCGGGCATCTTAGGATCGGTGAACAGCGTCAGTTCCACCCCGGTTCT
Organism: Rhodospirillales bacterium; assembly: GCA_903970305.1. Lineage (GTDB taxonomy): Bacteria > Pseudomonadota > Gammaproteobacteria > Burkholderiales > Burkholderiaceae_D > BOG-994. The sequence continues at coordinate 23,350 of CAJCID010000282.1, read as the reverse complement.
GGTAGCCGTATGCTCTTCCATCTCACAGACCCGTTCGAGCACGCCCGCCAAGGGCATAGGCGCTACGTCCAGCTCCAGTTTACCGGCCTCGATCTTGGAGAAGTCCAGGATGTCATCGATGATTCCAAGGAGCGAAATGGCTGAGTCGCGAATCAGGTCCAGCATTTCGATTTGCGGGGGCTCGAGTTGAGTCTGATACAGGACGTCTGTCATACCGATCACCCCGTTCATAGGCGTGCGGATCTCGTGGCTCATGTGGGCAAGAAATGCGGACTTTGCACGCGTCGCTTCTTCCGCCCGCTCCAATTCGCGCACTTCCGCCTCAGCCTTCTTCTTCTCCGTGATGTCCTGCAGCGCCCCGTGAACCTGGGTGCCCGTGGTGTTGCGCTCTCCAGCGACCCGCACCCAAATCCGGCGCCCCAGGGCCGTAATGATTTCGGCTTCGAGGTCAAATGGCATCCCTTCTTCGGCGCATCTGAAGAATGCCGCCTGGATCACCGAGCGCCACTCCGGTACGTAAAACTCAAATGCCCCTTCCAGATCCGGTACGGCATCGACGGGAACATCGTGGATCTGGCACAACTCGTCAGACCATCTCAGCTCCAGCCCGGGTAAAGCAACGCTCCAGCCCCCTAGGCGAGCCGTTCGGCCCGCAATGCGAAGGAGCGCTTCACGCTCCAAGATCTTCTGCTCACCGAGCTTTCGATCAGTGATATCCACAGCTTGGGCGATGTAGTAACCCACTTCACCGCGACTATCCTTGGTGGCCTTTAGAGCCAGCTCGATCTGCCTGACTTCACCGCCCTTTATATCGATGAGCGCCTCGACGACCACGGGTTCGGGGGAAAGCGCTGCCCAATTGAGCAGATTCTTCCATTTCTCGCGTACCTCCGGGAGATTTCTCGACATCGGGGTCTCCCAGATATAACGCCCGATGATGTCAGTCCGATCGACGCCTGCTATACGCATGGATAGGGCATTCGCTTCAAGAACGCGTCCTTCCGAGGACAGAATTGCCATGAACTGGAACTGCTGATTGAAGACTTCGCGGTAACGCGCTTCCGACTCTCGAATCGTCTCGTCCGCTACCCTGCGATCGGTGATATCCATGAGCACTCCCGCCGCCCGCGCTAGTTTTCCATGCTCGTCGAGAATCCAGGTGCTGCGTTCGTACACGTGGCGCACCGATCCATCACCCCGCACGATCCGGTACTCCCCCTCCACGTAGGGATCGCCGGTCTCCCGAGCTGACCCCATGGCGCTGACACGTTCAAGATCTTCGGGGTGGACAAACCTTAGGAATCCAGTGCGTGTCCCGGGGAATTCAGAATGGCTGATGCCAAATATTCTGATCGTCTCGTCCGACCATTCGAGCCGATCAGCATAGGGGTCGTAGTCCCAGGTACCCAGATTGGCCATTTGCGCAGCCGTCGCCGCCATCGCCTGGGAACGGCGCAATTTTGCCTCGGCCCGCTGTCGGGCCGCGTCCTTTTGCATCGCCCCGATCGCGAAGGAGAGGTCGCTGACAATCGAATCCATGAGCCCCAGTTCGTCGATCTGAAAATGGTCTGATTCCTTCGCAAAGAGCAGAAGCGCGCCGATCGCATCGCCTTCGATCAGCACCGGGAAGGCCGCCAAGTTCCGGAACCCGCTTCGGTTCGTCATGTCGACCCACCGCACCATGCTCGGATCGTTCGACATCTGGGAACAGACAAAATGGCTTCTCTTCTTCAGCGCAGAACCGAGTGGCCCAAGTCGCGACAGGTCGAGATCAATCTCGGTGACCAGGTCCTTCGCCAGAAAGGTGCTCGCCCCAGCTGATGCCACGATCTGTGCGCCCCCCGGAGGAGGTCCCAGTAGTGCGACCAATGCGGCTGGAAGCACGCCATCCCGGACAAGAATCTCGCACACCGCTTGATACAGTTCATGCGGATCCGAAGCGCGAACGATCACCTCCCCGATTTTGCTGAGAATGGCATACATACGGTGGAGTAGCTTGAAACTGAGATCCGCCTTCTTGGTGGCGGAGATGTCCTCGATCACCCAGTTCGAGTAGTGTGAAGATCCGTTATTCTCTCGGATCATGGTTCGCGCGATTCTCAACCAAAGGTCCGCGCCATGCGCCGTCCGACAATGACGCTCTTCCGAGTAGTCCGTGGGCGGCCCAAGCGATCCGTCGCCACAAAGTTTCACCTGACTTATCTCGTAGGTTTCGGTGAGCGTGGAAAATGATTCTCCAATCAGGTCGGACCGAGAGTAGCCCAGAGTCTCGCAGAACTTGTCGTTCACGCGCAGGAACAAACCTCCGAGGCTGACGTGGGCCATGCCAACCGCCCCCTGCTCGAAGCTCGCGCGAAATCGCTCCTCGCTTTCGCGGATGGTTTGTTCGGCGCGAATGCGTTCGGTAATATTCGTGTGCATGACCACCGCCCTTCTCGGGCCAGTGGCGTTCAATAGCGTGACGGTCAGCAAGAACCAGCGCTTCCGCGTGGGTGAATGACACGGATACTCCAGTGAAAAGCGCTCTGCCTCGCCAGTGAGGACCGAACGCAATCCAGCCGCGACGGCGCTGGCCTCGCTCGAATCTGCGCCGGCGGCACGCTCGCAGACCTCAAAGTAGTTCGTCCCGCGTCCACAACCCCGCGGGGCCTCAACATTTTCGGACTCAAAGCGATTCCAAGCCTCGTTGGTCGCCACGATGATGCCCTGCGAATCGACGAGTGCGACATGGGCTGCGAGCGCGTTCAGAATGGCCATCGGAAGGGAATGCGATACCTCCCAGGTCGCATCATCTCCGAGCACCTCGTGCCTGATCTCCGCAGGCCCCGTCCGTTGTCGCACGATGTCTGTTGGGCCCATGTCGGTGGGTGATACGGTCTTGTGGACGACCTCCGGAGGAGGGGCAGGGGATTTTCTCGACGCGTACGCGAGCTTAGGCGCCGGCTCGGGCGCGGGTTCCTGCGCGGATTCGTCTCGCCGCTTCGAGCTCACCGGCGTACGCCCAACCTATCGGAGCCCCCAGATGGCCAATGCTCCCCTGGTAGGCACCCGCCGTAATGAAACTGGTCCATGTTAGTGGCTCGCTTTTCGCCCGGGCGCGCGCCGCCCAGTCGAATGGAACCCGGGGCGCTAGCCATCTGAATTCTTGTCATTACGACGAGTGTGCTCACGACTGGGTTCGCGCCGAACGGGGCACTCATGTCACTCCCGTGTGGCGCATCGGAAAGTCGGCGGGAAGGCAGCGAATTAGCAATTCCGCTCTTCCTTTGCTACGGATAAGGACCGATCGATCTCCTGCGAGACGAATTTCACTTCGGTTTGGAATTGCGTGAAAAGTCTGTTCAGGCTCTCCACATCGTGAGCATTGCCAGCTTGTTCCATCGCGTCGCAAATGTCGCCGAGGGCAAATGCACCGACCGCTCGGGCCGACGACTTGAGGCGATGAGCGATGAACTCCGCGTCGCGGGCAGACGACGCGGCGAAGGCGCGCGCCAACTCCAGAGCAGCCTCTCGACAATTCTTGTTGAATCCCCCCAGAAACTCCCTGATTGTTTCAGGTCGATCACCGATGACGTTGGCAAGTTCGTCCAGGTCGAGACGCTTCTTCAACTGGGCGGGAGCCGGACTGGCTGAGGAAGGCTCCCTGACTTGGGTTTCGACGTGTGGCGCGGGCTCGAGCCCTCCCGATCTCGCAGGCGTTGGCAGCCACTTCTTCATGATTTGTTCGAGCTCGGCCAGGCGCAATGGCTTTGTCAGGTAGGCGTCCATGCCTGCCATCAGGCAGCGCTCCTCTTCGTCCTTCGAGGCATTGGCTGTGAGAGCGATGATTGGAAGACGCGCCTCGCCCACCTCTTCGGACCTGATGGTTCGGGTCAGTCCGTATCCGTCGAGCTCGGGCATCCGTAGGTCAGTAAGCAGCAGCGCGTATTTGCCGCGGCGCCAGAGTTCAAGGGCTTCCGGCCCGCTAGCGGCAATGTGGGCGACGTATCCCAGCAGACGGAGCTGCCTTAGGATGACCTTCTGACTCGGTCCATCATCCTCGGCGATCAAGATACTCCTCTCGTCCGGAGGCTGATCATTTTGCGAGCCGATTCTCAGTCGACGCTCGAACCTGACAGAGAGCTGCGGGACGAGTGCCGAACCAGCCCGACCCGCGGCAACCGTTACCGCGTCGAGGAGCGTGCGTTGCGTCAGCGATTGCCTATCGACGATGACGAGGTCACCATCGGGGACATCCAAGCCTCTGCGGGAGCCCCTGATGATCGCGACGAACCGCGTGTCGATGTCCGAGCGCACGACCTGATCGCGAAAAAGGTCGGCCGGCGAAAACGGCATGTCCTCCGGAACATCGATTACCCAGACCCAAAGGCCGGATGCGAGGTGCAGTGCGAGCTCCTTCGCATGGGCCAGATCCGAGGCGCGTTCCACGGTTACGCCTGAATGGGTCAGGTATGCCGCCAGATCCTCCGTTGCGCCCGGATCCGCGATGACTAGGCAGCGCAGGTCTTCGACCGGTTCACCCTCGCAATGGGCGACATCCCCGGAGACGAGCGTCTGAAACGGCAATCGCGTGCGAAATGTTGACCCCCGATTCACCTCACTTTCCACCGTCAGTTCACCGCCCATCAGCTGGACGAGCTGCCGGGAGATCGCAAGGCCAAGACCGGTGCCCCCGAAGCGTCGCGTCGTGGATGGGTCAGCTTGGCTAAAGGCGGTGAATATCCTGGACAGCGTCTCCGGATCCATACCGATTCCGTTGTCGATCACGCGAAAGTCGACTGTGATGCGATCGCCATCCCGTTCCGCCACCTCTGCGCGGACGCAGACTCGTCCCGGAGTCGCTCTGCCGCTCGAGAACTTGATCGCATTGTTTGCAAGATTGATCAATACCTGACGCAGTCGTCCAGGGTCACCGATCAGTGCAGGGGGTAGTGAGGGGTCTACAAAGAACGACAGTTCAACCGCCTGCTTACGGGCCATGTGCTGAGCCATACGACATACCTTCTCAACCAGGTCCGGCACGGACATGGGAGACCGTTCGAGTTGCATCTTGCCCGCCTCGATCTTGGAGAAGTCGAGAATGTCGTCGATTATTTTCAGCAGGCAAAGGGCGGAGTCACTGATCAGATCGAGCATGTCAATCTGGCCACGATCCATATTCGTCTGATAAAGGACGTCGACCATCCCGATCACTCCGTTCATGGGGGTGCGAATCTCGTGACTCATCATTGCGAGAAACTCCGATTTCGCACGATTCGCTTCGAGCGCAGCCTGCACGGCGAGCGCGGCAGCCTCCGATCGTTTCCTTGCCGAGATGTCCTGGATCGCTCCTCGCACGCGGGTGATCGCATTGGAACCATCGCGTTCGGCTGCTCCCAAAACGCGGACCCAGACCCGCTGACCCGTAACCGAGATGATTTCTGCTTCGAGGTCAAAGGCGACGCCTTCGCCCATGCACGCTGCCACCGCCGCTCTCACCGTCTCTCGATACTCAGGTGCATAGAACTGAATCCCCTCCTCCAGCGTGGGGACGGTGCCCAGCGGCACTTCAAGGATCATGCACACCTGATCCGACCAACTGACGCGGACCTCCGGCAGATCAATGCTCCAGCCACCCAGACGCGCGGATTCGCTGGCGAGTCTGATGAGGTCCTCTCTCGCGCGCGCGGTCGCCTCCGCGCGCTTTCGGTCGGTGACATCGAGGGCCTGGACGAGAAAATACTGCGCTTTCGCATCCGCATCGCGCACTACGGTCAGAGAAAGGTCTGCGTCGCGAACGTCGCCCCTGGAATTCTTGAATTGGATCTCGCATATCAGGGGCTCGTCCCTGCTCTCGGCCCGCCGCAAGGCGTCAATCCACCAGGCAGGTGCCGACGTAAAATCCTTCAGCCAGGGTGTGTCCCAGAGATATCGGCCAATGACCGCATCGCGACTCGCTTGGTTTAGCCGCAGCAGCATTTCATTGATCTCGATGAGCACTCCGTGCGGGTCGATAATGGCCATGAACTGAAACTGCTGGTTAAATACCCGGAGGAATCGTTCGTTGATCGCCCGGACTTCTTCTGCTGCGGCGAGGCGGCTGCTGATATCACGGGCGGAGCCGGCGATGATCCAACGGCCGTCTACTTGGACGGCGCTGCGCGCGACCTCCACCGGCACCAAACTCCCGTCTCGCCTCCGGTATGTACCGACGACAACTTGCGCGCCGCCTCCGATAAGGGCGTCGTAGGAGCGCTCCAATTCTTCCTGAGTCCCGGCCACCACAGCCTGGGGCCCGATGGTTAGCAACTCACTGCGCGTATAACCGAGCATCCTGCAGGCGCCGTCATTGACATCGATATAGCGCATCTGCTGCCTGTCGACCAAGACCACACAGTCGTCAGTAAGGTCGATCGCCGTTCGAAAGCGGCGGAGCACCGATTGTGCTTCGCGACGTTGCAGGAACTGACCAATCTGGCTGGCGGCTACACTTAATGCCTGCAGCAGGCGTTCATCGGGTTCAAGAATCCGGGAGGTGCTAAATGCGAGCACGGCGACGACCTCTTCTCCTGCGGTAATGGGCAGTACAAAGGCTCCATGTACGCTAGCGGCCTGGGCTCTCAGGAGCTCGGCTGTGCGGGGGTCGTTTTGGACATCCTTGGACCAGATGGGTTTTCCGGATTCCCATGCGCGACCGGCAAGACCCACGCCTCGGGCATAGGTTCGCGACTTGCTGGCTGCCAGGTAGCGTCTTACCTGCACGTTTCCGTCTGACCAGGCTTCCTCCATCCTGAGCAGATCGGTTTCCTTGTCGACGCGAAAGAGCCGACCGCACTCCCAGCGCTCGGTCTCGCAAATCGCCTGGATCGCGGCCCGGAGGGCAGACGATGCATCTTCCGACTCAGCGAGGCAACTCGTGATCTTGTGCTCTAACGCTTGCAACTGCTCGGCGCGCTTGATCGAGGTTACTTCCCTGGAGATCCCTCGGTAGCCGCGGAACTGACCGGAACCATCAAATATCGGATGGCCACTGATGCTGTAGCACACGCGATGACCGCCCGTCTCAAAGCCCCAGATCAGGACATCCCGGAAGGGCTGACGAGCGTTCAGCACCCCTCGGTGAGCGGCGAGTTGGACTGTCGCGTCACCGAGGAACCGGGGGAGTTCCCACGGGTGCCGGCCAATACACGCTTCGGCGTGCGGCACGGTCGGGAATCCCGCTCCGGCCCAGATGCCGGTGATGCGAAACTCTGCGTCCACGTCCCAGAAGTAATCCGCCGAGAGTTCACTGAGTGATCGATACCGCGATTCACTCTCCAAAAGAGCCGCTTCGGACAACTTGCTCTGGGTGATGTTTTTGTGCGCCATGACCACCCGTCGTGGCCCTCCTTGAGGAAACGGCGTCACGGTGACGAGGAACCAGGTTTGCTCTGCACCCGCGCCGCAGTACGCGTACTCATAGCGAAATAGGTCGAGTCGGCCCTCGAGAACCGACCTGGTTCCGCGAACGACGGCGCGCGCATCTTCGGAGGTCGATCCCGGTGCATTGTCGTATAGCTCAAAGTAGTTGGCGCCTTCCTGCAAGCCCTCCACTTCTCCAGGCTTGGTTTTCAGCAGGCTCCCCCAAGCCGAATTGACTGCCAGAACCAGGCCGCTTTCGTCGAGCACGCAGATGTGTTCGGAAAGGGCGTCGATCGTTGCTCGAGCGAGGCGCTCTGACTCGAACAAGGCCTGCTCGGTCCGCCGGTGTCGAACTCTCGCGCGGAGATTGAACATTCCATAGGCGATGTCATCGGCCAGCTCCTTGAGAACCGAGAGCTCCCCGTCCTGCAAGGCGTCGGGCTGCCCCGCGAAAATCGTCAGCGCGCCGAGCACCTCTTGCTCGCAGATCAGAGGAAGCGCCGTGACCGAGCGACAGCCCCGCGATACGATCTCGGCACGCCACGCTTCCGAATCAGTCCCCGCAAGGAGATTCCGGACGGTCTGCGTGCAGCCCTCGCGCACGGCCCGGACGGTCGGGCTGCAATTCGGCCCCTCTCCTGCGGAGATGATGCTCAACGACTGAAGAGGGAAAGAGGCGTCGCCAGCGCTCGCCACCGGGATGATCTGGGCGTTCAGCGGATCATCGGTAACTGCGATCCACGCCATCTTGAAGTCACCCAATTCTACGACGAGGCGGCAGATGTCCTGGATGAACTGCTGTTCGTCGGATGCTCGGACGAGAACCCGATTGCACTGCCCCATCACGTGCCGAACGCGAGAGACCGCCCGGAGTTGTTCCTCAGCAAGGCGGCTCGCCGCGGAACTCGCCTCTCGATCCAGTACTGATCGGATCGTAAAGGGAAGGCGGCGAATGTGATCCACTGTCTTGATGACGTAATCGGCCGCGCCGCGCCGCATGGCCTCGACAGCCATCTCCTCGGAACCGGTCCCCGTGACGAAGACCACGGGCAGGTGGGCTCTGGTCGTTCTTACTGCGTCGAGGACCTGAAATCCTTGAAATCCGAGTATGTGGAAGTCGCTCAGTATCAAGTCGTATTCGGCTGAGGCGAACTTCTCTTCAAAATCCGTTCGCGAAACCGCCTCGGTCAAGTCGAATCCCGGCAGTTCGCCTCCGAGCGCATCCCTCACCAGTTCGCGGTCGTACGCTGAATCATCGATATACAGCAGGCGGGGTCGCGTGCTCATATTTCGGTGAAGGGCGGTGGCACATTGAGCGTGAGCCAGTAGGTTTCAATCCGGCCCACCACTTCCAGAAACCCCGCAAAGGATACCGGTTTCACCAGGTAGCTATTGGCGCCAGTATCGTAGGTCATGACCCGGTCGCCCTCATCCTTTGAGGAAGACAGAATGATGATGGGCACGCGTTTCAGAATGGGCGTGGCCTTGATACGCCGCAGAACTTCGAATCCGTCCATCACGGGCATTTTTAAATCCAGCAGAACGAGGTCGGGCAGCGGGAAAGCGCCCCGATCGCCGTAGCGGCCCTCTCCGAGGAGGTAATCCATGGCATCGTTTCCATTGGTCGTCACATGCAAGGTGTTCCCTAGTCGATGCTCCCGGAAGGCGTTGAGCGTGAGTTCGATGTCCATGCGACTATCTTCTACAAGCAGGATGTGGGCAACTCTACTCATGGCTCTGCTCCCTTAACTGGTACTCGTTCGGAACGGGCGGCCCAATGGGGAGACAGAAGAAGAATTTACTCCCTGAGCCGGGGATGGACTCGGCCCAGGCGCTTCCGTCCAGCATCTGCGCGGCCTTGCGCACCAGGGCAAGTCCAATGCCCGTCCCTGGATACTGCTCATAGCTATGGAGCCTCTGAAAGGGCTCGAAAATTTTCTCGAGTTGGTCAGGCGAAATTCCGATGCCGTCGTCAGCGAAAGCGTAGGTCCAGCTCGCATCGGCAAACTGGGCTGAAACCACAATCCTCGGGGGGATGCCTTCCCGACCGTAGGTCAGAGCGTTGTCAATGTAATTTCCGAAAATCTGTCCGAGCAAGGTAGCGTCCGAGCGTACGGTGGGCAGGATCGGAGTGACGTCCACGCGGGCGCCCAACGCGCTGATCCTCACCGCGAAATTGGCAAGTACCTGCTCCATCAGGAGTTGGGTATCGATATCGCGCAAATTGACCGCTGACCGACCCAGCCGGCAATATTTGAGGAGGTCGTCGATGAGCATCCCCATGTTCACACTCGCCTGCACAATGTTCGACAGGAAGTGTTGGCCTTGCTCATCGAGGTCGTCGGCGTGGCGCGCCACGAGTATCTCGGCGAAACCATTGATCGCACGCAGCGGCGCGCGCAGATCGTGGGAGACTGAGTAAGTGAAGGACTCGAGGTCACGGTTAGCCGATTCGAGCTGGGCCGTCCTTCGCTCGAGTTCATGAGTACGCGACTTCACGGACCCTTCGAGGCCCTCGCTGAATTCCTGGAGGCGCTCATGCCGGTGTTCAGAGCGAATCAGCGCTTGAGTCTGTTCGCTCAACTCGCGGTGACCCTGCGCCATCTTTTCCGCGAGATCTTGGTTCGCCTCCAGCACGGCCATCGAACTCTCCGAGAGAATACGCTGTGCCTTATCGTTTGCAGCGAATGCCCGGGCGAGACCACGATAGTGGCCAGCCAGCGCGAGAGTCACGATCGTTGCCAGCGTCGAAGCTATCGCGGCCACCCAGAGTAGTGGGGCCGAGACAGGATTGCCTGAGACCGCTGATTCACCAAGGTAGTAGGTGTTACACCCTTCAGTCACCAACAGAAGCACCAGAAAGGCGACAGCCCAAGTAAAGTCGGCGCGTGGGCGGGGACTTCCGTCGCTCTGCGCAGTCGAATCTGCATCAGGGGTCAGCAGACTCATTGCAAGCAGCGGTTGAGTAGCATTTGGATGAGGTCTGGGAGCTGCTCGACCAGGTCCGATTTGTTGAGATATCCATCAGCGCCCGCGTATGAGGCGGCAATCCGGAGTTCACCTTCCTCACAGAAGCTCAGGATCACCACTTCGGGCAACTGCCCCCTCGATCGAATGAGCCGGATGGCGTCCACTCCGCTCATATCCGGCATGTCCAGGTCGATCAGGATGAGGTCTGGAAGTTCAACCCCGATGCGGGTGAGAGCTTCAAATCCAGAACGCGCCGGGTCAAGGACCGTCACTCGCGGTTCGCCCTGAAACTGTCGTTCAATAAATTCTTTGGTGGTCCTCGTGAAGGACACGTTGCTGTCAACCAGCAGAATTCTTATGGGTGGCATGCTGAACCCCCTCGCTGCAGCTAGGCGCTGCGGATGGAGAGCAATTGACCCAACTCTCGCATCGCAAATATAGAACAAGCGCGAGCAAGCACCAATTGGGCGATGCCTGATGCCACCCCTCCCAGGCCTTACGGGTCTGTAGGGGACGTTCTAGGGAGGGAAACCGGGGGAGCGGGTTCTACGACAGATCGGTGAGCCCTTCGCTCAGCGCATACTTGACGAGTCCTGGGATGTCGCGGATCCCCAGCCGCTCCATGATCTGGGATCGGTGGGCCTCCACAGTTTTTATGGAGATCTGGTATCGGTGAGCGATCGCCTTGGCCGCCAGACCCTCGGCGATCAGCTTCAGGATTTCACGCTGGCGCGGGGTCAGAGTATGGGCGGGAAGAGGGCTGGATTGAATGTAGCTGCCGATTACTTGTCGGGATATCACGGGGCAAAGGTAGAGCTCTCCGCGCAATACGGCGCGCACGGCCAACTCAAGCTCTGCTTCCGACGCGCCCTTCAACAAATAGGCCGAGGCCCCGGCACGCAGGGCCCGGTGCACAAAGTGTTCCTCGGCATGCATGGTGAGTACGATCACCCTGACTGCCGGGAACTCGCGCTGCAAGAGCTCAGTGAGTTCCACGCCGTCCATATCCCTCATGACGAGATCCGTCACGACGATGTCCGGTGCAAGCCGCCGGACCGCTTCCATGGCAGCCACGCTACCGTTGGCTTCGCCGATGACGCGAACGTCGACCAGATTATCGAACAGGCCGCGCAGCCCACTGCGAACGAGATTGTGGTCATCCACCAAGATCACCCTGGTATCGCTCATGCAGCACTCCTCAGTATGGATTCGAGCAGGATGGTCGCGCAGATCTCCGTACCCATACCGATACCCGTACGAATCTGCAGATCACCGCCGAGGATACTCACCCGGTCTTCCATACCCCGAATTCCCAAGCTTGTCCCGGCAGCGGGATTGGCGCGCAACCTGGTCAGGTCAAACCCTTCGCCATCGTCGCGAACGACCAGCTGAAGAAAGTCTCCCCGGCGCGAGAGACTGACATCGATGTGTCCCGCTTCGGAATGGCGAAGCGCATTCGTGACGGCCTCTTGGGCGATGCGAAAGCATGCCGTCGCACGCTGACCCGTCAATACGGGCACGTCGAGATCGGAGCGAAAGGTGATGTTCCGTAATGTTTGGCGCGCAAGGCGCGAAATGTGGGTACGAAGCGCGATCGCCAGCCCCCCCGCGTCAATCTGGGAGGGCCTCAGATCGAGCGACAGGCTCCGAACCCGACGCAGGGCGTCATCGACCAGCGCAACGCAATCCTCCAGCCTCGACGACGGCGCGCGGCGCGCGAGGACCTGCAGCTGGAGCTTGATCGTGGTGAGCACCTGACCGAATTCATCATGGAGTTCGCGTGCAAGTGCAGCGCGTTCGAACTCCTGCGCACCCAATAGTCGGTCCGAGAGCGAATGTAACTGCTGCTCGTCCTGCTTCCTTCCGGAAATATCGCGAAAGTGAACGGCCAGACCCTGATTGGAAGGATAAGCGCGTACTTCGAACCAAACCCCAAGGGGCTCGCAAAAGTCTTCAAAGTCGACCGTGCGCATCGTACGCATGGCTTCGCGGTAGGCGAGATAGGAGGCGTCATCGGGTCGCTTCGGATACTCCTCCCAAAGCACTTTACCAAGCAGGTCGGCACGTGTGCGGTCGAGCAGACGCTCGGTCTCGGTATTGACGTATGTAAATCGCCAATCTTGATCGAGAGTGAAGAATCCGTCGGCAATGCCTTCCATGGTCGTGCTCAGGCTTTCGGCAAGACGCTGCGCTCCGTCTTCGGAGCGCTTCAACTCCGACAGATCTTCGAGGGTGCCGATACTAAATTCTTCGAATCCTGAACTTTCGGCATGACCGTGCGTGACCACGAGCCTGCCCCAAATGAGAGCCCCGTCCTTGCGACGAAATCGGTGTTCTTGCCATCTCGGGCCGGACGCGGCCGCAGGCACTGGTCTGGTTTTGCCTTCTTGACCTATGACAGCGTCTGCCCTCAGATCGTCAAAGCTGAGCCGCAACAACTCGTGCGCGCTATAGCCAAGCATCTGACCCAGAGCCGGATTGGAGTCCAGAATTCTCCCATCCACCGATCTCAAGATGGCAATACCAATCCCTGCTTGTTCGAACACCGTCCGATAAGGTACCTCGCTATCACGTATCCATGCTCCGACGATGGTGCCCTCACTTTCCGGTTGTAGATGGACGGCCTCGACCCCATTGGGTTGCGCAGCGACTGCGCCTGTCCCCGCTGGATCGTCTGTTGCGATGCGCTCCGATTCAGCACGTCGCGGACGTGGCACATTTTCCTTAAGCACTCGGGCGGGTCGCAAGAATCGAAGCACGACAAGAACGCCCAGGCCTAAAGCCAGAGCTGCGCCAACCAGGAGTACCACCGTGCCGCGCGCAAGGCTCAGTCTCAAGCCTGCGGTCGACCTTTGCAACGGAACTCCGCTGTACGCCCTTTCGTCTGTCTGGTGAATCCATTGAAAAGGCAAACGCTTCTCGAAGACGTAATCTATATCGCGCGCGAAATCAACGACACGGCCCAGATCGCGACCGAGTGCGAGAACTGGGGTGGTGTACTCTCCTAGGAATCCCTGCGCGCCCGCGGCTATGGGGATGCCGCGCAATGCGATCCTCCCGGTAGCCGCCTCACGAGCCACCCCGAGAACCTCCATCACTGAACCGAGATGCGTCGGATCGACGGAGCGCGCGACTATACCACGATGTGACGCGTACCCCTTCCCAAGGGCGAAACCCCCGGAGTACACCGGTTGACCGAGGTGTCTAACGACACCGACCGATCGCGGTGCGATGGTTCGCGGCGCCCCGGCAGCGCAGACGGTGTCCCCATCCGCTCGCGCAGATGGACGATCGGCCCATTGCGGAACCGGGGTCTCGAAGTTCCGCAGCAAAGGATCGCAGTGGCTCTCATCGAGCACCCGGATGGATGGGGTCTGAGCGAGTTTCGTCAGCATCCCCCGCATCCTCATCTTAGAAGTTTCGGTATCAATCGCTGACGTCTGGTAAACCCTCGTCACAGTCCGGTCCGCCTCGATATCGGATACCGATAACGCCAAAAAGGGTGCGATGCCGAGCAGCGCATAGACCTCAATCGTCTGCGGCCGCGATAGGCGGTGAATCTGCAAGCGGCCTCCCACTTAATAACAATGCGGAACGGGTCGCGGCGTCCCTTCGTTGCAGCGATACGTTATTCAGCCAGTCATGAGACTCCGACCCTTCCTTGATTGCTCATCACCGACCCCGGAACCAATCCATCCCCGGCAATGAGGAGTATGGGCTTAACGCGCGAATCCACCGTGCGGTGCATCACATAGAAGGTCTACTCGGCGCAGGGCGGTAAAGATCCTCATCCGCCCTGAGTCGTGGCTAAGCCATGAGGTGAACTGCCGCTCCAGGTTCGGGCGCTCGTGCCGGTTGGAACGCCCGATGAGTCCCCCGAAAGAAGTCGCTCACGAGCCGCCTGGAGTCCTTTGGGCTAGCTGGCGACGAGCGAGACCGGGCATCTGTGCAATGACGGTCTTTCGCGGATGCTGATTAATGGTTCCAAGTGCTCCTGCCCTCGCCAGGGCTCGCGAAACAGTTGCATCGATAACTCGGTCGATACGCGTACCTTGCAGAAAACCTCTTGAGGTCTCGATGGATAGGGTCATTGGGATGAGAAGAAGGGGGGCGGAACGCCTCCTGCCGCTTTCCCAGCGGAAGATCTCGCGTGTCGACCTCCCCGATGGGAAGCACCAGTTCCTTGGATTGCGGAATTTAAAGGTTTACAGTCGGTCTCATCAAACCTTGGATTGACCCATGCGACGGCCTGTCGCACAACAGAAGAGCAGGTTTCGAATCGAGGGTGTTCGCATTGATCTTTCATCACGAATTGTTCACGGCCATGGCTTCGGGATGCGAGATCCAGCTTTATGCGCCTGACATCGTCTCGGCCCGCGCTGCAGTATCACTGGCCATTGCCGAGGTGCGCAGGATCGAGCAGCGCTACTCGCGCTATCTGCCCGAGAGCCTCGTGGGCCGCATCAACCGGATGGCGGGACAGAGCGCCGTGGCCATCGATCGGGAGACTGCCGCATTGCTCGTTCATGCCAACGCCTGCCACGAGATCAGTAACGGCCTATTCGACATCACCTCGGGCGTGCTCCGAAGGATCTGGGACTTCCGGTCAGGCGTTGTTCCGACACAGGCGGCGCTTGCCACCGTCTTGCCCCTTGTCGGCTGGCACAAGGTTGAGTGGAACGATGGCGAGATCTATCTGCCCGAGGCGGGCATGGAGATTGATTTCGGAGGCATCGGCAAGGAATTCGCGGTAGATCAGGCAAGCGCCGCGCTCCATGCCGCGGGCATTCGGCATGCGATAGTGAATCTAGGGGGTGACGTGCGCTCGATAGGACCCCATGCCGATGGCACACCCTGGGACATCCACATCGCTGACCCACGCCGAGACGGGGCAATAGTCATGACACTATGCCTCCTGCGCGGAGCGCTCACGACCAGCGGCGACTACCAGCGTTACTTCGAGTTCGAGGGCCGGCGCTATTGTCACATCCTGAATCCGAAGACCGGCATGCCGGTTATGACTTGGCGCTCCGCCACCGTAATCTCTGCTTTGTGTCTGGATGCAGGAAGCATCTCTACGATTGCGATGCTACTGGAGGCTGAGACACTGGACTTCCTCGACGCGCGCGAGGAGCGCTACCTTCTCATCGATGGAGCAGGCGGCTTACGGTCGCGTGGACTGGAACCCTTCCAGAGAGCATTCAAAGCCTCGCTCTGATCTCTTGAGAGGGGTGGTGCGCAGGCTTGCGGCCATGCGAAGCGTGAAATGTTCCCACATCAATGCCCCGTGAATCTTTCCGCAGAATGTTTGCCTGTCCAGCGCGCCTCGAAGCTGCGCCGGACTCGCGCGGGAGGGGAGCTAGTGTCGTGGCCAGCCGCATCGGTCGGCAAAGTGATACCTCTGTCCTGGTTGCACGGGTCGGATCGGAGGGATGCAATTCCTGCTGGGTTCCCACACCCCCATGGACCAGCTTCAGGGAGAGGATTCGGTCGAGGTGACAGGGGGCTCAAATGCGATGCGGGACTTGCAGAACTATGTTGCCAAAGTCACCTTAAGAGCGTACCGGTATCAGGCACCCCGAAAATTTACTTAGAAGGAGCGCGGCAGGCCCAAGAGATGCTCGGCGACATACGACAGGATGAGGTTGGTCGAGATCGGTGCAACCTGATAGAGGCGTGTCTCGCGGAACTTGCGCTCAATGTCGTACTCTGCGGCGAACCCAAAGCCACCGTGTACCTGCAGGCACATGTCTGCGGCCTGCCAGGACGCCTTGGCGGCAAGATACTTGGCCATGTTCGCTTCTGCACCAGAGGCTTCGCCCGCATCGAAGAGCGCACAGGCGCGAAAGCGCATCAAATCGGCGGCCTGCAACTCGATATAGCTCTCTGAGATCGGAAATTGTACCCCTTGGTTTTGCCCGATCGCGCGCCCGAAGACCTGCCGGGACGCGGCGTAGTGGCGCGCACGATCGATGAACCAGTAGCCATCGCCAATACACTCCGCCGCGATCAGGGTGCGCTCGGCGTTCAAGCCGTCGAGGATGTAGCGAAAGCCCAGACCCTCCTCTCCGATCAGCTGATCCTCGGGAATCTCGAGCTCGTCGAAGAACACCTCGTTCGTCTCGTGGTTGACCATGTTCGCGATCGGTCTTACGGTCATGCCGCGACCGAGCGCTTCACGAAGATCGACAATGAAAACCGACATCCCCTCGGTTTTTTTCTTGACCTCGGCCAGAGGGGTCGTGCGGGCGAGAAGGATCATCAGGTCCGAGTGCTGGATGCGTGAGATCCAGACCTTCTGGCCGGACACCACATAGCGCGCACCCTCTTTACGTGCGACCGTTTTGATCTGGGTCGTATCGCTGCCGGTCGAGGGCTCCGTGACGGCCATCGATTGCATGCGCAACTCTCCGCGCGCCAAGGCTGGCAGATAGCGGCGCTTCTGCGCCTCAGAGCCGTGGCGCAGCACCGTGCCCATGTTGTACATCTGGCCGTGACACGAGCCTGCGTTGCCGCCTGAGCGGTTGATCTCTTCCATGATGACCGACGCTTCGGCGAGGCCCAGCCCCGCTCCGCCGTATGCGCTCGGAATGAGGGCAGCGAGCCAACCGGCCTGGGTGAGCGCCTCGACAAAAGCCTCGGGATAGCCGCGCTCCCGATCGACCTTCTGCCAGTAGGCGGGCTCAAAGCGGCTACAGAGATCGCGCAGCGCCTCGCGCAATTCCCCATAGCCGCTATCCGGCAGAGGGTTACTCACGCAGCTTTCGCACCGGGCGCCAGGAGCGGACCCTGCAAGAGGCGCCGAAAAAGCGGCAGCACCTCTTCATTGGGCAAGGAGAGGAGGCTGTCGCCCACCGTCAGTTCGGTCTTGCTCCAGCCGGGCACCTCGGCGTCAGAGACCCCTCCGACGAGCCAGATCTTCTCCTCACGCGCAAGCTGATCACGGACCTCGAGCACCTCTTCAGCGGGCGCTGCACAATAGAGATGGAACATGTTGGTGTGCGGAACCTCCGGCACCGTGGAGAGCCCCGGCAGGGCGTTCAAGCCCTCGGCCAGTTCCACCGCGCGGCGCCGGCATTGCGGCAGCAGCACGAGACGTTCATCAAAACGGCGCGCTGCCGAGATGATCATCGGACTTTGATGGACGAGCGTGCCACCCATGCGGCGACGCCAGATGCGCGCTTCTTCGATCCAGCCACGAGCGCCTGCGAGGAGCGCGCCGGCGATGCCGCCGATGCCTTTGTACATCGACACATAGACCGATTCAAAGCCCTGGGCGACCTCGCGCGCCTCCTTGCCGTAGTAGGACAGGCTTTCCCAGAGCCTTGCGCCATCCATGTGCAGCGCGAGCCCTCGTTCGGCCGCCTGTCTCTTCAGTTCTTCGAGTTCGTCCCAGGATGGCAACTGCCCGCCCGCCTCGCGGATCGGAAGCTCCACGATCAAGGCGGCCAGCGCCTCGGGCACCTTCGCCAGATCGGTGGCCACAAGAGGTCGGCGATACTCACCCACGGGTACATAGGTCAGGCCGAGCAGGGCAGAGTACGACTGCTCTTCGTGGCCCAAAAGGTGCGACGTCGGGTGCAGTCCAACCCGGTTGCTGCGACTGTCTTGGCTATGGAGGCGCAAGGCGATCAGCTGTGCCATCACGCCACTTGGCATGAAGGCTGCAGCTTCCTTGCCCAGAAGGCCTGCGATCCGGATCTCGAAGTCCTCGATGAGAGGCCCCTCGCCGTAGACATCGTGATCAATCCCATGCTCCTCGCACCACGCGGCCATCTCGCGAAACTCTGCGGCAGGTGAAAGGCTCCGGAATCCCGGCACGATGATCGTGCACCCTTTGCGCAGGAGGAGGCGTTCGGCAGGCGTCGTGGCCATGGGGAGGCGAGAGCGGGTACGAGTCTCGGACAATACCAAATTGTGCGCGCACCCGCCTTGGCGCGGGACCGATCCGCCAACGGGCCCAAAAAAAGCAAGGGCCCCAACCAATGGGTTGGGGCCCTTTGTCGTACCCGCAGAACGCTGGATGACGGCGCAGGCGCCGTCACCGGGAGACGTTGCTTAGTACGAGAACGGAACGTGCGCGCCGACGCGAACGAAATCGCGTGTGTCGGCCTTCACCGCCTCACGGCTCATCACCTCGGGCGAATTGTCGTGCGATCCGGCCCCGAATTCGCGGCGCGGCTGACGCGCTTGGATCTGCAGGTTGGCCTGGCGGGTTTCAGCCTTGATTTCTGCGCGGCTCGCGACGCTTTGCTGGGCGATAAAGTCCTCGCCCGGGGGGTAGTAGCTCTCGTTGACGATTTTCGCAGAGGCGGTCGCGGCACTCACCGTCGCGATGGCGAAGAATCCTGCAGCAAGAATGGAAGAGGCTTTCATGGTCGTTCCTTTTTGGTAGTCTGGAAGTAGCTTGTAGAGTGGATCCGTTTTGCGGGTTTGCTCATCTCGCAGCCGAAGTATCGGGGTAAACCCGAACTAATACTAATCGCTGATTAGTATCCCTGGTATACGGAACTTCGTATTTGGCTTTTTACTGTAATCGTTCTGTCACATGGCAGCTGTGGACTGCTTGTCCGCCTTGTGGTCGCCCCGGTCTTGTCCCCTCCATTTCTTGCCGGGCTCTTTAGGGGTGTTACGAAACCCTCGGTCTAGCCGCCACCGTGGTCCACTTTGCCGAGTAACACCGCTCTTTAGGACTGGGTCGGTTTTGCCCCGCCCAAAGCCGTGTAGAGGCCAAGCCCGACGAAGGCCCCTGCCGTCGCATAGCGCCCGATCGCCAGCCCCCGTGCCGCGTTGGCCAAGCGGGGCGCAAGCCAGCCCGCCGATAGGGCGTAGAGGGTGTCGGTCAAGGCCGCGATCAGAACAAAGAGCGCACCGAGGATGAGACTTTCCACCAGCATCGGGTGCCCGGCACGACCGAGAAACTGGGGCAAAAAGGCGGCAAAAAAGAGCGCCGTTTTCGGGTTGAAGAGCGCCACAAGAAAACCATCCCGAAAAACCCGGCCAAGCTGCCTGGCCGCGGCCGGTGCCTCGGCGTTCGCCTCGGGAGACCGGCAGAGCACCTGGATGCCCAGAATGATCAGATAAAGCGCGCCGGCATATTTGACGAGCGTAAAGGCCGCAGACCAGAGCGCAAAAAGCGCAGCCAGACCGACCGACGCACCCAGCGCGTTAGCGAGGTTGCCAAGGGCGACGCCTAAGACCGACACCAGCCCACAAAGGCGACCCTCAGACAAGCTACGCGTGACGATATATAGGACGCCCGGGCCGGGAGAAGCGGCCACGACAAGACTCGCCATCAAGAAGGCGGCCAGAATGGGTGGCGAGGGCAGAAGCATGTTCATCAAACTTTCTCCAGAAAAAGACTCCCCGATCGCACTGTCCGTCCACGGGAGCACTTCCCCGAAAGCCCTCCTGTGCCGGAGTCGTGAGGTCCAAGAGATCCCATTTGAGCCGAGAATCTCGCGACCGGGACGATTCGTCGATCTTCACGATCTCTTGTGGGATTTTCGGTCTCTAACCTGTTGCAAACTTGTCATAATCCGGCATTTCCATCAAAAGTAGTCGTGAATTCAGAGCTTTACAGAGCAAACTCAGGTTCATTGGCGCGCCAGAACCGATGCCGCATGATCGGCTGATAAAGAATTCTCTTCAAGGAACTGAATGAGTCAGGCACACCAAAACGCCCAGTTTGCGCGGCGCAACCGAATGAGCGTTGTGCGCATCGGACTGGGCCTTCTCATCGTCGCCATCCTTGCGCTCGGGCGCCCCGAACTCCCTCGGGTCTACCTGGGATTGAGCTTTACCGATTGGCACACGATCCTCGAGGTCTTCTCGATCGTGATCTGCGGCCTGGTCTTTGCGGTCTGCTGGAACACCTACAGCGCCGAACGTCCCGCTGCACTTCTGATTCTCGGCTGCGCCTCCTTAGGCGCGTTGTTGCTCGATCTGGTGCACACGCTTTCGTTCGTCGGCATGCCCGATTTCGCCACGCCCAATACCTTCGGCAAGGCTTTCATCTTCTATGTCA
Source organism: Rhodospirillales bacterium (assembly GCA_903970305.1). Taxonomy (GTDB): domain Bacteria; phylum Pseudomonadota; class Gammaproteobacteria; order Burkholderiales; family Burkholderiaceae_D; genus BOG-994. The sequence goes on along the minus strand of CAJCID010000282.1, from coordinate 2,973 downwards.
GCGCACGCCTTCTGATTGCCCTGGCGCTGCTCGCCGTTGCGCTGCTGCCCTGGCAACCCAACCATTCCAGCCGCGCGCGCTACACCGTCCTCTTCGCTGTGCTCACGTACGTCGCCATCATCATCTGGGCCGTACTCTGGGAGCCGCAACACGTGCCACTCATGGAGACCCGCGAGAATGCGATCCCTGCCGGCAAGGTGGTCGTCCAAAGCGGTCTGGTCGTGCTCTTTGTCGCCGCCGGCCTCCTGTTCCGCTCGCGTATGGCGTACGACCGGGACTTCGATGGCATCGCACTCTTCGAGGCTGCAATGCTGATGGCACTGGGCGAACTCGCGTTCACCCAGGTGAATCAGTTAACCGATGCCGCATTCCTGGTCGGTCACGGTTTCAAGGTGTTGGGCTTCATGCGCATCTACCGGGCTATCTTCGTGCAGGGGATCCAGAAGCCCTTCGAGGACCTAGCCGCCTCTCAGAGTCTGCTGAGTAAGAGCGAGGAGGCTCTGCGCACGGTCACCGACAACCTGCCGGCGCTCATCGCCTTCATCGACCATAACCTGATCTATCGGTTCGCCAACAAGAACTACGAGCGCTGGCTCGGACTGCCGCAAGGCTCGATCGTCGGTCGTTCGTTGACCGAGGTGCTGGGTCGGTACCATGCGTCCCAGCTGCTCCCGCGCCTAAGACGCGCGTTACGCGGCGAGACGCTCACCTACGATTACCAGTACACGCGACGCGCCACGGGCCCCTCGGAGGAGCCGGATCCAGCCATACCGCCGTCTCTCTGGGGCGTTCCGCTCGCTTCCGCCCCGACGTGGCTGAACATCACCTACATGCCACGCCGCGGCGCCGACGGTTGCGTAGACGGTGTCTATGTGCTCACGCTCGATGTGACCGAGCGGCGCGGTGCCGAGGAGCATGCCGCCTACATCGCGCGTCACGACGAACTGACTGGTCTTCCGAACCGGCTCGCCTTCAAGGACGCGCTACGCGACCTCCTCACACCCGTAGGCGCGCCCCCGGAACCTTTTGCGGTCTTGTTCATCGATCTGGACCGCTTCAAGACGGTCAACGACACGCTCGGTCATGGGGCGGGGGACAAGCTCTTGCAGGTCGTCGCGAAGGGGCTGCGCGGTGCGGTGCGGGAAGTCGACCTCGTGGCCCGCATGGGAGGCGACGAGATGTGCGTGTTGCTGCGCGATGCCCAGAGCATCCAGTACGTCTCCGAGGTCGCCCAACGCCTGATGGCGGAGTTGAAAAAACCCCAGGAGATCGCACCGACCATCCTGTACAAGGTCACGGTTTCAATCGGTATTGCGCTGTATCCGGGCGACGGCACCGATGGCGAGGCGCTCTTGAAGAACGCGGACATCGCAATGTATCAGGCCAAGGCAAAAGGTCGCGACCAGTACTGCTTCTTTCAGCTCGAGGCTGAAGGGATGACCCGGCGGCGGATGGAACTCGAACTCGAATTGCAGACCGCCGTCAGCCGGGGTGAATTCGCCCTGGTCTACCAGCCGATCTTAGACGTGCGCTCGCGCCGTCCGGTTGGCATGGAGGCGCTCATCCGCTGGCAGCATCCAACGCGCGGGCAACTTGCCGCGGGCGAGTTCATCGCGCTTGCCGAGGAGATGGGAATCATCGCCGAGTTAGGGGAGTGGGTGCTCGAGAGCGCCGCGGCGGCACTTGCCGAGCTCGATCTACACGGAGTGCTGGGGCTCGTCATGGCGGTGAATATCAGTGCACGCCAGTTTCAAAGTCCGATGTTAGTCGAGACGGTGGCGCGCGTGCTCGAGCGCCACAGCATGTCTCCCCGCCGGTTCAACCTGGAATTGACTGAGAGTGCGATGATGGACAATCCTGACGGCGCCCAGCGCATCATGCTCCAGTTAAAGGCACTCGGCGTGGGTCTGTCGGTCGACGATTTCGGGACGGGCTATTCATCGCTGGCGTATCTGAAACGTTTTCCGGTCGATACCGTGAAGATCGACCGTTCGTTCGTCGCGGACGTACCGGGTGATCGCGACGACTCGGCGATCGCGACGGCCATCATCGCGATGGGCCATTCGCTCGAACTCGGCGTCGTCGCCGAAGGCGTGGAAACCGGCGATCAGCTCGCCTTTCTGGCGACTCAAGGATGCAACCATTTCCAGGGGCATCTGGATTCGATGCCGATGACTCTGTCCGAATTGATCACCAATCTGAGTGAGCGCACGGAATCTCCTCTCGTCGGGGTTGCAGGACAGTAGGTCCGCTTCAGCGTGATGCCGAAGAGGCGCCATAGAGGCGGCGCGCATGCAGCCCAAGCCCGGTCGCGACGCTCGAGAAGCGCTCGCCATGGACCGGACGTGCACTCGGAAACATCGCGCCGAGCCGGTCCGTCAGAAACCCCAGTCCGGTCGAGCCTCCCGTGAAATAGACCGCATCGATCGCCTCGGGGGCAAGCCCAGCATCTTCGACGGTGCGCCGCGCGACTGCAGCGATGCGCTCGATGGGATCGCGCAGCGCGTCGATCACGCGGTCCTCGGCCAAAGCCGCCCATAAGCCCTCCTCCAGGCACTCCAGATCGACGCGGGCGGGTGAACCTTTTGCAACGGTGATCTTGGCCTCCTCGGCCTGAGCCAGGAGTCCGTGCCCGAGGCGCAGTCGCAACGTGCGCATCAGCCGGCGATGCAGCCGGTCGTCGCCATAGAAGTAACGCATCTGATCGAGTTCGGCCAGGCGCCTGGGCAGATAAATCGAATTGATGAGGTGCCAGGTGGACAAGTCGTAATAGACGCGATTTGGCACCTCGCGTCCGGTGGGACCGACCGATTGGTAGCCCAGCAGCGGCAGGATCCCCCAGAGTTCGATGCGCGCATCGAAATCCGTGCCGGCGACGTGGATCCCACCATTGGCGAGCACATCGGCGCCCCGCTCCAGGAAAGCCGCCCGTTGCGGGCCGACGCGCACGACCGAGAAGTCGGAGGTCCCCCC
>CAJCID010000281.1 GCA_903970305.1 Rhodospirillales bacterium | reverse complement strand
GACGACAGAGATATTCACGGCGATGGTGGCGAGCAGTAAGCCTGCATCGGCCCATTTCCGGGCTTGCATGCACGCTTCACGAAGCACCCACCTCCCGATCGGGACAATGAGACCACACTCTTCAGCGATTGGTATGAACTGTGCCGGAGGCACGAGCCCTCGCGTCGGATGTGTCCATCTCAACAGTGCCTCGGCACCGGTGATCTCGCCGGTACGCAGATCGACCTTCGGTTGATAATACAGTTCGAACTCGTTCCGCTGCAAAGCGGATCGAAGGCTCTCCTCGATGGCTTGCCGTTCCACGGCCCTGAAGTTCATTCCCGGGGTGAAGAACTGATAACTCTGCCGTCCGGTCTCCTTCGCATGGTACATCGCCGTGTCGGCGTTCATGATGAGCGTCTCGGCGTCCAGGCCATCATCGGGATACACGCTCACCCCGATGCTGGTGGTCACATGAAGTTCGTGCTGATCGATGGAGTGGGCTTCGGCGACGGCTTCTAGCATTCGTCTGGCCGCAAACGCCGGATCTTCGGCCAGAACGACTTGGGAGAGCAATACGACGAATTCATCACCGCCTTGACGACTGACGGTATCCGTGCCGCGCACGCATTTGAGGAGACGCTTCGCAATGGACTGCAGGAGCTTGTCTCCGATCGTATGTCCGAGAGAGTCGTTGATGTGCTTGAATCCGTCCAGATCAAGGAAGACGACCGCGATCTTGTGCTTGTGGCGAGGTGCGGCGGCGATGGCCTGCTCCACGCGGTCGCTTAGCATCGCCCGGTTAGGCAGGCCGGTCAAGACGTAGCCTCTTCCAATGGCATATGCGTCTGAGAGGGGTTCCGTGTTTCCAACGGCATATGCGTCTGAAATGGTGAATTTGGGTCGATTATCCAGGAATGGTTATCGACATGAACGACGCACGGCTTGGCACGATCGAGCAAATCCGGGAGTTTCTGGCGGGCACCGCCGACATGACCTTCACCATTCCCACCGATCAGGAGACGCTCCACCAGTTCGTCGCCACGGTGCTCAAGCGCTTTCGCTATTTCGAGTTGTCGAAGGGGCAGCGCGGCGTTCTGATGGCCTACATGCAGCGCCTGAGCGGCTACACGCGTCAGCATCTGACCAAGCTCATTGCCCAATACCGTGCCGCTGGATCGCTGAAGCCGGTGAGCCGCGCCAGTCGCACGAGTTTCAGCGGCCGCTTCGGAGCTGCCGACATCGCCCTCCTGGCCGAGATCGACAGCCTGCACGACACCCTGTCCGGTCCGGCCACCAAGGTGCTGATGGTCCGCGCCTGGCAGAACTTTGGCGATGAGCGCTTCCTTAACTTGTCCGGGATTTCGGTGTCCCATCTCTACAACCTCAGAGCCAGTGCGGCTTACCAGAAGCACCGCATGTTCTGGACGCGCACCCGTCCCTCTCCGGTGCGCATCGGGCTCCGCAAGGCTCCGGCTCCGCAGGGTTTGCCGGGCTATATCCGAATCGATACCGTCCACCAGGGTGATCACGACGGCGCCAAGGGGGTTTATCACATCAACGCGGTGGACATCGTGACGCAGTGGGAGATCGTGGCGGCGGTGGAACGCGTCAGCGAGGCCTTCCTACTGCCCATCATTGCGCTCATGCTCGAGAGTTTCCCCTTCGTCATCCGTGGCTTCCATTCCGACGGCGGCTCCGAATATGTCAACCACGACATCGCCAAGATGCTCAATAAACTGAACGTCGAATTTACCCGTTCCCGACCGCGCCACACCAACGACAATGCCTTGGCCGAGTGTAAGAATGGAGCCGTCGTTCGCAAGATCATGGGTTACAGCCACATCGCCCAGAAACACGCGACCGTCATCAACCAGTTCTATCGCGACGTCCTCAATCCATACCTGAACTTCCACCGTCCCTGCTACTTCGCTCACGACACCATCGATGCCAAAGGAAAGATCAAGAAGACCTATCCACTCGATCAGATCGCCACTCCCTTTGAGAGACTGCAGGGACTCCCCGGCTACCCCGGGCTGCTGCGACCCGACTTGACGCCCCAAGCCTTAACCCTGCTCGCAAACGCTTTGAGCGACAATGAGGCTGCAGCACAAGTACAGGAGGCCCGAAAGCGCCTCTTCCAGACCTTCAACCGCCGATCCAAAGTCACCGCCTGAAACCTTACGGTTTCAGACGCATCTTACGATTGGAAAATACTCCCTGAGCGCTTGGCGCTAAGTTTTCGCGATACGACGCGGGCTGAGGGAAATTGCGACGATCAATTGAGCGTTTTGAGGTGTTTTTTCAGGCGAGTCGCCGATCAATTCGCCCGCGCGCTTCGCACTTGCCGATCGGTCAAAGCTTCAAGGGGCCGCTCGGTTTGCGCTAAGATGAGCTTGATCATCAAAGCTTCGGGATGGTGACCGTTGGATTGGCGATTCCCAGCGAACCGTAAACCAAGATGGACTGGCGAGCATTTCACCGGGTGAATCTGCTCTGATTGAACTGAACAACTTGGCAGATAACGCCATAGGTGCGGCATGGTCCAGACACAATCCAGGCCGGATCTTCCGCTTTATCGCCTCTACGTGCTCAGGGCCTCGTATCTCCTGCTTGGTTTGGCGCAGGGCTCGAAAACCTGGCCGGCGATCCTGCATCACACCGAGCCGTGGGATTTCTGGCATGGCGTCGGGATGAGCTTTTTTGGCGCGCTGACGCTGCTCTGTCTCGTCGGCGTGCGGTATCCGGTCAGGATGATGCCGCTCTTGATCTTCGAACTGACCTGGAAGCTCATCTGGGTGCTTGCAGCGTGGCTCCCCCCATACCTGGGGCACGCGCTCGATCCCGACATCGCCGATTCGTTCTTAGGCATCTTCCTTGGCGTCGTGATCGTGCCGTTCGTGCTGCCGTGGGGATACCTCTGGAAGATGTACGTGTCCACACCGGGCGACCGGTGGCGATAGAAGCTCCGCTAGGCTAGGTCTTCCAGGCTGCTGCGAAGGGCTCCTTCTCGCCGGTTCGAAGCGGACAAGGGTTCTGCTTTTTCGCATCCTAGCCGGAGCGCCGCTGTGACCTTCACGTCACAGGATCAGCGTGACGAGGCCAGTGGGGTGTCGAGCCTGTTCGGGGCGTCTCTCCACCAGGCGGTCCATCATTTTGGTTGTCTTGGCTCGCCTGCCGCGGACCTTCATCCCGGTCATCCCGATGATGGATATTCTCGGGGATCAGAGTCCGACTAGAATCTGCACTCCGGTTGCGGACACCCCTGACAGATAGACTGTCCAGAGGTCCTCGCCGGCGGGGAGTCACGATGGCCAGGAACGCCAAGTCTGATCGGTCGCTAGGTTGGGTACTTCTGTTCCTCGGACTGGCCGCGATCCTGTGCGTCCTTCAGATCTGGAATGCGCTCTCCATCACCCATGTTGTTCAGAGCGCAGAGACCGCGGCCGTCCAGACGAGCCAGGAGCAGCTCGATCACGAGAAGGTGCGCCAGGAACTCATCGGCAAGCGGATCGAAAACGAGAGCAGGGGGGCCCTGCCGATCAGCCTGACGGCTGGCCTTAGCGCCGCCATCGCGGCGCTGGCGACGATCTTGGGCGCGATCATCGCGATGCGCGGTTATATCGATACCCGGGAGAAGGAACGGCAGGATCGTCTGGATGCCTCGCAAAAGGATTTTCAGACGCGCGAGCAGGAGCGCCAGGACCGCCTGGCAACGGCCTTGAACGACACCCTTACGCTCCTCGTGTCCGAACAGTGGCGCCAACGGGTGGTCGGAGCCGCGGGACTGCTGTCCTTTTTCACTGCGGATCGCGCGGACTTCCACCGCCAGGCGCTCTCGGCGCTCGTCGCGGCGGCCCGCATCAAGGAAGAGCAGTTGGTGGTCCAACAGGGCATCAGGCTTGCCGTCGAGCAGGCCGTGCGCTCGGTGGTGCGCGAGGTGCTCGTGGACGTGAGCTGGCGTGGCGTGGTCTTGCCGGGCGTCAATCTGAGCCGGGCGGATCTGCGCAATTTCGACCTGCGCGACTCGGATCTGCAAAACGCAGAGCTAAGTGGGACTCAGCTGATGGGGGCCGACTTGAGTGCTGCGCAGCTGCAGGGGGCGCACCTCGACGCGGCGCGACTCTCCGGCGCCAATCTGAGTTATGCGGATCTCGCCGGCGCGAATCTCGCCGGCGCCGATCTGGGCCGTGCGACGCTCACCGGAATCAAGGTGCTGAATCTCGAGCTCGAAGGCTGCGAACTGCGGGACATCGGCGCCGGGTGGCGTGGAGTGCCTTGGGATGCAACCCTGAACTGGCGCCAGGCGCAGTTTGATCCGCCGATCCGAGCAGAACTCGATCGCATCTACGGTCCGGCAGTACCGGCAATTCGGATCCTCATGCTCATGTGGGAGGTTCCTCCGCTGGTCGCAGGGGGCACGTGGACGGCGTGCTATCACCTGATCCGGAATCTGCGTCGACGGGGTGCGGATGTGACGATCGTGGTCCCGTGGAAGCGTAGCGCGCTCGTCTCCGATCCGCCGCCGTTTGGTATCGAAGTCCCGCTGGTCACGCTTGACATCGAGGTGCCTGAGGAGGCGGTGGCCGATGGCACCTGGTCGCCCTATTCGAGCCCGAGCGTTCCCGCAGCCTATGCCGGACCAGGGGGCTATTCGGGTTGGTCTCCTTACGGTGGGGGCGGTCGACTCTGGTCGGAAGTGTCGGGCTCGCGCAACCCGCTGCCAGGGCCCTACGGGGCGAGCGCGGCCATGCGTGCGGTAGGCCCTTACAGCGCTCCCTATGGCGGTCCCTATGGCGCTCCCTATGCCGGTCCCTATTTGAGCAGCACGGTCGGCATCTATGGATGGGGCTCGAGCGGCTACCGGGGTGGCCCGCTCCTGGGATCGGTGCTGTTCCGGCTGATCGGTGAATTTAGAGGGAAGCTGCGCAATTATGTCGAAGACAATCGCTTTGACATCCTCCACGCGCACGACTGGGTGACCTTCGATGCGGCCCGGGCGGCCGCGGAGCACATCGGGGTACCCTGGGTGGCTCATTTCCACTCGACCGAGGCTGAGCGGCAGCCCGATGCTCCCGATCCTTTGACCCAGCGTATCGAGCAAGGTGCAGTCGACAGCGCCCAGCGCGTCGTGGCGGTCAGCGAGGTTACGCGTCGCGTGATCCGGCAAAGCTACGATACCGGCGCTCGGCGCAGTATCGATGTCGTCCCGAACAGCCTCTCCGAGGGCACGGCGCCGACCAACGAGATGGGGCGGTTCGAATCGCATCGGGTCGTTTTTCTCGGACGGCTTGCCAGGCAAAAGGGCGTTGACCTCTTCTGCGAGATTGCGAGCCGGGTGCGTCAGAGCGGCTTTCGCGCGGACTTCGTCGCGTTTGGAGACGGTCCCGAACGCTATTTGCTCCTGCGCGAGGGCATCTCCTCGCCCGGGCCGCTCGGTTGGGATCAGCGCGGGACGGCGTTCCGCGGGGCCAGCGCACTCGTCGTACCTTCTCGGTTCGAGCCCTTTGGCATGGTGATCCTCGAAGCGATGCAGCACCGCGTCCCCGTGATCTATCCGAAGGACTCCGGGGCAGGCGAGGTCCTTGAGTCCGGCATCAAGATAGCCTCCGAGAACACCGCCGCGGCGGCCGAGGCCGTCATGCACCTGCTCGGTGATCTCAGCGCCTGGGAAGGGGCGGTGGTCGAGTCCGCGCGCGAGATCGAGCAGTATCCGAGACGCGACTACGCGGATCGACTCATTGCCGTCTGGACCGAGGCGAGGAGCAGCTATGCCTCGGCTCACGCCCCCGGCCCGGATTGACCCGACTCACCACACCCCGACGAATCGCAATGGGCTATGTTCGTCGCCGCACAGAACAAAATCCCTTGGCCGTTACAGTAAGTCATTGACGGTTCCTAAGGTGACTCTCCAGAGCTCGCGATGTTCCGCGTGATCGTCAGGATGGACTCGTATCAAGCCCAGCAGGTTTGACCTCACGCCCGCTGATTGAAGCCCCATTTGCATCCGGGGCCGACAGAACAATCAACCAGGCATCCCAGTGCAGACCGACACCATCGAAGCACCCACGCGAACTCGGGTATCCGCTGCAGCGCGGCTTGATCGACTTCCCATCGGACGCTTTCACAAGGAACTGACGTGCCTATTGGCCTATGTGTTCTTCTTCGAGGTCGGAGACCTGAACAATTTTGGCCTGGCGGCGCCCGAACTGCGCATCCAGTGGAAGCTGTCCATCGCCGCGGCGGGGCTGGTCACCTCGGCGGCCTTCCTTGGTGATCCCGGATGGGGCACCGGGCGCGAGTCAACGCACGGGACCAACGACCAAACCTTAGGCAGATCCGCTTTGCAAAAGCATGCTAATAAGCCCTCTCTCCATTCGCGACCCATCTGGTCGAGTGTGATGAGATGATCGAAACCTCATGCAACGTCGAGGTGACCACGGCGATGCGCCCCGGATCGATGGGCGCATGGATGGTGGCGATCCGGCCGCGTACCTTACTCGTCGCCGTGAGCCCCGTCCTCGTCGGGGCGACACTCGGTTTTGAGCGGACGGGCGCGATCAATCTCGTCGTGGTGGCGATCGTGTTCGGTGCGGCCGTGCTCATGCAGATCGTCACGAACATGCAGAACGACGTGGGCTACTCCGTGCGCGGAAGCGAGAGCCGAGGAACTCGGACGGGCTTGCCTCGGGCCACTGCCAATGGCTGGTTGACCGTGCGCCAGGTTCGTCTAGGCATCGTCTTCGCCGCGGCCGTCGCCTTCGGGTTGGGCATGACCTTGTTTGCTTATCGCGGCTGGCCTGTCCTTGCGATCGGTGGGGCGTCTCTGTTAGCGGCACTCGCGTACATGGGTGGACCCAAGCCCATCGCGTTCACACCTTTTGGTGAATTGACCGTGTTCTTGTTTTTCGGGCTGGTTGCGGTCACGGGGACGGACTGGGTACTGACCGGAGCCGTCGGATTGGTCAGTCTGCTCTCGGCGACGGCGATCGGAGGGCTTGCCGCCGCCGCCTTGGCCGTCAACAATCACCGGGACATGAGCCACGACCGGATGGCGGGCCGTCACACCTTCGCGATCAGCGTGGGGGAAGCGGGTTCGCGTCGCCTCTACGCGGCTCTGTTACTCGGCCCGTTCCTGCTGGTTCCGGCGATCGCGATCTCGGCTCACGCGCCCTCGCTGGCGTTACCTCTGCTGCTCATCCCCTCGGCGATGCACCTACTCCATGACTTCAGTGCATGCCCGCCGGGAGTCGCGTTTAACCCGATCCTCTTTCGGACGTTCTGGCTCGAACTGCGCTTTGCCGTGCTGCTGTCCGCCGGTGCTGTACTGGCAAGGCTAGTCGAGTGAATCGGACGCAGCGTCAAGGAACCTGACCTTTGGCTGCGTGGCCGCCGCGCGCGGCAAGGATAGACACTAGCCCAGGTCCGAACCGATCGCGGCATGCTTGCCGATCCAATTTGCCCGATGCGGTGACCGGGAGGACCTTGGCGAGAGCAAAGGCCCTGGGCAACTTGAATCGCGCAAGCTCCTCGCCCAGCTGTGCAAAGAGGAGCTCAAGATCGATTTCGGGCCCGGACGTCGCGGCAGTCACCACGGCCACTATCGAGCTCCCAAATTCAGCGCACGGCACGCCAAACACACAAGCCTCGCGAATCGCAGGAATTTTGCGCAGGACGCGCTCTACCTCTTCGGGGCTGACCTTCTCGCCTCCCGTGACGATCACGGTGTCGTTTCGGCCCAGTACATAAAGCTCTCCTTCCGGTCCGATCAGTCCCCGGTCCGAAGTGATGAACCAACCCTCGGCATCGAGCGGCGTAGCCGTCCTACCAAAGTAGCCCGAGAAGAGCGCCGGCGTCTTCAGCGCGATGGTCTCGCCTACTAACTTGAGCTCGACCCCAGGCAATGGGTGTCCTGAACTGACGCAACCGCTCCTTCCGGGGAGGGGCAGATCCCGCTCGCTGTAGCGTCGAGCGACGATCTGCGAGCCCGTCTCGGTCAGTCCATAGCTGGTCAGAATGGGAAACCCCGCACGCCGCGCTCGCACGGCCATCTCCTCGGAGCAACCGGCGCCACCGACCAGCACCGCCCGCAGCGATCGTGGCGGGCGCACCCCCTCGCGGAGGAGCCGCTCTAGAACGCTCGGGACGAGCGATACGAGGGTTACACGATGCTCGTGCATTTGGCGTCCCAGATCCGCGGCGCGGGCGAGCAGACCCGCTTCACCGGGATCAAAGAGTACGACCATGCGGCGCGCGGCCAGCATTCGGACGAGAATCGACAGGCCAGCCACGTGAGCAAGGGGCAAACAGAGTAGCCAACGTTCATCGTCCAGAAGTCCGAGGTTGCTCTGTGAGGCCGCAGCCGATGCCAATACCGCACGGCGGCTGAGTTCTACGAGCTTGGGTGAGCCGGACGATCCAGAGGTCTGCATCAGACAATACGCCTGGTCAGGATGTGAGACTGGCCGGTCGCTGGGCTCGGCTCGCGAGTCAGTTGCTTCCTCACCGAGCGTCGGAGCGGATCGAGCACCGGCCAGCGCTGTCACAGCTGCCTGCTCACCCGCCGTCGCGCGGGTGTGGAGCGCAAGGAAAGTCGTTCCCATGGCTGAGGCAGCATAGAGCCAGAGCATGCTCTCCAGATCGATGCTCGGCTGGAGCAGCAAGGGCGCCGGGAATCGATACAGCGTGTTCGCGCGATCCGAGCTTAGCGCGGCAAGATCGGCGAACGTATACTGCGCCGTTGCGGTGATGAGGCCGACACGCTTGGGAGACTCACGAGCCGCGGCAAAGATCGACAGAAGGCTCAATCGAGGGACTCTGAGACGGCTCCGAGGCCGGGTGAGGCCCAGGCGCGTAGTGCCGCTCCACGGATCGGAAGTGGAACTTTGGGCCAGGCGGCGAGACCGGCGTGAGGCGCGAGCCCATGCGCGGTGTCTCCGGCAAGCGCGAGTGCCAGGGCGCCTGCGGCAGAGAGTGCGAGTGGTCCGTCGAAGCTATGCGAGACCACGATGCCCACTCCCAGATCGTGGGCTCGCTCGGCCAGGTCCAGACAATGGCTAAGCCCCCCGAGGACCATGGGTTTGAGGATGGCAAAGCGGGCCGATGTTCGTCTGGCGAGATCTTCTAGCCCATCGCAGTCCAGACCCCGAAGCGACTCGTCGAGCGCGATGGGGATGCTCGTCTGGACGCTGCAACCGAGATGCCCGCACGGCTCTTCGATCAGCTCGATGTCAAGTCCCTCGAGCGCGCGGCAAGCAAGCCGAGTCTCTGTTTCCGACCAGGCGCCGTTGGCGTCCAGACGGATGCGTGGCTCTGGACCGAGAACTTGACGGAACTCTGAGACGCCCGCCAACTCTCGCTCAAAGTGCCCGGCACGCCCGAGCTTCAGTTTGAAATGCCGGTAACCGGCCTCCTGTGCCTTGTGGCTTGCAGCCAGCGAGCTCGCATCGGGAAGGCCGGCCAGCCACGCGAGCGCATGCTCTGAGTGGAGGGCCGCGCCCAGTAGTTCGGGGGCGGACACGCCACATTGGTGCCCCCGCAGATCCAGTACGGCAGTCTCCAGTGCCATGCGTGCCGAAGGCAGCGACCTGGGCAGTAGATTTTTCGTCGCGCGCAATGCATCGCGAATATCTCGATCGCCTAGCGCCCTTTCCAGAGCGGAGAGATCCAATTCCCGCAGAGCGCGCTCCACGTTTTCAAGTGAATCAGGAGAAAACCCGGGAAGGGGAGAGGCCTCGCCCAAGCCGCGGCTCGACTGGGTGCTGAGCTCTAACAGGAGGCCCGAGCGGCTCGACCAGTTCAGCCGGCCGCTTTGCGCGCCATGACTCTCGCCCGAGATCCGCCGGACCGAGAGCTTTATCACGAAACGCGCCTTGTGCCGAACCTGGCGCGAGCGGCACCGCAGTCGTTGCTGTCGTAGACGGGTGCGCGCCGGTGCTCTCGAGCGAGATGCGCTCGCCTCGGATTCATGGATAGCGTGTGAAGCGCTTGAAATCCGGGGCGCGCTTTTCCAGGTAGGCGTTTCTGCCTTCCTGGCCCTCCTCGCTCATGTAGAAAAGCCAGGTCGCATTCCCGGCCATTTCCTGTAGTCCTGCCTGCCCGTCGCAGTCGGCGTTCAGTGCCGATTTGAGGCAGCGCAGCGCCATGGGGCTGTGCTGCAAGATCTCCCGGCACCAGGCGAGCGTCTCCGCCTCCAGGTGCTCATAGAGTACGACCAGGTTGATGAGACCCATCGCGAGCGCCTGCTGTGCATCGTACTGTCGACACAGGAACCAGATCTCGCGCGCGCGCTTCTGGCCGACGACGCGGGCGAGGTAGGAGGCACCATAGCCGCCATCGAAGCTTCCCACCTTGGGTCCCGTTTGGCCAAAACGGGCATTCTCGGCAGCGATCGTCAGATCACAGATCAGGTGAAGGACCTGACGGCCACCGATCGCGTAGCCGGCGACCATCGCCACGACGGGCTTGGGCAGGGTGCGGATCTGCCGCTGCAGATCGAGCACATTCAGGCGGGCAAGGCCATCGCCGCCGACATAACCTGCCGCGCCACGGACGCGCTGGTCGCCACCAGAGCAGAACGCCTCGCGACCTGCGCCGGCCAGGACGACCACGCCGATGTCGGGGTCATCGCGGGCATCGGTGAAGGCTGCGCTCATCTCCTTGATGGTCAGCGGTCGAAACGCATTTCTGACCTCCGGCCGGTTGATGGTGATCTTTGCGATACCTTCGGCAGTCTTCTGGTAGATGATGTCCTCGAATTCGCCGACGAGCGCGCGCGCGATCTCCTTGATCGCCTCTTGGGAAATCCGCGGCTTGGTCCTTGGATAGGCGGTCAGCGGAGCGGCGAGGAGCCCGTCGACTCGCGCGGCGAGCACCCGCTCCTCCTCGGACTGTGCCGCTGTGGGTTCAAGCGGCTTGCGCGCCCGGGCGTTCAGATGCACCGGACCCGGCGCGGGCGCCAAGGACAGGGCCACCGCCTGAGCGATGATGCGACGCAAACCCACGAGAGCACTTTGCGCCGGATCGGGCAGACCCAATTCGAAGAAGCAGCGCACGTGGTCGCCATGGAGCTTGCACTGGTCAATGGTTTGCGCCGCACCGGCATGCTGGGACTCGAAGGGACGATCCGCCGTGATGACGATGACGGGCAAAAAACTGAGGGCGGCTTCGCCGAGGGCCGGCAGATAGTGTGCGGCAGCGCTATCGGAGGTGCACAGGAGTGCCGCAGGGCGAGCCGTGACGCGCGCATGACCTATGGCGGCAAACCCGGCCACGCGTTCATCGATGTCGGCGTGACAGCGCAGCCCTGTGGTCCGCAGCGCAGCCCAGGTAAACGGAGTCGAGCGTGAGCCCGGGCTGATGAAGATGTCGGTCACGCCCGCAGCGCAGAGCGTTCCCAAGAAAAGACGCGCCCATTGGCCCAGCAGATACGCCTCGTTGGGCACAAGGGGGCTGGTGGCATCCATGTCAGCCCGCGCCAAGTGCTGCGAGCAGAGCTCCGAGCTTCCAGCGGGTCTCGGTCAGTTCGCTCTGGATCCGCGAACCCTGAACGATCCCGGCGCCGGCAAATAGGTGAGCTTGGGTCGCGTTGACCAGTCCCGAGCGCAGTGCGACGACAAATTCGCCATTGCCGGCGCGATCGAACACGCCGAAGGGGCCGGCGTAGAACCCCCGGTCCGCGTTTTCGTGGGTGCGAAGCCAAGCCAGCGCCGAGCGGCGCGGTGTTCCGCCCACCGCAGGCGTGGGATGCAGCCGCGCGACCAAGTCGAGCACATGCATCGGCTCCTTCAGCAGCCCCTGGAAACGGGTCCGCAGATGCGTGACGTGACGCAACTGGAGCAGGTGCGGACCCTCGGTACTGAAAGAGGCTGACAGCGGAGCGAGCATCGCATGAATCTCGCGCGCGACGATCTCGTGCTCCAACCCATTCTTATGGCTACGCAGCAGAGCCTGAGCCTGCTCGGGGTCTTCGCCGGGTACCGACCCGGCCAAGGCCTCGGTCCACACGAGCAACCCCCTGCGCCGGACCATTTTTTCGGGTGAGGCGCCAAGGAAGGTCCGGGAACCCACCGTGAGCGCGAATCGGGTGCAATGGGGGCCCTCATCCCGCAGGCGCTCGAGGACCTGTGATGGACTAGTCCTTCACCGGCGTTCGCCGACCCGCAGTATATGAAACGTGGGGCGGACGGTGTAGGCTATTTCTTGCCGGCACAGAGGTCGCTCTTTCCTTGGTGCGAATGAGCTCGTGGACTAGTCGGACCGGGAATCCTTGTGCACCCCAGATTGCGCCAGGAGTCGACGCAGACTCCGGAGCGCGCTTGCTAGAGTTCCTTGAACGGGGATTCCACGCCGGCACCAACCTGAGGGAGGGATCATGGAAGTCTTGCATGCGCATTGTGCGGGTCTGGACGTTCACAAGAACATGGTGGTGGCGTGCGTGCGGCATATGGTCGATGGCGAGGTGCGCCGGGAAGTGCGCAGCTTCCAAACCGTCACCGCCGAGTTGATGGCGCTCTCGGAGTGGCTGTCGGCGGAGGGGTGTACCCATGTGGTGATGGAGGCGACGGGGATTTATTGGCGACCGGTCTGGCACATTCTGTCGGACGGGGACTGCGAGTTGATTCTGGCCAACGCCGCGCATGTGAAGAACGTGCCGGGGCGCAAGACCGATGTCAACGATGCCACGTGGCTGGCGGATCTGGTGGCGCACGGGCTGGTTCGCGCCAGTTTCGTACCGGATGAGCAGACGCAGGAGATGCGCAGTTTCCTGCGCACCCGCAAACAATTCACCCGGGAGCGCACCAGCCACATCCAGCGCATCCAGAAGACCCTGGAAGACGCGAACATCAAGCTGGATTCGGTGATCTCCGACGTGGTGGGGGAGTCCGGGCGGCGCATGCTGGAGGCCCTGATTGGCGGTGAGACGGAACCGCAGGCCCTGGCGGCCTTGGCCAGTCGCCGGATCAAGGCGTCCCCGGCCGAACTGGAAGCCGCCTTGCGCGGTCGCGTCACCGCGCACCACCGCTTCATGCTGCGTCTTCATCTTGACCATGTCGAGGCGCTCGACACGGCGATTGCGCGCATCGACAAGGAGGTCGACGGCAACGTCGAGCCGTTTCGTCAAGCAATCCAGCTCCTGAGCACGATTCCCGGCATCAGCACCCTGAGCGCCGAGGTGATGGTGGCCGAAATCGGCGTTGATATGGCGCGCTTCCCCAGCGACGGACACCTGATCTCCTGGGCGGGTCTGTGCCCGCGCCATGACGAGAGCGCCGGCAAGCGTCGCTCGACGAAGCTGCGCAAGGGCGCGCCGTGGCTGAAAACCACCCTCGTCCAATGCGCCTGGGCGGCAGTCCGCGTCAGGGGCAGCTACCTGCGCGCCCAGTTCGAGCGCTTGCGCTCGCGCCGCGGCGCCAAAAAGGCCATCTGCGCCGTGGCCGCATCGATACTCACCGCCGCCTACCACATGCTCAAGGACGGCACCCTGTATCAGGACCTCGGCGCCAACTACTTCGACAATCGGGCCAAAAACGGTCATATCGTGCGCCTCGTCAACCGGCTGAAGAATCTGGGATACACCGTGCAATTAACTCCGTTGCAGGAGGCAGCGTGATCATTGTTTCTTGCTAGGCAGGTCTTTCCCCCTGAGGACCACCTGTCGGGCGGCGACGGCCTTCTCCAGCCGCCCGGCTTCGATTTCGGCGAGTATGCCGGCGACGAGCGAGGTCCAGCCACTCTCATCCTCGGCAATGGGTTCTGCAATCGTGTCCGAGTCAGAAGGCTTGGGCAGGTTCGAATCGACCTGCCGCCCGAGCATCTCCAGTGCGGCATCGGCCTCCCGGGCAAGGCGCGTCCTGCCCACTTCGGTTGCGAGTTCGCCCTTGCTCGCCGACAGGGTGAGCCAAGCCTTACTCTTGCGGCGGGTATAGCCGATGCGCGGCAGAACGAAGCGGGCATCGCCGAAGCCCCGCCAAAGATCGCTTTCCGTTTCGCGAGACGCAAACGCGAGGCCACCGAAGAAGCTGGGTTCCGGACCGATTTCGCCATCGATTGAAATGACCGTATGGGTCTCAAAGAACTTCTGCGCCGAGACGAGAATCTCTGAGAAACGCGACTCGCCAGTGCCCGTCAGAACCACCGCTGCGCCGACGCCCGCAGATTCGTCCTCGAGCGAGGGGCACCACAAGGTCTGATTCGCGTAACCCGGCATCATCAACAAGCGCTCGGCAGGAACGACCGGAGCGGTCAGGCTCATGCTCAGCATGTCTTTGGAGTGGCCGGCGGATTCGAGAGCCCGCACAATCTGCCTCTCGATAGCGCCTGCCAGGCGCTCTTTGCCGATGTCCCTCGATTCCCCCGCGCTTTGCGACATCATGGCTTCACCGAGCTGTTGAGAACAGCGGGGCCTGTCTGAGCGCGCCCACACTAGCAATTCGATCCGAGGCAGAGCCCGATAAGCTCCGCATGGCCTATGGCACAGCCTGAGACCCTCGTTGGCATCCTTCGCGAAACCCGATCCCAGTCGGTCGGGCCGATGCGCCGATGTGCTCGGTTTCGCACCCTTGCGCGGCTGAACGTCATTGATCCTGCCTTCAAAGAGATACGTCGCGTGTGGTAGGCCCATCATCCACACCGCCCGCGCAAGACCGAGTGCCCCGAGCCCGTGATTCGAATCTAATGGACCCCAATGGGTCCGTATGTTCGCTAACGTACGGTAGCCCCTCCTCGCACCTCATCGAGGTGGCGATGCCGGGGCGCACCTGCCCCACTCCATGCGCAGGGCTGGGTTCGGGAACGTACAGTCGCAAGGGGGAATATGCGGTGCAATGAACCAATTCCCGTCGCACCACCCGGAGGCGATCCACCGTGACGCATCACACAGGTCTGTACATCGTTCCTACCCACAAATGGTATATCGAGCGCGCTGTCTGGCTCATAGCCGGTGGGGTCCTCCTCAGTTCCACGGCGCTTGCGCTCTTGGTCAATCCATTTTGGATTCTGGGTGTCACAGCGACTGGTCTGGTCTCGATCAATGTTGCGTTCACCGGATTTTGCCCGGTGGGCAATGTCTTGCGCCTCCTGGGCTTTCAGCCGATGCTAGGCTCAAGGGCTCCGACGCGCTGGAATCTGTACTTCTTGCAGATCGACAAATGGTATTTGGAACGCCGGATCTACGTGACAGTCGGGGTCAACATAACGGTCGGATCCATCTTGTTTCTCGCCTACTCCCCTTGGTGGGTAGCTTTCACCGCGTTCGTGGGCGCCGCAATGGTGTGGTTCGCTGCGACGGGATACTGCGTTCTCGCAAACATCCTACTTTGGCTTGGTGCCGAACCTCGACTGAACCCCAAGCTCATGCCCTCGGCGAGGTGCGCAAGCTGCGCGAAATCAGCTGTGTGCCTAAAGCCCAGCGAGAATCGTGCACGTCCTGGACTAGCCCGAGTACTTCGCCCGGCGCGCAGTTCGCCCCTGTCCTAGCAGATCCTGACCGAAGGCCGCCGCAGGTCACCTGCCTGCATCACTTCGGCACACCCTGCCAGGCGCACCTCGATCTGACGCAGCTGCAATTCTTCGCCCTCTACAACTTCTGTCCTGTAATCGCCGCAGCTTGTACAGGTCAGTCGATCGGGAGAGACCTGGGTCAGAGCACCACAAATATGACAAGAGATGCAAACGGGTATTGCGTCAATCGCAAGGCTCGCGTGCTCCGCGCAGGTGCCCCCACGTACCAGTGCGAAAGCACTAGCCAGAAGCGCAGGATCCACACCGGATAACGCCCCCACGGCAACGGAAATTCTCACCACGCACGCCTGGTCGTACCTCCGAGCAAGACACGCCACCTGGTCTAGGAGGGATTCGCAGATGGCTAGTTCATGCATAGCAATCTCTTCCGAGAGGCCAACGAGAGTTACGGGTCGGCCGAGCCACTCCCAAGTCCTGAGTGCAGATCACGGCTGCGGATCACTGCTACAGATGTCAGGTGTAATCCTGCACCTGTATGCGGGTAGGAGTAGGTGCCGAAGCAGTCGCCACAATTGTGATGGGGTGCAGCCAATAGCGTATGTTCGATAGCGTACAGACCTCCTCAGAAGGCAATGTTTCTATCCTTCGCAGCGGTGCACGCAGTCACGGAGTTCGTGGTTCTCGATTGCAACAGGAGAGTGTCTCGTGGTGAACGATCCCGGTGCTGGCGATATGGAGAAGGTTGGGCGGCAGCACCTGGTATTGGGCTTTGGCGGCATACGCGATCAACGCCAAATGGAAGCTGACCGCTTACGTGTCCTACAACGAGCAGAACTCGAACCAGAATGAGGTAGAGGCGTCGCGCGTGGGCGGAATCCAGACCTGCGCGGGCGGAGGAACGATCTCCGACGATACGACTTGTGTGCCCTGGTCCGCCAATCTCGATATGAAAGGCGAGACGCTCGGGCTCGAACTGAAGGGCAAGATCGGCGTTTGGGACGTCGGTGCTCGGTACAGTTACGAAAAAGATCTCACCAACTACAACATCGCCTACGTCGATCCGGGGCCGTTGTCTCCGGTACCTGCCGGTGCAGGTCGTCTCCCGAACACGTTCTATACGGTGAACAGCCTGAGACTGACGGGCTCGACACCGGTCAGCAAGAACGCACGCATCCGCCTGGACTATATCTACGATGTCAGGCGGATGGATGACTACACATGGGCGAACTGGACCTTCTCGGATGGCACGTCGGTCTTTCAAGCTCCGAATCAGATCACGCAGCTCATCAAGGTGACCTTAACGGTGGCGTTCTAGCGCACCAAGTGCTTGCGTTGGGGCGGCTATCGTCAGACCATCGCCACCCCGGCCGCGGGCGGCTTGGCTTAGCCTTGGACCGAGAGGTCCCCAGCTATTGAAGGATTTCCGCTAAGACCCTGAGGATGCGGGCGTGGATCAGATCCTCTGAGATTTCCTCCAACGGGATGCTGCCCGTCTGGCCGGAATGGCCGCCGCGGCCTGGCCCGATCGTGCTCTCATGGAAATTCGCCTTTTGTGCGTACTGGTCGCAGACCACGCGCACGTAAGGCTGCTGGTACTCCGGCCCGAACTGATTCTCCCCGAGGATGAAGCGGATCGAGTATTCCGGTGCGATCGCATTCCAGGCGGAGTGGCCGCCGCGCTCGGTGCTCTCAATGCGCGATTCGAGACCCTTCGAGCGGGCGTAGTCGGCGATGGCTTCCATGGCCGGCTTGATGATGAATTCGCCGCATTCGATGAATTCCAGGATGAAGGCGGCTTCGCGCAACTCTTTTTCCGCTCTGGCTTTCTGGTCCTGACGCTTCTTTTCCGCATTCAGTTCGAAAATCCGGTCGATCTGTTCGCGCGTGGAGTCCTTCATGGTCCCTTGCCTATTGGTGCAGTGCATCCGAATGCGTTGGAAGCCCGCCGATTTCACCTGTGGAACTGACGGATACGCGGGTCACCCACGGCCCTTTGCGTGCCGGAGGCACCTTCAGGGGCGCCTGAAGGGCCACCTGAGGGACCGCGCCGGCCGATGCCGACTTCGTCAATACCCCCCATCTTAAAGCGAATTTTGACACTTTGGGCGCCGATGGGCCACTGCGGAATGCGCCGTAGATCGCAGTAAACCAAAGTGGAATTGACATTCTAAGGTGTCCACTCTAGTTGCAAGCCTGTGACCGTCAAGGGCGGGCAAGCTGCGTGCCGCCCTCGGCTTCGCTTGCCGAGGCTACAATCACCGTGCAGCGCAGCACATGCGCCAGCGCCAAGAGCGGGGAGACTGCTCGGATACACTGGTTCTTGCTTGCCTTTTTGGCTCAACTCTGAGGATCACACCATGTTGCATTCTGGTCCTGGTTCATCGCTCTTTCTGATCGTCCTCGTGCCTTTGATTGCCTGGAGGCTGTACGCGCGCGTGCGGCGCAGCGTCGGGCGCCAACGTCTGGGCAAGGTCAGGCCCTGGCTGACCGTGGTGCTGTTTCCTATTCTGGTTGCAGTACTGTGCGTGGCCACTCTGCGCTCGCCCATCGCCCTGGGCGCCCTGGCTCTGGGAGTGCTGGTCGGTGCCGTCTTGGGGGGGGTGGGTTTGAAGCTCACCCGGTTTGAAGCGACCAACGAGGGCTTTTTCTACGTGCCCAATCTGCACCTGGGGATCGCCCTCTCGCTGCTGATGGTCGGTCGCATCATCTATCGGATGGTGGTCCTCGAAGGTACCGTCAATGCATTGTCGAGTCCGCCCGATGCGTTCTTGCGTAGCCCCTTGACTCTCGTCATCTTCGGTACCTTGGCCGGGTATTACACGGCCTACGCAGCGGGGCTGATCAGCTGGCGCCTACGGGGGCGGGCCCCATTCGAAGCGGCCCGAAGGCCCGTATCGATCCCGGAGCCGACATCGGGACCCTAGTGGCAAGGCCTCTCAGCAGGCCCTAGTTTTCGTGGATGGTGCCGACCTTACGTCGCGCGAGGCGCTGCTTTGAGGCAAGCAAGAAAGCCAGAAAACTGGCGCGAAGGGGCTCAAGAACGGATGGTGCGAGGGCACCGGGGTGGTCGACGCCTTGGCGCTCGTCGACGAGGTGGGGATGTACGACCTGGCGTTGATCATCCCAGGCCACCAGACAACTGTACATTGATCTCATGACGGCTCTCCTTGAGTTCCATCGTCAATCTTCGGACCCGGCCTATGTCGCCCGGGAACTGCGCCTGCATTGGTGCTGACTGCCCTGCGTCGTCGTGGCCGAGAATTGTCGATGAACGACAAAGTTCGTCGCTGGACCCGTCAAAAGTGGCCTTTCTGACCGACAGATTCACAATAGAGCAATACTGGGGCCATGGGCGCAGGCCCGATCGGTCCAGGGTCCCGGCACAACGGGTGAATCTACCTATCGGCGGCGTTTGAACAAACCAAGAGGAACTGCGACCGGCTCGATCCGAGCGATACGGCTTTCGTGACGCGCAGTAAGCCCTGCTTCATGAGCCCACCTTCATGAGCTCACCTTCATGAGCTCACCTTCATGAGCCCTACTTTTTTGCCGCTGGACATAGAATGGAGGTTAGGGGTTCGGCCTGGACGCAAACGATGCAGGGCCTGAATCGAAAGACATACCGGAGAAACTCGGGGCAACTCGGAGACGTGGATGAACGATCGACTTCCCTATAACGTGACCCAGCCGTTTCACCTGGCTTTCCCGGTTGCCGATCTGGCGGCCACGCGCGCCTTCTACGGCGGACTGCTCGGCTGTCCGGAAGGGCGCTCCTCTTCCGACTGGGTGGATTTCGATCTCTATGGCCATCAGATCGTGGCGCACGTTGCTCCGGGTGAACTCGCCCAAGCCTCCACGAGCCATGTGGATGGCGATGCCGTTCCCGTGCGCCACTTCGGTGTGGTCCTCTCGATGTCAGCCTGGCACGAACTGGCACAGCGCCTAAAGGCCCATGGCGTGGCCTTCATCATCGAGCCGCACATCCGCTTTCAAGGTGAGGTGGGGGAACAGGCGACGATGTTCTTCAAGGACCCATCGGGGAACGCCCTTGAATTCAAGGCCTTCGCCGATCCGAGTCGTCTGTTTGCAAAATAGGCCCGAATCGCTCGGAGCACGTTCCGGGTTCCTGGCAGGTCGTGGGCCCGGTCGGAGTCGAGGCGAGAGTCGACGCGACAGTCAAGGCGAGAGTCGAGGCGCCCATGAATGAGACCCCGCTCGCCTTTGGCGACGTCTCGATCAGAACGCGCAGGCTGCGCCTGCGCAGGCTCTCTGCAGAGGACATCCCGGCGCTATTTCGGATCAATGCCGATCCGCTGGTCGCGCGCTATGGCGCACGACCAGCCATGACCGAGATCGGCGAGGCCCGGCAACTCCTTGAATCCGTGGAGGAAGGTTATCGCACGGGCAAATTCTTACAGCTTGGTCTAGAACGGAGTGCCGACGGCGCCTTGCTTGGGACCTGTGTGCTGCTACGGCTGGATCGCTCAAACCGCCGCGCTGAACTGGGCTACCTCCTCGGCAGCGAGTACTGGGGTGCGGGATGGATGGCCGAAGCCCTCGAGGCCTTCGTCCACTATGCCTTTGAGGAACTCGACCTGTTACGCCTGGAAGCCGACATCGATCCGCGCAATGCAGCCTCTGAGCGCAGCCTGTTGCGTCTGGGATTCAAGAAGGAAGGACATATGCGGGAGCGCTGGCTCGTGGCCGGGGAACTCTCGGACACCGGCTTTTACGGATTGCTGCGGCGTGAATGGCGGCTGGACCGCGAGCTTAAAGCCGAGTAAAGCCCAGTGACTCCCGTAAAGCCTCCTCGGCGCACCAAGACGGCGCCTTGCCGAGCCAACGTGGTGCATGCGCGCCGATCGCCACAGCGCGCGGCTCTCGCGAGGCAAGACCCGATTGGGCTTAGGAGTCCATGAAGTGATGCGGGTAGAGCACCAGACGGACACCGCGCAGTCCCATGCCGACGAGCCGTCGTGCGCGGTCCTCGATACGCACCTGGTGTCTGGCGTAGACCGCGAGCAGCCCCTCATGCAGGACACCGTAGACATCGAGCGTGCGCAGCGCGCTGGTCAAGACCAGACACTCGAAGCTCTCCGCGCCGCAATGGACTGCGAATCGCACTCCGCGGGGATCGTTGACCGCGTCCAAGAGGGCAGCGGGATTGATCGCTGTGCGGGTAAAATCGGTAGCTAATCGGGTCATCGAGTCTCTCCTCGGTTCTGTCAGGTTGAGTATCGACGCTTTGCGAGTCGGCTAAAGCGAGAGAAGAGCGCAATTGCGGTCCCTACTCAAGGGAGACTCCTAGGCCTTTGCTCGACAGCCTCTCAACGGATGCAGCCATGTGCGGACGCTATCAACTCGAAGATGACTGGTCGGACTTCCCCGAATTCCACGTACCCGAGGAGTTCCTGCCCAACGACGATGTGCGTCCGACCGAGGCCGTGCCGATCGTGCGCCTGGATGCGAACGGACAATGGATCGGCGAGATGCGGCGCTGGGGGTTTTTGCGCACCTGGCCCGGGCCCAGCGGCAAGTGGGTCAAAAAGCAGCTCATCAATGCCGTGGGCGAGGAGCTCCAGACCAAGCGCTCGTTCAAGGCCGCCTTTGGGCGCTCCCATTGTCTTGTGCCGATGTCCGCCTGGTATGAGTGGCCTGTGATCGAGGGCAAGAAGACGCGCGTACGCATTGGGTTGAAAGGCCGCAAGATGTTCGGTGTCGCCGGGCTCTACGAGACTTCCAAGCACCCCGATACGGGCGAGCCCGTGGCCACCTTCACGGTCGTGACGGTCCCTCCGAACGAGATCCTGGGAAGCGCCCACGACCGTGCGCCGCTCGTCTTGCTCGATCGCGACTACCAGGGCTGGCTCGAAGCGGGCCCGACTTCTCAGTCGCTCATCACCTCGCACCCTGACAACGATGCCTTCTTCGTCGAGACCCCTGGCCGCCTGGCCGAGCGCTGATGCCAGTGCTGCAATCAAAAAGTGCTTGCACACGATATCACTAAGTGATATCATTTTGACCAGTGAATGCCAAGCATCGCAAGACACTCCAAGGGATTTTTGCAAGACCGACTTCGTCAGCCATCGTCTTCTCGCAAATTGAAGCGCTGTTCGTCGCGCTAGGTGGGACGGTTACCGAGCGCGAAGGCTCTCGCGTCAGACTGAGTTTGCTGGGCGAGCACTGGCATTGTCACCGGCCGCATCCCGGCAAGGAGGCCAAGCGCTACCAGGTTGAAGAAGCTCGCGAGCTACTGGAACGAGTCGGAATGAAACCATGAATACGATGACCCATAAAGGCTATACCGCCAGGATTGAGTTCGACGAACGGGATGGCATCTTCGTTGGCCGTGTCCTTGGCCTACGCACAATCATCAGCTTCCACGGCGAGACCGTGAGTCAGCTGCGAAGTGAATTCGCGAGAGCAATTGAAGAGTTCCTGGGAGACTGCAAGGAGCAGGGAATCCGCCCCGAGAAACCAGCATCCGGAAAACTCATGCTACGCGTGCCGCCCGAAGTTCACGGGGCGGCGATTGTTGCCGCCCAAGCCGCTGGGAAAAGTCTCAATCAATGGGCTACTGAGGTCATTGAAGAGGCAACGCACGATTGAATGTGGCCTGGCGATCGCGCGCGTCAAATCGCAGCGAAGCTTATCGCGCGACTCTCAGCCTCGTTGGCGGTCGCAATCGGCCAGAAACCGCCAGTCCGCAGTGCCCCGCCGCCTGGGGGCGCATCGGTGTAGTCGCGAGATAAAGACCGTCGTTCAAGTCCGTTGCGGTGGCGCTTGTGCGAGCAAGCACAGATGGTCCCACCCAGCATGGTGCTCCGTATGGCGCAGAGTCTCCTTAGTGGAAGTCGCGGCTGGCAACGTTTAATTCACCCAGAAGGCTCGAATGATCGACCAGGCGCTTGGCGACCAGATGGGTGACCTCCCCCTCGCGCTGCCAGACCCCATAGACCGTGAGCAGCATCGAGCCGAGCAGCTCGCGACGCTGCTTTACGCTCACATCCTTCCAGACGATGATGTTGGTCGTCCCCGTCTCGTCCTCGATGGTCACAAAGACGACGCCCTTGGCCGTACCGGGTCGTTGCCGCACGGTGACGATGCCGGTGGTGCGGGCGAGACGTCCGTTGGGCATCGCGCGCAGCTCGGCGGCCGTGGACAGCCGCATCGCGGCCAGGCGCGGGCGCAGGAGCGCCAGAGGATGGCGCCTTAAGGTCAGTCCCATGCTGGCATAGTCGGCGACGATGGCCTGACCTTCGGGTGCCGGGGCGATGTCGGGCAGGATCTCCCTGATGGGTGCGCCGCGCAAAAGATTCTGGTCGCGCGCGTAGCCGGCCACCGCCCAGCGCGCCTGGCGGCGATGACCCGTGAGAGACTGCAAGGCGTCGGCTGCGGCCAGACACTGCATGTCGTGGGCGTTGAGGTCGGCCAGGCGGGCCAGATCAGCGGCGCTTGGGACGTCCTCATGGGCGAGTACTGCAGCGATGCGCCGGCCCGCCACTTCCGACAGACCCTTGACCCGGCTCAAACCGAGGCGCACCCGAGGCTGACCCGGGCCTGTGTCGACTTCGACGAGCGTCGAGTCCCACTGGCTGTGCACCACATCGACCGGATCGACGACGATGCCGTGACGCTGTGCGTCCTGGATCAGCTGCGCGGGACCATAGAATCCGAGGGGCTGGCTGTTGAGCATCGCGCAGAGGAATGCGGCCGGCTCGTGATGCTTGAGCCAACAGGAGACGTAGACCAAGAGCGCAAAGCTGGCCGAATGCGATTCGGGGAATCCGTATTCGCCAAATCCTTGGATCTGGCGAAAAATCTGTTCGGCAAATTCCAGGGTGTAGCCCCGCGCGGTCATGCCCTCGATGATGCGTGCATGGAAGGGACCGAGCCCGCCCTTGCGCTTCCAGGCGGTCATGGAGCGGCGCAGCTGATCCGCTTCGCCCGGCGAGAACCCGGCAGCCAGCACGGCCAGCTGCATGACCTGTTCCTGGAAGATCGGCACGCCCAGGGTGCGCTCCAAGGCCACCTGCACATCCGGGCTGGGGTAGGTCACGGGTTCCTGGTTCTGGCGTCGGCGCAGGTAGGGATGCACCATGCCTCCCTGGATCGGGCCGGGCCTTACGATCGCGACTTCGATGACGAGGTCGTAGAAGGTGCGCGGCTTTAGGCGTGGCAGCATGCTCATCTGGGCGCGCGACTCGATCTGGAATACGCCCACCGTATCGGCATGGCAGATCATCTCGTAGGTCGCAGGATCCTCGGCAGGGACATCCTGCATGCGAAAGGGCGTGCCGCGACGCTGAGCCACGAGCGCGAGGGCGCGCCGGATGGCCGAGAGCATGCCCAGTGCCAAGACGTCGACCTTGAGCAGCCCAAGCGCCTCCAGATCGTCCTTGTCCCACTGGATCACCGAGCGCTCGGGCATCGCCGCGTTCTCGATCGGCACCAGCCGGCAGAGCTTGTCGCGGCTGATGACGAAGCCGCCCACATGCTGTGAGAGATGGCGCGGAAAGCGCAGCAGCATGTCGACCAGATCCGACATCTTCTGCATCACCGGACTGGCGGGATCGAACCCGTTTTCAATGAGCCTTTCAGGTTCCACGCCCTTGCGGTCCCACCAGGTGTGCGATCCCGAGAGCCGGGTCAGGCGCTCGATGTCCAAGCCCAAGGCGCGGCCGACATCGCGAATCGCCGAGCGCGGCCGGTAGGTGATGACCGTCGCGGCGAGCGCTGCCCGGTGGCGGCCATAGCGCGCATAGATGTACTGGATCACCTCCTCGCGGCGCTGGTGCTCGAAATCCACGTCGATGTCGGGCGGCTCGCCGCGTTCGCGCGAGATGAAGCGCTCAAAGAGCAGGTTGCCGCGCGCCGGGTCGACTTCGGTGATGCCCAGGCAATAGCAGACGGCCGAGTTGGCCGCCGAGCCGCGGCCCTGGCAGAGGATCCCCTGAGAACGGGCAAAGCGCACGATGTCGAAGACGGTCAGGAAATAGGACTCGTAGTGGAGTTCGGCAATGAGCCTAAGCTCGTGCTCGATCTGCTCGACGATGCTCGCGGCAGGGCCTGCCGGATAGCGCGTGGCGAGCCCTTCTTGCACCATCTGCCGCAGGTAACCCGCATGCGTGTGCCCGGTGGGCACCACTTCCTCGGGGTATTCGTAGCGCAGTTCGTCGAGCGAAAACGTGCAGCGCTCTGCGATGGCGAGGGTCTGTCTGAGCAGATCAGCCGGATACAGGCGCGCCAGGCGCAGCCGCGAGCGCAGATGGCGTTCGGCATTGGGCTCAAGCTGCATGCCGCAGGCCGTGAGCGGCTCGCCCAGACGGATGGCCGAGAGGGTGTCCTGCAGGGGCTTGCGCGAGCGCACGTGCATCACGACATCGCCCGCGGCCACCAGGGGCAGCCCGCTGGCCTGGGCGGCGCTGCGCAGCCGCTCGATGAGGAGATCGTCGTTCATCCGGTAGCAGAGTTCGACGGCGATCCAGGCGCGCGCGCCAAAGGTTGCGGCGCACCAGCGGGCCTCTTCGATGAGTTCGGCCAGATCGGCTTCGGGATCGGGCACGTAGAGCGCTAAGCACTCGGGCATGCCGGCCAAGTGCGGCGCATCGCAGGCGGCATCGAGATCTTGGCGCAACAGCCGGTAGTGTCCTTTTGCGGCGCGCCGGCGTGCCAGGGTGATCAGTTCGCACAGGTTGCCGTAACCCTCCCGGCTGGTTGCCAGGAGCACGAGCTTTAAGCCTTCCTCGGTGGTGAATTCGCTGCCGATGAGAAGCTTCAGGCCCGCTTCCTTGGCAGCGACATGGGCGCGCACGATCCCGGCTAGCGAACATTCGTCGGTGATGGCAAGCGCTGCATAGTGCAAGGCGCGGGCGCGCTCGACCAATTCTTCGGCGTGCGATGCGCCCTTCAGAAAACTGAAATTCGATGCACAGTGCAGCTCCGCATAGCCGGGCAGGACGGACGCCATCGCCACTGTCCCGCTCTAGCCGGCACCGGCCAAAGCGACGATGCGTGCACCCAGCTTGGCCAGGCGCGGCTGCACGATCCGGTAGACATCCCGATCGAAGACCGCGCGGCCGTGGGCGAGGACATCGGCGAGCTCCTCGTCGGAGCCCGCGGTGCCAAGATAAGACCAGCCTTGGACAACATGCAATGCGGCGCCTTCGCGGATGCCGATCGGCCCGGCATAGGGCCAGGCCTGCAGGCGCAAGGGCGCGAGCGCCGCGCGCAGGCGTTCCTGGTGCGCCGCCAGAGTCTCCTTGCCGCTGCAGGCTCCCAGGCAGCGTTTCACCTGGTGCGCAAAACAGGGCTTGCCGGCCCGTCCCTTCTCCAGACCCAGCACCACCGGACACAGACCGTTCTCGTCGGCCAGGTGGCGCAGGGCGGCCTGGGCCGTCTTGGCATTGGCATACAGGCCGTAGAGGTTCTCGTCCTGATCGAAAAAAAGATCGTCGCCTTCGGCCAAGCCAAGACCCGGCAGCGAGCGGTGTTCCAAGAGCCGCCAGGCGCACAGCATCTGGCTCTTGCGCAGCTGCTGGTTGTACAGCGGCGCAAGGCGTTTGACGAGGAGCGCCTCCTTCAGGAGCGCGCCGATTTCTCCTGCGGTCTCGATCCAGTCGATGCGCCGCACCTGCTGGGCCAACTCCATCTCGGGGTCGGCCCGATGGTCGCCGCTGAAATGCGCGAGCACGCGGCGGCGCAGGTTGTTGGCCTTGCCCACATAGAGGGGCAGGCCGTTCTCGCCATAGAAAAAGTACACCCCGTGCCGATTCGGCAGATCATCGACCAGATGGGCCTCCAGATGCGGGGGCAGGCTGGGCGTGGCCGTGAGCTCCGCCACGACACGCTCGATCTCGGCAGACTCGACCGAGTCCTTTAAGACCTGCCAGAACTGCCAGATGAGGCGCGCATCGCCCAAAGCCCGATGCCGCTCGGTCACCTTAAGGCGGTGCCGCTCGATCAGTGCATCGAGGTTGTGACGGCCAAAGCCCGGGAAGAGCCGCCGCGACAGTTTAACCGTGCACAGCACCGTCGGCCGGAAGTCGACACCAAGGCGGCGGAATTCGTTTTTCAGAAAACCATGGTCGAAGCGGGCGTTGTGCGCAATGAAGAGCCGTCCTGCGAGGCGCTCCTGGATCTCTTCTGCCAGTTCGGCAAAGCGTGGCGCGTCCTCGACCATGGCGTTGGTGATCCCGGTCAGCCCCGTGATCAGCTCCGGGATCGGCATGCCCGGATTGACGAGGCTGGACCACTCGGTCACGCCAGCCGGACCCACGTCGACGATGCCGATCTCGGTGATGCGATCCTGGCTCGCGGTAGCACCCGTCGTCTCCAGATCCACGAAGGCCAGGCGGTCGAAGGATTTCATGGCAGGTCAGGAGAACAGACCGTGCAGAAACCAGGCGCAAGTCTCGCTTGCGGCCTTGCGTTCGCGATAGATCCACAAGAGCTGGCCGGGCGGGTTCTCAGCGATATAGTAGTCGCGCGTGATGGGCGCATCATCCCACCAGCCGGCTTCGATGCGCTCGGGCCCCGCCAGCAGGGCGAGCGGGCCGTCATGGCAGGGGCGATGCTCGCGCACCGGCAGGGGTTTGGGGATTTTCAGAAGCCAGGTCGGGCGCGGCGCCAGAGTGGTCGGTACAGGAGCGAGCGGAGTACTCCTTGAGAAGCCATGCCGCCAGGCCCTTTCAGGCCGGTGATCGGCTCTCGACTCGACCTGCTGCACCGCATCCGGACCCAGGCGCGCGCGCAGCTTCTCGACCAAGCGCTCCAGCGTCAAGGCCTCGCTTTGCGGTGTCGGAAACAGCTCCTGATTCGGCACTGCCGCGAGCGTGAGTTCATCAGCGGCAAGACTGAGTTCTTCGACGGGGGCGGTGAGCACGAGCGCATTGCAGCGCTCGCGCAAGAGCCCCTCGAGATGCTGGGGATCGCGGCAGGGCTGGGACAGGCGCACGATGACTGGGGTTTGTGCCTGAGCGAGGCGTCCCCACGCGGCATGGTGCAAGGTGAGGGTGAGTTGGCTTAGCGCCACATGGCGCGCCACGAGCCAGCCGGCCAGCTGGGTCGTCAAGCGGCGTACGGCAAACAAGAGGGCCTCGGTGCTTTCCACGCGCGCGATGAGTTCCAGGCGCGCCGCAAACCGCTCCGGTGCGCAAAACCAGACCTGGGGCTCGGGCCGCTTGCCATAGGCCTGATCGAGTTCTGCGAGTAGGGCAGGCCCGAAACGCCGGGCCAGACCTGCGCGCGGCAGGCCTTCTAGATCGCCCAGGCGCGTGCAGCCGATCCCGGTCAAGACCGGCAGATGATCCTGGGCACAGGTGAGAAGCCGCACCGGCAGGGCATCGAGCTCTGCTTTGAGTTCGGCAGGCCGTGCCGAGCGTGCTGTACCGGGCTGGGCGGCCAAGGCCAACAGGCAGGCGCCCTTGGCCGTTGGCGCAATGCCCAGCGCAGTCTCAAGGCCCAGCGCCTTGAAGGCTTGCCGGATCTTCTCCAGAAGGGCCTCTTGACCACCGAACAGGCGCAGGCTCGCGGCGACTTCCATCAAGACCCCGCCGGGCGTGAAGGTCACGCTCGGCGTAAAACGCAATGCGGCCAGTGCCGCTTCCTCGAGGGCCTTTTGTTCGTCGGCGGCATCGCGTTCGAAAAGGATCAGTTCCGGGCACAGCGCAAGGGCGGTCGCCACCGGCTGACGGGGGGCCAGCCCCTTGGCGCGTGCGACGGGATTGGCCAGGCTGATCCAGCGTCGGTTGCCGCTCGCTTCGGCGATCGCAAGGGCAGGCTCCAAGGCATCAGGCAGCCGGCGTCGGATGCGATCGAGGGGCAGTGTCGGACAATGGAGGGCGACCCAGAGCATGTTCTAGTACCGAAGAGGACATCACAGAAGGCGTGCGGGCCGGCAGCCGGTGAGCCAGGCTGCGGCTGCGCAAGGGGCGCGGATCGGACAGTTTTAAGAGAAGGGCCTCGTCGAGCACCGGGCCGCGGCGCTTGATGATCCGCACCGAGAGCAGGCGATCCTCGATGAGGCTGTGCTGCGCGCGACCCAGGAGGAGCCGCAATGGCGCCGGCGAGGAATGCATCTGGGCGCTGGCCGAACGCACAAGAAAGCTAAGCCCACTGGCCTTGGCCGCAGCCAGTTGCAGCCGCCGCAGCGCATCCGGACGGGTTTCGGGCAGCCAGGCCAAGAGCGCACCGAAGGCAGCGCTCTTGAGGCTTTGCTCGAGAGCCCAGAGCCGGTCGGCCAAGCGCTCGGTCTGGATCAGCAGAATCAAAGCCGGATCGATCCCCAGCTGGGCCCAGCCATCCGGATAGAGCAGTCCGCAGCGTGCCTCGGCCGAGGCCATCACGATGATCTGGCGCTTGGCGCGGGCGAGTTGGGCAAGGCAGGGCGCAACGAGGCGCATTTCCCCGATACCTGGCACGGGCACCAGTAATTCGGTTAAGCAGTGTATCGGCCAGCCGCCTCCGGGCAACTGGGCATCCAGGGCGGCAAACCCGCTGGATAAGCTGGCCGACGGAGCCTTTAACGCATCACCGCGCCAGAGCCGCTCCTTCAGAGGTCCGCTCAATACCCCGTCCAGATACCCATCGAGAGCGGCGCCAGAGCGCGCTTCGGGTCGGGTCGGTTCGGATTCGAGGGGGACGGGGGGCATGCGCGGTAAGCAACTGGGTCTGCGCCTTGATTCGGGCGTAGAGCGTCAAATGGAGGACCATGGCAAGCCGGCAGGGCAAAGCACTTGGCTCGGGACTACAAGCAGTCGGGTGAGGGGATCGAGTGGCATGAATGATGGTGAACGATCGTTCCCTTAACCTTATCCGACTCCCTTGTCCACGTCAAATGCTTTTGCTTGATGGGGGCGACATTTGAGGTTTGCCCAACCTGAATTGCTGTCGAGAGGGCGCTCGTCCAGAGGCCTCGAGGAACGGCTCACCCGCCTCCGAATAATCCAGTGGTAGAGCTGCGGCATCGGTCAGCTCCGCCGTTGTGGTCCCTTTGGAACCAGTCAGGTTTGAGGCATTCCGAGAAACGTCGTGCGAACGCGCTGCATGTTCTCTAGAAGGTACTTCTCCATTGGCGCGCTGTTCGTTCCCCCCCCTTTGAGGTCGGCCGCCATTTCACCACGCGAGTCGCTGTCCAGGAACCAGCTCATGGCAATCTCCCGGCCGCTTGTTTTCGGTAGATGGATTTCCGCGAACTGGCCAGAGCCACACCCGCCAACGAGATCGAGGAGTTGTCGAACCGCCATTTCACCTCGCGAAGACCGGGTCTCATAGAGGCCTACCGGTGGAGACGTGACTTCTGGAATCCACTGGCGACCTTGAGTTCGAAACAACGAGGCATGATCGATTGGGACTTCCTTTGAATCCTTCTCGGCAATCTCGCCGTTCCCGTCGGGCGCCGCGCAGTACGACTCGGAGGGCTTTGTCACCAAATCGTTGTCGATGACGATCACAAAAATTTTCTTGAGATCAATCAAGTTCCTTTTTTCGTCTTTGGGGTCTTTGAGAGAGAGGAGGTCCTTGATGAGCATCGTCGCGGTTTCAGTTGCCGAGTCTTCGTAGTACCCGCCATCGACGAGATAATCCCAGTCCGCACCGCGCTCCTGTCCATCCTGCGGCTCGTTGAAGACCAGGCCTGCAGGGCTCACGTAGGGGAAGCGGGCCGTGTTGTGCACAGCCCCGCTGAGGGTGAGGTACTGCGTGGACAGCTGGACGGCGTTCGTCCTCCTGAAGATGTCAAAAGTCTCGGGATAGTCGAAGGCCAGGTCGGTCTGGACAATCCGTCTGCCGGTGTTCACAGCGGTGCTGTTCAGAAGAAGCGCCGGCAGGTGTGCCTTGGCTGAATACATCTTGGACAGCGGATGCACAAAAGGGTTGTCGCAGGGGGACGACGAGGCATGTCCCTTCAAGACGTGTGCCCAATCGTTCTCCCATGCCACTTCCAGTCCGAGAGACCTGTCTAATTTCGGTATCGGCTGGAACCAGAGTTTCTGCAGCGTGTCCTTGAACAACATCGGGCCGATGACCGGGGACAGCCAGTCTCTCCCAAGGTACTCCGACATCAAGAGATAAGTTGAGGTGTCGGGCGGTATGCATCCCGACTGCTTTGCCGAGAGGGCTGCGACGTATGCGGCGGCGCCTACGCTTCCGCCGGATACGCTGCTGATCGCAAATATGTCGTCCCCCAAGTCTTTTTTTCCGTCCGGGGAAACGAACGAACTCAACACCAGGCCAGTCCACAGTGCGGCTCGACTTGCTCCACCGGCCGTGGCAACGATGATGATTGGCCGGCCATTGTTTCCGCGTTGATCTTCCCACTGGAGGTACGCCGTCCGAAGGTCTCGCATGTCGGCCATCTTCTCGTCATGCTGACGCTGTCCTACCCAATGGTTTTCGTTGAACACCGAGAATACGGCCACGAGTGCACAGAAAGGGACGATGAGCCTTGGCAGACCGCGAGTCAGCGGAAAATAGATCAAACCCATGCTGCCGTAGGTGACCATGCCGCCCAGGAATGTCAGAACAAGAGCAGGGGATCCCATGAATCGGGCGTCCTCAACGCCATTGAAAAAAAGCGAGATCGTAACCACGACCGGAATCGCAAGGAGGACTGCAACGGTAGCCGTGGCCCATTCATTCAAGCGATCAAAGTGTTCAAATTGTTCCTGCCCCTGCCTGGTCCAGGAAGGCGCGCCCGTACTGCTTTCCTGGCGTAATGTTCCAAAGAGTGCCTGGCGCGATAATACAAATGCGATGAGCACGATGCTGCAAACGAGTATGCCAAGCCAGTGGCTCGGATGATCGTCATGGCGGGCGAAGCTGACGGTGATCGGGACAATCGCGATCAGTCCCAGGATGCGAGGCACCCAGCGAACAGTTGCTCGAGCGAAGTCAGGTTTGTTGCATAAGCCCACCACGTCGAACTTAAATCGGCGTCCAAGCAATAGTCGGGCGCAATACCAGGATGCGACAACCCAGTAACAAAAGGCGAACGTGAATGCAACGGTTTGCGAATCATGATGCGATATATCATCGAACGCAGCGATGGCCTCGCGCGCCTGGGGCACGAGGAGCAGGACCGCGTTGCCGACCAAGACCGTAAAGAGTGAAAACGCGCAGAGTCTCAGTACGCGATTGAGGTATTGCCCGCGGCCTACGAATCCGATCATTCGAGGTTCTCCTTTGTCGCAGGGGGGTACGGGTTCCTTTCTCTGACTCTTCTCTCATCGCTGAAGACTTACTGTTCCTCGTACAGCGGGTCCGAAGACAGCTGACGCATGAATGAGATGAACGCAGGCTCGGTCAAATCACTGTGGCCATTCATAATGGATTTGTCCGCTTCGATGTTCCAGACCACAGAATTGGGTATGCCCTGGGTGTGCGTCAACCGGGCGCCGCCGCAAAACTGCCGCTCCCAATTCTCAGATAGCGTTGGATGCTGAGCGTAAAAACGTGTCGTTGGTTATTCTCAGCGGCGAGATTTTTGTCGACTTGAGCACGCAACTCAGCCGGGTCTTGAATTTCGCCGACATCTTTCCAGCCCTCGCATTGGATCGAGTCGTCGACGGTTAAGTGGTGCGTGATGTAGGAGTCGATGTGGCCCATCGTATGCGTGATCGCTGCACCTTCTGCGGGGTCGGCAGTGTTTTCAAGAAATGCGTTGGCTGTTCGACCTATCGGGAACGCGAGGCCTGTTGCCCAATCGGTCTGTGAAGTGACCGAGACAAAAATAGGCGGTTCATGCGGAGGGTAATTCCGACCGTCCGCAATTTCCTTCAGGGGCGCGTACAGGCTGGCTTCGAACGCAGGATTCAGCAGGATCACCATGTCACCGAAGCGGGGCACCGGTGGCGGAGCGGGATTATCTGAGTTGGGCACCAAACTTTCTACCAGCGCTTGTTCGACGGCGTTGTAAAGGATGAGCGCACCAAAGCTATGGCCGATGAGCACCAGTCGAACGTTCTTGCTGGCCGTCTTCGTGCCTTCCAGGCTACAG
Source organism: Rhodospirillales bacterium (assembly GCA_903970305.1). Classification (GTDB taxonomy): domain Bacteria; phylum Pseudomonadota; class Gammaproteobacteria; order Burkholderiales; family Burkholderiaceae_D; genus BOG-994. Next base: position 9,863 of record CAJCID010000281.1, on the reverse strand, counting down.
CTCAGGTTACCGTTCTGCTCGCATTGGAACAGCTTGAGCATCGAGAAAAAACCCCTTGCCGACCCATGTGCAACCCTGTCCGCTGCTGCCTTTCTGGTCCAGAAGGAGAGCTCCTTGAACGGCTCGAGGGTTGTCGCCAACCCGCGCCAGGACACGAAGATGCCGACGACACGCCGCGGCCTCTTGCTCCCCTCTGCTGGGTTCTTCGCCACCTCGTCGCGAGCCGCGACCGCGAGTGCCTTCTTGAAGCCGGTGATGTTGCCGTCGTCTTCATTGGCATTGTTCTTCCATCCGGTGACGAAAACGTAAACGGCGACTCGGTGGTCATTGGTGGCCGCGATGTCGTCCAGCGCCTTGATGACCTTGGCCTGCTGGTCTTTGGCGCCAGGGCGGGGGTAGGGCAGCCCCTGGTCATCAAACTCCGCAAAGAGGAGATCGAATGAATCCGACGTCTCATGGAACGAACTACTGCAGGACTGCGCTGGCCCGAGAGGTGTTGCACATACGGGTGCAAGGGAGGTTCGGTAGGGCTCGTTTGCGACGCAGCCTGCCAACAAGAAAGCGCTCAGAATGAAGACGTGTTTTCGTTGACGCATATTCGCCCCCTTTTGAAAACAACCCCTAATTCATTGCTTGGTGCTCCGAAGCTCTCAGACTGATGCCTTTAGTTTTCGCGATAGGTTGGCAAATGTAAATAAACTATAGGGTGGAGATCGCAAGCTCACTCCACCAGTCGGGAATGAAGGGCGCCAGACCGAGATCACTTCCATGTCGACCGACACTTGAACCTCCCTGCCGGCTTCATCTTTCCTCTTTCGAGCAATCCAGAGGCGGCGGACCCTGGGTCGAAAGCCCAGTGCGACCGAGGACTGGAAACGGCCTGTACAGGGAAACAGCGTTAGGGGATCGTGCCGACGGGGCCTGCTCGTCTTCCTCCCGGTGGCGGCGTCGTTCAGCGCCCTTGGTGTTACTCTTCTGTCTTAGTCCGAGCCGCACTCCGATCGGTGTGGTGCCACGCATTGCGAAAGTCGACGACCGATGAGAAATACCGTATTGCCGATCGCCCTGATCGTCTTTGGCCTGGCTTGGCTGGCCCGGGAGATGGGCTGGTTTCACGAAGTCCACATGATCGTGGCACTGGCCTTCATCGTTCTCGGAGCAGCGATCGTCATCACCGAGGGCATCAACCGCTCCTCGGTCGTGAGCGGCCCGATCCTGATCTACGTCGGCGCAGCCTGGCTTGCCTACGACCAGGGCTATGTATCGAGCCAGGTGGTCTGGCCCGTGGGCGTGATCGTCCTGGGGATCCTGCTCTTCATTGCCCGCCTGCCCGCGATGCCTGATCCCGAGCCGGGCGCAAGGCGCCGGCGCGACCGGTCCCAGTCCTAAGGGCGTCATGGCAACCTGGGCCCACAGCGCCGGGCTGGGCGCAACTTTTCTGGTGCGCGACTGGCGCTCGGGCGAGCTTCGGCTTCTCGTCCTGTCTTTGGTATTGGCCGTCGCCGCCATGACGAGCGTGGGCTTTTTCGCTGACCGCCTACGCATGGGCTTGGAGCGCGATGCGGCCCAGCTCCTAGGTGCTGATCTGGTCTTGTCGGCCGATCAGCCGATCCCGGCCGATTTCAGCCGCGAGGCCCTCGGGCGCCATCTCACCGCGGCAGAAACGGTGACCTTCCCGAGCATGGCGCTTGCCAAAGACCAGGCCCGTCTGGCCTCGGTCAAGGCCGTCTCGGAAGGCTATCCGCTACGCGGGGCGCTGCGCGTGGCACCTGCCCCGGGAGCGCCGGACGGCCCCGCGGCTGGCCGCCCGGGACCGGGCGAGATCTGGGTCGATCCGGCGCTCCTGTCGCAACTGAATCTGGCGATGGGCGAGAGCCTCCATCTGGGGGACAGCAGTTTTCGGATCACGCGCATCGTGACCCTCGAGCCGGACCGCGGGCTCTCGTTCGTCAACATCGCCCCGCGCGTTCTGATGCGCCTTGAGGATCTGGAGGCGACCCACCTGATCCAGGCGGGTAGTCGCGAGACGCGCCGGCTGCTCGTGGCAGGCCCCCTTGGCACAGTCAATGACTACCGCACCTGGCTGAAGGCACGCCTGGTCCGGGGCCAGCGCATCGAGTCGCTCGAGGGCGGCCGTCCGGAAGTCCGCGCGACGCTCGATCGCGCCGAGCAGTTCCTCTCGCTGGTTGCGCTCCTGACTGCGATGCTCGCCGCCGTCGCCGTGGCTCTGGCGGCGAGGCGCTTCACGCAACGGCACCTGGACGCCTGCGCGGTGATGCGCTGCTTGGGCGCAAGCCAGGGCGATCTCCTGGCTCTTTACCTCGCGGAGTTCCTCCTGGTGGGGATTCTTGGGGCGGCTGCAGGCGTGCTCCTCGGGTTCATCGCGCACTACGTGTTCATTCTGCTCCTGGGCTCGTTGATCGAGACGAGTCTGCCCCCGGCCCGGATCGAATCGGCGCTGCAGGGCTTCTTGGTGGGCTTTGTGCTCCTGATCGGCTTTGCGCTTCCTCCGGTCTTGCAACTGCGCCATGTTGCCCCACTGCGGGTCTTGCGGCGCGATCTGGGCGCACCGCGCTTTGGCGCGGCCGTGGGTTTTTTGGTCGGCGTCGTCCTCTTCGTGCTCCTCCTACTGTGGACGGCACGCGATCTGAAGATCGGCCTTCTGACCACGGGCGGGTTCGCGCTCGCCTTCTTGCTCTTTGCGGCGGTCTCCTATGGTGCCGTGTGGTCCGTCGGGCGGCTCCGTCACGCGGTGAGCCTGCCCCCTGCGGTGCGCTTTGCGCTCGCTTCGATGCAACGCCGGCCGGTCGCAACCGTCGTGCAGACGGTCGCACTGGCTTTGGGTTTGACGGCGCTGCTGTTACTCTCGGTCACGCGCTCGGACCTGGTTTCCGCCTGGCGCACGGCCGCGCCACCGAACGCACCGAACCGTTTTGTGATCAATCTGCAGCCCGATGAGAAAAAGCGCTTCACGGACTTCATGGCGGCGGGACACGTCTCGGAGTACGACCTTGCGCCCATGGTGCGTGGACGGCTCATTGCGGTGAACGGTAGCCCCACGAGTCCGAAGTCCTACTCGGAAGAACAGGCCAAGCGTCTGGTCGACCGGGAATTCAATCTCTCCTACTCGAATACGCTGCCCGCGCATAACCGGATCGAGGCCGGACACTGGTTCGCTGCGGCATCTGACGAGCTGTCGATCGAATCCGGAATCGCCAAGACCTTGGGCTTGAAGCTCGGTGACAGGCTGCGCTTTGATGTGGCCGGCCAACAGGTCGAAGGCCGGATCACAAGCCTGCGTAAGCTTGAGTGGGATTCGATGCATGTGAATTTCTTCGTGATTTTCCCGCCCGAAGCGCTTGCCCCTTTGCCCCAGACCTGGATCTCGGCCTTCCATCTGAGGGATGCGGACGAGCCCTTGGCGAACCGGCTCGTGCAGGAGTTTCCCAACATCACCGTGATCGACATGGGAGCGGTCCTAAAGCAGATCCAGGACATCCTCGATCAGGTCACGACCGCAGTGGAATTTCTCTTTGTCTTCACTCTTCTCGCCGGTCTTTTGGTGCTCTATGCCGCGCTCTTGTCCTCGCGCGATGAGCGCACGCGCGAGGCTGCCCTGTTGCGCGCGTTGGGCGCCTCGCGCGCCCAGCTCTCGGGTGCGCAAAGCGCCGAATTTGCGGGCCTGGGCCTGCTCGCGGGCCTGCTTGCCGCAGGGGGCGCGGTTGCGATCGGATGGGCGCTTGCGACCTACGTATTTCACTTCCCCTATCTGGCCGAATGGGCACCCTGGGTGACCGGAGGTGCGGGCGGGGTGGTGGTCGCCTTGATCGGGGGCTGGCTGGGTCTGCGCCCGGTGCTTAAGCAACCGCCCTTGGCGACCCTGCGCGAGGCCTAGGATGGCAAGCGATGGCGCGTTTGGCGTGTCGCCTTTTGTGGCGCTTGGGGGTGAGACGGGCCTGCGCGAAATCATCGATCGCTTCTATGACCTGATGGATCTCGAGCCGCGCTTTGCGCGCCTGCGCAGCCTGCATCCGGCATCCCTGGACGGCTCGCGGGATAAGCTCTTCTGGTTTCTCTGCGGGTTTCTCGGCGGCCCGAACCACTACATCGAACGCTTCGGCCATCCCATGCTGCGCGCACGCCATCTGCCGTTTCCGATCGGCGCCGAAGAGCGTGACCAGTGGCTCGCCTGCATGCAAGAGGCGATCGAGATCGAGGTCAAGGACGCGCAGCTTGGCGCGGGTCTTCTCGAGCAGTTCCGTGGCACGGCCGACTGGATGCGTAACCAAAGGCCAGCCGCATCCTCCGATGTCCTTTAGATTCCGGGTCGCAGCGGCGGCCAGACGAGCCCGTGGCCCGCGACATGATTGCTCAAGTCGCAAGTGAAGACCGCTCGCAAGGACTGAGCAGAAACCATCCCCCGAGCTGCACACATGTCGGTCGGCACGAACGGGGGGCGCGAGCCTAGACTAGCATTTAGGCCCCAAGCCACTCGAGGACGACATCCAGGCCCCCGAACTGGATCGCATGGCCCGCGGCGCGGCGCACGACGGGCTTGGCGTGGTAGGCCACGTCCATTCCGGCTAAGGCCAGCATCTTGAGATCATTCGCTCCATCGCCGATCACGATTGCCCGGTCGGGCTCGATGCCCAGTTCTTTGCAGGTTCTCTGCAGGATCTCGGCCTTGGCCGACGCATCGACGATCGGACCGATCAGCCCGCCAGTCAGCCGGTCGTCTCGGATCTCGAGGGTGTTCGCGTGGATGAAGTCGAGTTTCAGGCGCGCCTGCAAGCGTTCCAGAAAGAAGGTGAATCCTCCCGAGACCAGGAGGCTCTTCAATCCCGCCTCGCGGGCCGCTTCGAGGAGTTCAGTGGCGCCCGGGGAGAGCTCCAAGCGCTCGGCGTAGACGCTTTCGAGGATCGCGACCGGTGCCCCCGCCAAAAGCGCCATCCTCTGTCCCAGGCTCGCCGCGTAGTCGACGACCTGACCTTGCATCGCCGCCTCGGTGAGGCGTGCGACCTCGGTCTCTACACCATAGAGACGCGCGATCTCGTCGATGCATTCGATCGTGATGAGGGTCGAGTCCATGTCGAGCGCGAGAAGGCCAAAGTCGGCAAGCCTTGCGCCTTCGGGAACGAACGCATAATCGACACGGTGTTCCGCTGCCAGGCGCTCAAGCACTGCAGAGAGCTCGCTCGAGGCAGCGAGTCCCATGAGGCGCAGGCTCTTCCCTGTGGCGGTCAGCTCGACCGTGCGAGGGGCGTGTCCGGCACGTGTCATCCCCTGTAACACGGCGTTGCGGGCAGAGTCTTCCCCGGTGAGTACGAGAACCATGGGCTAGCGGGACAGTGCCGCGATCGTGCTGCGGATGGCCGCCACGCGCGCGGCCAATTCCGGTGCGTTCACCGTCAGGCGCAGACGGTCCTGTCCGGAGAGCTTCATATTGCGGCTCGACTGCACCAAAGCGATGATCTTCATGGCGTCGATGGGTGGCTTGGGCATGAATTGGAATGTAACCGATTCCGCGTGCGCATCGATTTTCGCAATGCCCAAGGGTTTGGCGAGAATGCGCAGGCGGTGGGTCTCCAGGAGGGCCTGTGCGGCATCGGGGAGCTTGCCGAACCGGTCGATGAGTTCCTCCTGGAGTTCGGAGAGATCGTCCAGGCTCTCACAGCTGGCAAAGCGCTTGTACAAAGACAGCCGCTCATGCACATCGCCACAATAATCCTGGGGCAAGAGCGCAGGCACGTGCAGGTTGATCTCGGTCGTCGCCAAGAGCGGCTGCATCAGATCGGGCTCGCGCCCGGCCTTTAAGGCCCTCACGGCATCGTTCAACATCTCGCTGTAGAGCTGAAATCCGATCTCGTGCATGTTGCCCGATTGGTTCTCGCCCAGCACCTCGCCCGCGCCACGGATCTCCAGGTCATGCATGGCGAGATAGAAACCGCTGCCCAGTTCCTCCATCTGCTGGATCGCATCCAGGCGCAGCTGGGCCTGGCGGGTCAGCGCCCCCTCGTCGTGCACCAAGAGGTAGGCGTAGGCCTGATGGTGCGAACGTCCGACCCGGCCGCGCAACTGGTGCAGCTGCGCCAAGCCAAAGCGATCGGCCCGGTGGATGACGATCGTGTTGGCCGTGGGCACGTCGATGCCCGTCTCGATGATGGTCGTGCAGAGAAGCAGGTTGTGGCGCTGCTGGTAGAAGTCGCGCATCACGCGCTCCAGGTCGCGCTCGCCCATCTGCCCGTGGGCCACCGCGATACGCGCCTCGGGTACGAGTTCCTGCAGTGCAGCGCGGCGATTTTCGATGGTCTCGACTTCGTTATGCAGGAAGTACACCTGGCCGCCGCGCTTGAGTTCGCGCAACACGGCCTCGCGGATGGTGCCGCCGGTTTCCCGGCGCACGAAGGTCTTGATCGCAAGCCGCTTCTGGGGGGCTGTCGCGATGACGGAGAAGTCACGGATGCCTTCCAGGCTCATGCCGAGCGTGCGCGGGATCGGCGTTGCCGTCAGCGTCAGGACGTCCACCTCAGCGCGCAGCTCCTTCATGCGCTCCTTCTGACGCACGCCGAAACGATGTTCCTCGTCGATGATGACAAGCCCCAGGCGCGAGAACTGCACCTGTGGCGAAAGCAGCTTGTGCGTGCCGATCACGATATCGATGGTCCCGGCATTGATACCCTCGATGGCTTGCGCGACCTCCTTGGTGGAACGAAAGCGCGAGAGCTCGGCGATGCGCACCGGCCAGTCGGAAAACCGGTCGGAGAAGGTCTGGAAATGCTGCTCGGCCAAGAGGGTCGTCGGGGCGAGAATGGCCACCTGCTTGCCGCCGGTCACGGCAACAAAGGTGGCGCGCAGCGCAACCTCCGTCTTGCCAAAGCCCACATCGCCGCACACCAGCCGATCCATCGGCCGGCCCGAGGTCATATCCCCGATGACTGCCGTGATGGCGGCCGCCTGATCGGGCGTCTCCTCGAAACCAAAGCTGTCCGCAAAGGCTTCGTAGTCGTGCAGGGAGTAGGAGAAGGAGTGACCGTGGCGTGCGGCACGCCTGGCGTAGATGTTCAGGAGTTCCGCCGCAGTATCGCGGATTTGTTGGGCGGCCTTCTTCTTCGCCTTCTCCCATTGACCCGAGCCCAGGGCGTGTAGCGGGGCGCTGTCCGGATCGGCTCCCGAGTAGCGCGAGATCATGTGAAGCTGGGAGACGGGCACGTAGAGCTTGGTCTCCTGGGCGTACTCGAGATCGATGAACTCCGTCTCGCCCTCGCCCAGATCCATGTTGATGAGGCCGCGATAGCGCCCGATGCCGTGCTGGGCGTGCACCACCGGATCGCCCACGCGCAGCTCCGACAGATCGCGCACCATCATCTCGACGTTCGAGACGCGCTCTTGCTGGCGCTTGCCGATGCGACGCGTGGCGCTGCCCGCGTAGAGCTCCGTTTCGGTCACGAAGGCAATCGCCGGATCCGCGAGTGCAAAGCCCATGGCAAGCGGCGCGACCGCGAGCCCAAAGGCAGCGCTGCCGGTGGCGAAGTCGAGATAGCTCTCGGCCAGCTCCGGCACCAGGTCGTATTCCCTGAAGTACTGGTACATCGTCTCGCGCCGCCCAAGCGACTCTGCGACAACCAATGTGCGCGCCTTACTGGAGGCCAGATGCGCGCGCAGCTTGGTCAGAGGATCATCGGCACGGCGCTCGACAGCGAGGTCCGGCAACGCCCGCGTGGGGCCGTCGCTCTCGGCGGTGCCTGCACTACCCAGCGTGATCCGTCCCTGAGCCTGAAGCTTCACGAAGAAAGCCTCTTCGTTCAGGAACAATTCGTCCGGACGCAGGAGCGGCCGCTCGCGGTTGGCCGAGAGGAACTTGTAGCGCTGCTGGGCATCCTCGAGAAAGCGCCGGATGGGGCCTTCTGTTTCGCCCACGGTCGCAATGACGCTCGCCTCGGGAAGGTAATCCAGGAGCGTTGCGGTCGCATCGAAGAAAAGAGGCAGGTAGTATTCGATGCCGGCTGACGGGATGCCATTGCCGATGTCCCGGTAGACCGGGGAGCGGCTTGGGTCACCCTCAAAGCGTTCGCGCCAGCGTCCGCGAAATGCCGTGCGCGACGCTTCGTCCATCGGGAATTCGTGGCCCGGCAGAAGGCGCACATCGCGCACCGGATAGAGGCTGCGCTGGCTGTTGACATCGAAGGTGCGGATCGATTCGATCTCGTCGCCCAGAAGATCGAGGCGGTAGGGCAGGACCGAGCCCATCGGGAAGAGGTCGATGAGACCGCCGCGTACGCTGTACTCGCCAGGGGAGAGCACCTGGCCCACGTGCTGGTAACCGGCCAAGGTCAGCTGCGTGCGCAGTTTTTTTTCGTCGAGCTGTTGACCCTGCTTGAAGAAAAACGTGTAACCGGCGAGGTGAGCGGGTGGGGCCAAGCGGTAGAGCGCGGTCGTGAGCGGCACGAGCAAAACGTCGCACTGCCCCGTCTGGACGTAGTGCAGGGTCGCGAGGCGCTCGGAGACCAGATCCTGATGCGGCGAGAACTGATCGTAAGGCAGGGTCTCCCAGTCGGGCAACAGATGCGCTCTGAGGCCCGGCGCGAAGAAGGGGATCTCATCGCGCAGGCGCTGTGCATCGAGCGCCTGTGCGCAGACGATGACGAGCACGCGTTTGTCACTGGCGAGCTGCTGTCCAGCCTGGGCGAGCAGCCACGCATCCCCCGATCCTTGGGGCTTTTGCCAGTGAATACGCTGTGACGTTCGGGGTAGGGAGACAGGCATGCGGGCTTTGTTAATCCGCCATTTTAGCCTTTTGTGCGAGCGAACTTCTCCGCCGCGTCCTTCTGCGCGCAAGCGCGGACGACAAGTGCCTGCCCGGGGGCCTCGCTTCGGGGAAAACCACGGCTCGCCTTGACAGGTTCTCCTCGGACGCTATAATCCCCAGCTTGTATTTTCAGTGCGGGAATAGCTCAGTTGGTAGAGCGCAACCTTGCCAAGGTTGAGGTCGCGAGTTCGAGCCTCGTTTCCCGCTCCAGTTTTTTCGCTAGAGATTACAACGACCTAGGTCGTAGAGTCCCTTGCGATTCTCGCCTGTTCCAGCTTTCCCCGGCATTTCCCCGCTTCTCCTTTGACTCCCGGCGCGAATCGAGCCGTTCTTGTGCGCGTCCACGCGCAGAAGTGACTTCACGGCATCGCATCGGACGGTTTGACCGAAGTGGCGTCCTGTCCGGATCTGGGATAAGCGGATACGCAGCGCTCCGAAGGCCGATCACGAATTCGGACAAGCGCCTAATCAAGCACCTAAGCGCTTCCAGGGTGCCACGACGTTCTCAGCCGCTCTGTCCGGTACCGGGAAAGGATCATCGAGGTATCCATCGAAGCATCGGCGTCGTGCCTGAGAACAGACACGGTCGGGCCTCCTAACGGTGCGATCGGCAAGGTCACTGTGAGTGGGCGAGGCAGCACACCTCTAACGGAACCTGGGTCAATCGAACGAGACGAATGAGATCACATTGCCCTCGGGATCGCGCACATGGAAGTCTGTGCCGCCCCAGGCCTGCTTGGTCAGCGGCTGCGCGAACTCGAGGGAGCGCTCGCGAAACTCGTCAAAAAGTCCCTGCACGTTGGTCACCTCGATCGAGGCGCACAGTAGCGATTTCTCAAGCGAAGCGGCTTTGGCGAAGAAGGGCTGATGCACGTGGCGCAGATGCAGGCAGACGCCATCGCGCGAGACGGCACCATAAAATGGCGGTAGACCGTGTAGGAAGTCGATCTCGAAGGCTAACTTCTGTTGGAAGAAGGTGGCGCACGACTCGACATCACGTACGAGAAGGATCGGGGTGACAGACTTCAGGACAGGCGGTCCAGGCGGGGGCCGAGGT
>CAJCID010000280.1 GCA_903970305.1 Rhodospirillales bacterium | reverse complement strand
AAATGTGCTGCGATTCGATGGGCGTTGTCCTTCGAGAGGTACTCATGGGCCGCACATAGAAAGTTGTTCGGCGTGGGGTCCCGACCCCGCCGCCTTCGCCATCCCAAGTCGCAAAAGGGGCGTGTCGGGCTCTTCATGAAGCGCGTACCGAACTCCGGCATTCCGCGCGAACTGCGGTCCTCGGGGATTTCCCATGGGGACATTGCAGCCCAAGGATAAATTCTAGACCTCGATTTCCCCAATCGTAATCCTTGGCTTCGTAGCCTGGTGTGGCGGGGTTGTCGAGTACCCGGGGGCTGCTTGTTCGGAAGCTCGATGCGCGAAGCCATGGCGCCTTCTCTGTAGATGATCGCGCCGCACTGGCGAGGCTAGGCGACCCTCTCGCAGCTGTGGCTCGGACGCGAAAGCGTATTCAGCTACCAGTACGCGAAGCCGGCTTGTGGGTCGTAAGATCAGCCCTTGCCTCCGAGTGGTGATATGTCGGCTGCGAGGGCGGTCTTTCATTCGGCTCGCGCACTCCGCCCCCTGTACGGGAATTGGCGTGATTGCTCCTCGGGTCGGGCGCTGGCCCGCCAATCGATGGTACGGATGGCGATAGCGCCCGCGCCCAAGTGGATTGCCTCAAGTCCAATTCGTTACTCCCTAAGTCAGGGAGTGCCCCCTTGCCTCTGACCGGTCTCTCCACTCGCCGGACCGGTACGATCAGAATGCCCTCGGTGGGCTCGAGTGCTGCGCAGGTTCCGGTGGGGGTAGTACGGACATGGTTAAATCCAGGCCATTGCTTCCGGGTCTTGTTCTCCAGCGCCTAACAACACCTCGTCGACGTGAGGTCACCAGATGTCGCGTGCATATTATGATATCGCCTTCACACCCGTCGTGCGCGAATTGCAGGTACGCCATGGAAGTCGGGCTGGGTACGCGCGTGCTGAACGGACGACGAACCGCCGAGACCAACTCACGGAACATGAGACTGAGTTCATCCGCGAACGAGATGGTTTCTATCAGGCTACCGTTGGCGAGACCGGCTGGCCCTACGTACAGTATCGCGGCGGCTTACCGGGATTTCTAGCGGTGCTCGATTCAAAGACTGTGGCTTATGCTGATTTCGCCGGCAATGCGCAGTACATCAGTGCTGGCAATCTGACACACGACGACCGGATTGCCATTTTCTTGATGGATTATGCAGAGCAGAGACGCCTCAAGCTCTTTGGGCGGGCCCGGCTCGTCGATCAGAGCGAGGATCCCGCGCTCATAAAAACGCTGCAGGGTAATGACGGCAGCTCGAGGGCGGAGCGTGCCGTGGTGATCCGAGTCGAGGGCTATGACTGGAACTGCTCGCAGCACATTACCCCGCGCTATACCGAGCAGGAGATCGCCACGGTCGTCGACGAATTGCGTCGTCAGCTGCGTGATTCAAAGCTCGAGCTCGAAGAGCTTCGGCGCGCGCAGAGTTCTCCTTGAGCTAGCGGGAATTACTTCCAACATCGCGGCACGCATGAGGTGCCCCAAGGTTCTATCGAGGCAAACGGTGGTGGTGATTTCGTTTCGTGTTCGTGGCGAAACTGGTTGGAGAGATATTCTGAAAGGTTCAGCGAACGTGCCCAGACTGGGTATCGATCGCCTTCCTGTGCGCACCCAGAGCCCTCATCGAGAATCCTAGCCTAGATGTTCAGATCGTCGGTGTTCGCGTTCCAAGGCTTTCGATTCGTCCAGCAGCATGACTTCCTCTTCCCCTGAGAGTCAAAGACCGCATCGTTATTGTCCCAACCAAGACATCAGCGGGACTGGAAGGCGCGGGCGGCTTGAGGCGCTGACCAAGCCTCAGATATCTCTCGAAGGTCCTCGACTGAACGAGAGTTTCTATTCGAAAGTCATGCTCGTCGCCTACCCGGAGCGCAGATCCACGCGAAGCATGGTGTGATGATACTGGGGACTGGGAAATAAGCAGCGGAGAGCAGTTCTCGATTGGCCTTTCGGAGGTTGACATGACGGCTATGGGTTTCGTTAAGACGTGTGCATCCCTTTTAGGAATAGGACTGATCTTTGGGGGTGCCTTGGCCACCGAAGCATCCGACGAGGACCGCTATCTCGCCGAGATCAGCACTGCGATGGGCAAAATGATGTCGGAAATGAGCGGCAACCCGTCCGGCGACGTCGACCGGGATTTTGTGGACTCCATGATTCCACACCACCAGGGAGCCGTGGACATGGCAATGTCCGAACTGCGCTACGGGAAGAACGAGCAGTTAAGGCGCATCGCCCAGGAAATCATCGTTGAGCAGCGCGAGGAAATTAATGCGATGCGGCACGCATTGGGAACGTCCTCCCCTGTGCCTAGAGATCCTTTGAGCCTCGACGGGGGGTCTGCCCGGATCCCATTGAGCGGCGCTCCGGAATGATACCCATGAGGCATATTGCTTGGATTTGTACTCAGCTTCTCGTGACCTGCGCATGGGTCGCGCCAAACATGAATGTAATGGCAGGACAACCGCCACTGGCGGCGACAGCGCCAGACGTGCCGATCAGCCACCGAGATCGGGTCTATGCCGCTGAGCAATACTCCAATACCGTATCGGTCAGTGACCCCGTGGACAATCGATTGCTTGGGGTCATCCGGCTTGGCGATCCGGCCCCAAGTACCTTTAGCCCTCTCTACCGGGGTCAAGTCCTGGTCCATGGCTTAGGATTCGCGCCCGATGGTCACACCCTCGTCGTGGTCTCGGTCGGCTCGAATTCCGTCACGTTTATCGACACGGCTACCAACGCGATCAAACACACGACCTACGTGGGTCGCTCACCCCACGAAGCCTTCTTTACACCGGACGGGAAGACCGTCTGGGTGACGGTCCGCGGCGAAGACTATGTCTCAGTTATCGACGCCAAGACTTATGTCGAGAAGACCCGCATCCCGCTTCCTCCTGGTCCGGGAATGCAGATTTTTTCGCCGGATGGCAAGTTCGGCTATGTCTGCTCCTCCTTCACCCCTGAGACGCGTGTAATCTCACTTGCTGACTTGAAAGTTGTCGGACACCTGGCCCAAGTGAGCCCCTTTTGCCCGAACATCGCAGTCACTCCCGACGGTGATCAGGTGTGGATGACGTTGAAAGATACTGGCAAGGTGATGGTCTTCGACGGGCACCCTCCGTTCACCGTTCTGACGACAATCGACACCGGGCCGATCACGAACCATGTCAACTTTATACGTCGCAATGACCGCACCTTGGCCTATGTGACGGTGGGTGGATTGAATCAAGTAAAGGTGTTCTCAACCTCCGACTACTCACTACTCAAGACGATTCCGGTGGGCGACATGCCCCATGGGATCTGGCCTTCGGGCGATGGCAGTCGCGTGTATGTCGGTTTGGAGAATGATGACGAGGTTATTGCTATCGATACTGATTCGAACTCGATCATCGCGCACATCGAAGTGGGGCAAGCCCCCCAGGCTTTGGTCTATGTGCCGAATGCTGTTCCAGCCGGAGCTGGCAAAGAGGGATTGAAACCACTTGGCATTGCGGGTGAGGATTCCGAGCTGAAGATGTACGCCCTTGGCGCAAGCGGACCGGAGAAGACGAACCCGGCTCCAACGAGCGTGTCGCTTTTTGACCAGGGTTTGGTCCAGGTGTTGCAGGCAGCGGTTACAGGGCTCGACCCCGGACATGTCTATATGCTTGGTCTGGCAGACTATCCGGATGGCTCGGGCAGCTGGGAACCCCTTGCGTCGTTCAAGACAAATCAGGCGGGCGCAGCGATCGTTAATGCCGTGGGCCAGATTCGCCCACTCGTCATCGAAGACAAAGGCGGAATCAAGCGTTATCTAGTGATCACCGATGAGAGTGAAGGCAAGATACACCACGCCGTCCAATTGCAATCCGACTAGCGGATTGAGTACCCCATAAAGTTTAGCGGCATTGACGACGCGAGCGCATGTCGATTTGCCCAACTGTGTTTGGAAGGGAAAGGGCATTCCCCGGAGGGCATACGAACTTCTGCTATTGCGGCACAACTGAAGTCCGAGCACTCCTTCTTGCAGCTTGGTCGACCTAGGCCATCGAGCGACACCTGCGCCTCGCCTTCCGCCTCCGACGCTACTTACCTTTCAGGTGGGAAGCTCTTACTCCACGGGGGCGTCCGCCGCCTTAACTAGAGGGGGGTGCCGGGAGTCTGAGCGCCCATTAGCATGATGAGAAGACCTGTTTGCGGCGTTTGTCCGCATTAGCCGTAACACTCCCACTGAACGAGGTGGCAACTCGCGATCTCCGAGCAAGAACACCCAAATTCGCCGCGAGCTCGGCGTAGCCTGCGGTATCCCGGGCGACTGTCGCGCTTCTGGAACCGGGCAGTCGCCATTACCCCCACACTGGATAGGACCATGTCGCCAGACGATGCCGCACCCAACATCCGTCATCAAGAGGACCTGCTCGACGCGGCGCTCGCGGAGAGCTTTCCTGCGAGCGATGTTCCCGCAGTCTGTTTTTTCCAGACAGTATTCCCGCTCGCTGGTGACGAATCCCTCCAAGCCTACCCGCCGGAGTCCCCATGCCCAGTGCCGCCAGCCTGACCCGAGGCGGG
>CAJCID010000279.1 GCA_903970305.1 Rhodospirillales bacterium | reverse complement strand
TGTGACGGCCCCGACGCAAGCGCTGACGAAATTACGCTAGACTCAACGCTTTCGTTGCGATCAACCCTGTTTCCATGGCCGTGACCGCCGCAGAGATTACCGAGTTGCTGAAGACCGTGATCGATCCCAACACGGGCAAAGATCTCGTTTCGTCCAAGTCACTGCGGCCGGTGCGTGCCGATCAAAGCGGCGTGGCCATCGAAGTTGAACTGGGCTATCCGGGTCGAACCCAGTACAAACGGCTCGAGGCTCTCGTGCGGGCGGCGCTTGAGCCCGTGCTTGGCGCTCTGCCTTTGCAGGTCAATGTGGGCTCGAAGATCGTTCCCCATTCCGTGCAGCGCGGCACCAAGTTGCTGCCACAAGTCAAGAACATCATCGCGGTCGCCTCAGGTAAGGGAGGCGTCGGAAAGAGCACGACGGCGGTCAACCTCGCGCTTGCCTTGTCGGCCGAAGGCGCCCGCGTGGGAATCCTGGATGCGGACATCTATGGTCCCTCGCAGCCGATGATGCTGGGCATTTCGGGGAAACCCGAAACGAAAGATGGCAAGACCATGGAGCCGTTGGTCAATCATGGCATCGAGGCGAATTCGATCGGATTCATGATCAACCCGGACGAGCCGATGGTCTGGCGCGGACCGATGGTGACGCAGGCGCTGCAGCAGCTGCTCGAGCAGACCAACTGGCACGACCTGGACTACCTGATCGTGGACATGCCGCCTGGGACCGGGGACATCCAGTTGACGCTCTCCCAAAAGGTACCTGTAACGGGGGCGGTCATCGTCACGACCCCTCAGGATATTGCTCTGCTGGATGCGCGAAAAGGACTCAAGATGTTCGAGAAGGTGGGCATTCCCATTCTCGGCGTTGTGGAAAATATGAGCGTGCATGTTTGTTCCCAATGCGGACACGCTGAACCGATCTTTGGTGCAGGCGGTGGAGCGAAGATGTGCGCGGACTTCGGAGTGGACTTTCTCGGGGGGCTGCCTCTGGATATCCGCATCCGCGAACAGACGGATTCGGGCCAGCCTACGGTAGTGGCCGAGCCTGAGGGTCCGCTGGCCCAGATCTATCTCGAAATTGCCCGCAAGATCGCCGTCAAGATCGCGGATCAGGCCAAGGATATGTCGAGCAAGTTTCCAACCATCGTGGTTCAGAACACCTGATTGACCCGAGCTTCGAGGACGCTTTCTCGAGATTCCGTCCGGACTACAATTCCTGCACTGCAAAGGCTTATGTCGCGTCCGACCCCGAGTCAATCTGCTATCGATCCGACCTTGTGGGCCCTGGCCTCGAACGAGAGCGCCCCCAGCTTGTCCCGAGCGCCCTTGCATGGGTCGCGTCCTTTGACGATCGGTGTGAAGAAGGATCGTAAGAGAGGCCCATCCCGATGAAGATTTGTATCGTTGGCGCAGGCGCGATCGGTGGCATCCTCGCTGCGAGGCTGGCCCAGCGCGGACACGCGGTCAGCGTTGTCGCGCGCGGCGCCCACCTCGAGGCGATCAGGCGCCACGGACTCTGCCTTGTCGACCACCTCGATGGCCAGCGAGTCACGTCGTTTGCGCTTGCGGCGAGCGAGTATCCCAGCCAGCTCGCAGACGAGCAGGGTCCGCAGGATGTCGTTTTTATCGGCCTGAAGGCTCATGCGATCCCGGATGTGCTCGCGTCGATCGCACCGCTCGTCGCGGCCCAGACGGTCGTGGTCCCCGCCATCAATGGCGTTCCCTGGTGGTATTTCTATCGGGAAGGCAGTGCCTTGGATGGCCGCGTGTTAAAGAGCCTGGATCCAAAGAACACTCTGTTTCGCGACCTCGATGCGCGCCACATTCTCGGATGCGTTGTCCATCTGGCAGGCGAAGTGCGCGCACCGGGAGAGGTGCACCATACGGCCGGCCGGCGACTATTGATCGGAGAGATCGATCGGAGTCTGCCTGATCCGCTGTCTGCGCGCATCGAGTCGCTCGGCTCGGCCTTGACAGAAGCAGGCTTCGAGACGGTCGTCTCGAGGGACATCCGGGTCGATGTCTGGGCCAAGCTGGTCGGCAATCTCTCCTTCAATCCCATCGCGGCTCTGACCTGTGCTCTCATTGATCAGATCTGCGGCGATCCGGCCCTCTTGGAGATCGTGCGACCGCTCCTCAGGGAGGGTATGGAGGTCGCCACTCATCTGGGAGTGGAGATCAGGATGAGCCCTGATGAGCGCATCGATCTTGCGCGACAGCTCGGTCGCGCGAAAATCTCCATGCATCAGGATTTCGAGGCGGGGCGCAGGCCCGAAATCGACGCGATCGTCGGGGCAGTCATCGAACTGGCCGACTGGCTCGGCCTGGAGGTTCCGACCGTTCGGATGATCGATGCCCTGGTGCGCTCGCGCGCCCGCAATCTGGGCCTTCTGTGAGCCGCAATTGCGGCAACACTCGGTTCCGACTTAAAGTGGCGAAATTCAACCTCCGAGGAGCTCTTCATGTCATCTCGATCCATCGCTTGGCGGGCCTGCCTCGTATTCATGCTCGCCGGTGCCGCTGTGGCCCCTGCAGGGGCGCAAATCAAGATCGGGATGACCCTCTCGACGACGGGGCCGGCAGCATCGATTGGCGCGCCCAGCAAGAACGTCGCCCTGATGTGGCCCAAGGAGATCGCCGGCCAGAAGATCGAGTACTTCATTCTCGACGACGGCTCGAACCCCACCGGTGCGGTTGTCAATGCACGCAAGTTGACCTCTGAAGACGGCGTCGACGTCCTGATCGGATCGAACACCACTCCCAATGCAATCGCCATGGTCGATGTCGCGGCAGAGTCGCTGACTCCGATGATCGCATTGGCCGCCTCGTCGAGCATCGTCGCGCCGATGGATGCGAAAAGGGCTTGGGTATTCAAGATGCCCCAGAACGACTCGCTGATGGCCACAGCGGTCACACAGCATATGGAGAACAATGGGGTCCAGACGCTGGCTTTCATCGGCTTTTCGGACGGCTACGGCGAGAGCTGGTTCAACGAGGTCAGTAAGCTCCTCGAGATCCGCCATATCAAGCTCGTGGCCAATGAGCGCTATGGTCGTAGCGACACCTCGGTCACCGGACAGATTGTCAAGATCATGGCGGCTCATCCTGACGCCGTGCTCATCGCAGGCGCGGGAACCCCCGCGGCGACGCCCCAGATCGCCCTCGTCGAGCGCGGCTATAAGGGGAAGATCTACCAGACTCATGGCATTGCGACCTATGAGTTCCTGAAGGTCGGTGGCAAAGACGTCGAAGGAACCTACTTTCCGACCGGTCCTGCCGTGGTCGCGACGCAACTCCCGGACTCGCAGCCTGCAAAAAAGGTGGCTGTGGATTTCGTCAAGCGCTACGAATCGCAGTATGGACCGAATACGGTGACTCAATTCGCTGCCGACGCCTGGGGAGCCTGGCTCTTGCTGGCCAACGCCATTCCTCGGGCGCTCCAGGTGGCCAAACCGGGAACTGCAGAATTCCGACGGGCGTTGCGTGACGCATTGGAATCCACTCGGGACTTGACGGTACCGCAAGGGGTCATCAATATGACACCGAATGATCATGTCGGTCTCGACCAGCGGGCGCGCGTGATGGCCCGCATCGAAAACGGCAAGTGGAAGTACGACTACTAACATCTAGATGGGCCCGCGCTACTTTATGCGGATCCCAGTTCAGGAGGCCCTATGTTCGCAATCGTCTACAAGGAAGACTCTGTGCCGATGTGCGCGAGGCTCAAAGCGGAGGGGCCCGATTCGGTCGTCTTTTGGCCTACCGAGGAAGGGGCACGTGGATTCTTGAGCGGTAAAGGGGACGACTTCGTGGCGGCCTATGATGTCGTGAAAATCGACGACGACGGGCTACACCGGATGGCCCAGGCGATGGGCTGCCGGGACGAGGAGATCGAACTTGTCCCCTTTCCAAACTGACGTTTACAACCCGACCGGAGACCCGCTTCCCGGTTTAGGGAGCCTCAGATTGGGGACCTTCAGGGGGTCGTGTCGCGCGCCTTGCTCGTCTCTTCGAGAGAGAGCATTTTGCGTTGCATCAGGCTCTGAAAGCGTTCCAATGACGAAAGATGCTGGTAGATGAGAGCCATCGCGCCTTTGCGCACGAGGGTCTTCAGTTGGTTCGACATGAGGTGCTCGAGGCGCGCTTCGGCGATGCGATACAAGCCCTTGAGTTCGTATGAGATTTCACCGATGCGGATCTGGGCGACCATCGGCTCAAAGAGCTTGTAATCGGCCAGGATCTGGCAGAGCTCTCGGGTTCGGGCTATCTCGGTTTCAAACCGGGATATGAGCTCTTGCATCTGGGCGAATTCAGGCGTGGGAGTGCCCTGCTCATCATGATTTGCAGCGCCCTCGTCAGACACCGCATCGGCCTCGACGCAGATGATCGATTGATCCTGACTTGTGCCGTTCATGTGTAGGCGCGACATACAATACGGATAGCGCCTGACGTAGGCGGGGACATAGAATCCTGTAGCCCAGCCTTCGGGGCTAGCGAAGAGATTTTCCCCAGTCACCAATCCGAGGATGACGACCGTTGTGTAGGTCGACGCGGTGGTTGCGACGAAGGCGATCGGATAGTCGTGGCCGGCGACCATGGCCTCGCCCGCGACGATCGGAAGGGAGTTGTTCTGGGTGGCGAACGCGGGGAGCGATCCGTCGCGACTCACGACGCGCGTCTCGCGCAACAGTGGCGTGACGCGCTTGTATCCGAAAGGTGCTGTCAGTTCCATGGAATCCTGCTGGGGTCGAAGAATGGGAGAGTGTACTGGCGGATGGGGGAATGCCAAAATGGGGACCCCGTGCGTGGCTCACCCCGCGGGCCGGTCGCGGCGAGGAATTGAGAGAACGAGGCTGACTTGAGCAAACGTGTATGCGTGATCACCGGATCATCGTCGGGAATCGGTGCCGCCAGTGCCATTCTGTATGCGCAGCAGGGGTGGGATGTCTGCGTGAATTTCTCGCGCGATGAAAACCCGGCCCAGGAGATCGCCGAACAGTGCCGCAGTTACGGCTCGAATGTTCTGGTCGAGCAGGCGGACGTGGCCGAGGACTCCCAGTGCCGCCGTCTGGCCCAGAACGTCGCAAGCCACTTCGGGCGCTGCGATGTCCTTGTGAATAACGCGGGCACAACCAAATTCGTTGCCCTCGCGGACCTCGAGGGGTTATCGGCCGTCGATTTTCAGCAGATCTATGCCGTCAACGTGATCGGTGCATACCAGATGATCCGCGCGCTGTTACCGCTTCTGAAGCTTCAGCTCGGAGCGGGGATCGTCAACGTCTCCTCGATCGCAGCCTTGATAGGGAGCGGTTCGAGCCTTGCGTACGTGGCGTCTAAAGGCGCGCTGAATGCGCTCACCCTGGGTCTTGCACGCGCGCTCGGTCCAGAGGTCAGGGTGAACGCCGTGGCGCCCGGGATGGTCGACTCTCCTTGGCTGAAGAAAGGTCTTGGGAGCGAGCGCTTCGTCGCCTTGAAATCGTCCTACGAGGAGAGCTCGGCGCTGAGATCGATCGTGACCCCCTCCGACGTCGCCGAGACGATCTACTGGCTCGGTGCCGGCGCCGCGAAGACGACGGGTGAAGTCCATGTCGTCGACGGCGGGCGACGAGTCGGGCGCGCATAGGAGAGAACGCCGAGGACGGTGCTTTGCGCCTCCGAGCGCCTCTGAGCAACCAAGGCGGCCCCTGTTTGCGGATGCGCGGCGTAGAACTTCGGAGGGTTAGCTCCTATACCGGATGGGGAGCCTTGCGCTTTCTGGGCTTAAAGCTGAAGGCGAACCGGACCGTGTTCGTCCCTGGTCCGATCGTGATCTGCTGACTCAGCGGCGGGATGTAGGTCCCCATATCGGGATGCCAGGCGAGCACCTGGTACTGGCCCTCGGGAAGATCAGTCACCACCGCCTGTCCCGTCGCGTCCGTATTGGCAAAGTAGGGGGTATCGACGACGTAGATGAATCCGCGCATCCAGTCGTGCAGGAGGCAGTTCAGATCGACCACTCCGACTTTGTCGAAGGTGACCGGGGGCGGCGTGCCCGCAGAGTAGATCTTCAGCTCGAATTCCTTGACCTCCGAGAACGATTTGACATGGTGTTCCATGTTATCGCGGTTAGGAAACGAGACCTTCGCACCGACCCGGATGGTCGTCAGATAAGGCACGAACTGCATGCCTTCCTGGGCGACGAGGGCATCGGTTGGCGCGGACATGTTTGCCGGCAATCCACCGGCCGGCTCGAGGTAGATGACGACGTTCGGTAGCGTCGCGCCATCCCTGTCGAGGGTGCTTGCGCTTAGGCTCGCCGCAAATGCACAGTGCGCGCTCAGGCCAAGAGCGAGCCCTGCGAGGATCCTCGAGACCATCCCCTCGCGCGCGCGACGCACGGTCCTCTTTCGCAGGGGGATCACTTTGTGACCACGTCGTGGTACATCGGCGCGAGCTTGCTGATCAAGCGGTTCGAGGCCCGGCTGGAAACCCCGGCTTCCGACATCGCGATCTGGAGATCCTCCGCCAGCGCATTGAACTCTGCGGTATTGATTCCCATCCCCTTATGGGCTGCATGCATATCCTTGCCACTGTACTGGCAAGGTCCGCCCGAAAGATCGCAGAATTGTTCGGCGAGCAAGCCCTCGAGGCGGTCGATGTTCGCGTCGTCGAACTTGCTCTTGATGCGATCGTCTGCGAGGACGATCTCAAGAAAGCGATGCGTGAACTTGCGAATACCGCTCTTGCCTCCGAGCTGCTCATAAAGGGCCGAGTCGCGTGGGGGCTGCTGGGTTTCGCCCAGGGCTGCGGTGGACAGGCACAGGGCCGCAGCGATGGCAGCTGCATAGGTCGAAATCTTCATCATGATTCTCCTGGCTAGATCGTCAGTACTGGATAGAGGTGGGGGCGCCTCGGGGTCTCGGGGAGGCGCCTCGTGCCGCAGGAGCAGTGGCATCGAGCCCCCAGAGCGAGGCGAACCCTAGCCGTTTCTCAGCGAGTCCTTGCATCAAAAGCCGACCTGGGCGGAAACATAGATGCCGTGCTGATTTGTCGGGTTAAAGGGCTTCACGATCGTGCCCAGGTCGACATAGGCCACGGTCAGCGAGACATTGCGTGTTGGGAACCAGGCAATGAAGGCATCGTAGGCGTCGTGCTCGTCGTCAATCGAGAGGTTGTGCGGCTTTTGTCGATACTCGATGCCCGCAGCTAATTTTCGCGTGATGAGGTAAGCCAGGGAGACTTCGGGCTCGATCTGGTAATCGTTGTGCAGATCACCCCCGAATCCGAGCAGCCCAAACTCGTTGGCCTTGGTGTAGCGCAGCGTCAGGTTCGCCAGAATGCTCTCGTCAAGAAAGAGCTTGGTCGCCGCGATATAGACGTCGGTTCCGGAGTTGCTCTTCGCACCCAGATCGGTCGCGTTGTGCACCCCTAGGGCTTCAAGTCCGGCGATGCCCTCGTCGTCTTTGATCTGCGCTCCAATCGCAACCTGAGGGAGCCAGGAATCCTGATCGTAGACCGCATCCCCCAAGACCTTGAGCTTCAGGCCCACAATGCTCTGGCGCAGTCGCACGCCGTAGAGCGCTTTATCGGTTCCCGTGAAGTCTTGCTCTGCAAAGGAAATCTCGCCGCGATCGAGGAGCCCGAAAGCTACGCCGGGACTGGTCAAGCGGTAGTCCTGGGTCGAAAGATAGGTGTAGTGCAGGTTGGCGCCATAGCTGTCCTTGGTGCCATAGCCGGTGATGAGTGCCCATGGAGTCAACCCGCCACCTCCGGCGCCCTCGACCTCACTGACGCCGCCCGTGGCCAGGAGTTTGCCCATGTCTGGTCCCGCGATTGCATCGTTATCGGCCCAGCAGGCCCCGCAGACCAGAGTCAATGCTCCGGCCAGCATGCCCGCCAGCACTCTACTCAATCGCACCATCACAATCCTCCCAAGGTTGGTTCAGTGGTTGCTGATACGCTCGAAATCCGTGATCAGTTTCACAAATTATGGGGTGTTGCGGATTGGTCCATAGGCAGAGTTTTTTCACTTTTCGCCCAATCGGACGGGATGCCCGCTCCGGCCCAAAATCTGGAGCGAGCTAGGATCAAGCGGCGGCGCGCAAGCGGCGCCACGGCGACCTGCAAAGACTCCCCTGCGTGGCGATCGAGCGCCGCCCTCGTGCGGTAGACCTTCGGCCGACCCTAGCCCATAATTCGTAGCGATCAGGGGGCGGGAGTCGCGTGGCGGGATTTCCACGGCCAGCGGTCTCGGGTGGAACGAACGAGTTCACCGGATGAATTCATGACAACCGGACGGGAATGGGCAGGAGCAGGCGGAACGACTCGAGACCCGATCGCTGCGGGCGCTGGAATGGCCCGCCTGGCTCGTCGCACCGCGACGTGGTGGGGGAAGTCAGGCTCGGACCAGTCTGACGCGACCCAGCTGCCGGTTGGGGCCAACCCATTGCGCCAAAGCCTCGAAGTGCGGGTCGAACTGGAGCAGGCACGTCTGATGGCGCGCCAACTGCCCGTGTTGATCATGACGGGTACCCTGCTGCCGGTCTTGATGGGCGTGGCCTTGGCGCGCGAGCTGTCCTTCCAGGTACTCGCTGTCTGGATGACACCGCTCTTTGTGGTGGCGATCCTGCGCAGCTTCTGGCTGCGCGACCTGCGCCGTCATCCGCTGGACGAGGAGCTGCTCGCTCGGTTCCTGCGCAAGATGTTTTTCACGGCCCTCATCACCGGCACAGTCTGGGGTGGCCTCGGAATCATCCTCTATACGACATCGACCTTACCGACCCAATTGCTGCTCTTGGTGGTCATCACCGGGCTCGTCGCGGGGGCGGTGAGTTCGCTCGGATCGAACATGGGTATCTTCCTCGCGTTCTCGGTACCCATGTTTCTGCCTCACATCGCGGCATTGGCACTATTTCGAGATCAGCACCTGTTCATTCTCGCCGTACTGACGCTGGCTTTTTTGTTGTCCATGACCTTCGTTGCGCGCAACACCAACCGGGCGATCCACAACGCGATCCGTCTGCGCTTTGAGAACGAGGAGTTGGCCGAGGAACGCGATCGCCAGCGGCGTCTGGCCGAGGAGGCGAGCGCCGACAAATCGCGCTTTCTGGCTGCAGCCAGCCATGATCTGAGGCAACCGCTCCATGCCCTCAGTCTATTCTTTGGAAGCCTCGAGGAGCGCAACGAGCAGCCCAATCTCGTTCCGATCCTCGAGCCCATCAAGCAGTCCCTCGACTCGCTCCATGGGCTCTTCTCGAGCCTCATGGATCTGTCCAAACTCGATGCCGGCGCGCAGCGTCCAAGCATCCGGGATTTCTCCTTGCAGTCGCTGTTGCATCAGATCGAGATCGAACACTTCGTGACGGCCCGTGCCAAGGGGATTAGCCTACGCGTGTTCGCGCCCGATTACTGGGTGGCGTCGGACCGCGTCATGCTCAAGCGTATGCTTGACAATCTGATTGCAAACGCGATTCGTTACACGGAGAAGGGGGGAGTGCTGGTCGGCTGCCGGCGCCGGGGGCACGCGATCGCAATCGAGGTCTGGGACACCGGGATCGGAATTCCAACTGATCAGCAAGCGGAAGTCTTTCGGGAATTTGTCCAGCTCGCCAACGCTGAGCGTAATCGCGAAAGGGGGCTGGGTCTCGGACTGGCCATCTTGAGGCGATTGTCTCTCTTACTGGATCATCCGGTCTCAGTGGCCTCGAAGGTGGGCCGAGGGAGCAAGTTTTCGATTCTCGTGCCCGCCGTTGAGCTCGATCCTGGCGTGGATGCGGTCGTTCTCCCGGCGCTTACCCTGGGGTCTCGGCAGGCCACTCAAATTCTCGTGATTGACGATGACCGCCATGTCCGCGAGGCCACCAGCGCCTTGCTTGCCGACTGGGGCCACGAGGTGCGCTCCACGGCCGATGAGAGCGGGGCCAAAGCCTGCTTTGAGTCGGGCTTTCTGCCCCATGTGCTGATCATCGACTATCGGCTAAGCGGCGGCCAGACTGGGGTTCAGGTTGCCCAAAGGCTCGTCAAGTGTCTTCCCGAGAGGCCCCATATCCTATTCATCTCAGGCGATCCACTCGCGCAAGATGCCCGCGAATTGGCCAAGGACGGGGCGATTCTTTTGAACAAGCCCCTCAGTCCGACGGCTCTGCGGGCTGCCCTCGAGCACAGGCAGGGTGACCTCGCGCGCAACCTCTAGCGCAGAAACAACGCGAGAGCTTGGACCCGGCTGCGCACCCCCAATTTTGCATAGACCGAAGAGAGGTGAGCCTTCACCGTGTTCTCATTGATCGCCAACTCGGAGGCGATCACCTTGTTCGGGCTTCCTCCGAGGGCGCGCTCAAAGACCTGAATCTCGCGATCGGTAAAACCATATTCGGAGCACTTCGAGCGCTGCAGCGAGGTGAGGGCCATCTGGGCGTCCTGTGCTGCGACCCGGGGGAAGCGACCTGAATCGACGAGGTATCCAAGACTCGCGGAGATGTAGCGTTCATTGGCCAATAGCGTGCGCACAGCCCGGCGCAACCCATCAACCGACTCTTCCTTGGATATGAATCCGGCGGCGCCAAATCGAAATGCACTCTCGATGTCCAGTCCGTCCCGGGACGCCGAAAGGATCGCTGTGAGAGTCCGGGGGTGGTGCCGCGTGATTTCCCGCAGCAGATCCCAAGTCGAGGCATTGGTCAGTCGCAAATCGAGCAGCACCAAGCGCAGGTCGGGATGCTCGGCTAGCGCCATTAAGGCCGTCGCGTGCGAGTCTGCCTCGATCAGTTCGAGATCAGCCAAGCCGTTGTCCTGAGAGGAGAACGCAAGCCGTAGACCATCTCGAACGAGTTGGTGGTCGTCGATGATGAGTAATTTCAATCGGGTCTCCTAGCGCTGCGATTATAGGATGGTCGTGATCCGACGAAGTCTAAACTTTTGGGTAATTGCTTCGCTTGGGCGAAGTTCCTGATACTCGCTGGGAAACAACAGAAGATTCAAGGCGCGCGGAGGACTGCACATTCCGAGGGCAAAGCGCTCGCCATGGGATGTCTCGTCACATCGTTTCCGACCTGCCTGGAGGGACCCTGAGAGCCAGGAATCCGGGGTCGCAAAGGCCGACTTCCTGACCCGCTTGCGGGCGAGCGTGCCCGAAGTCTGTCGATCAGCAAGCCGTGGGACAGGTACCCCGGGTCGTGCAGTAAACCGTCGTCGCCGGGACCTTGAAAGGAAGATCGCGTGGCCAATCTGATTCAAAGCCTTACCAAGAGTCTGAACGAGTTGGCTGCGAATTACGATGTGGTGGTTGTCGGATCAGGCTACGGCGGCTCGGTCGCCGCCGCCCGCCTGGCCGGCGCGATCAAGCCCGACGGATCACCGGTGCGTCTGGCGCTTCTCGAACGAGGCCGTGAACATCGGCCGGGCGAGTTTCCCGACACCGGGCTTGCAGCGATCGAGGAGTTCCAGGTCGCGCTCGATGGTGAGCAGAGAGGTCGACCGGATGCCTTGTATGAGTTCCATGCGGGCGCCGATATCAGTGTCTTCAAGGGTTGTGGCTTAGGTGGCACCTCCCTCGTGAACGCCAACGTCAGCCTCGAACCCGATACGCGCGTCTTTGACGATCCCTTGTGGCCGGCGCCATTCAGGGCAGATCGGGACTCTGGCCTCAGACGGGGGTACGAGAAGGCCCGCTCGATGCTCAGCCCCGAACCCTATCCGCTTTCCGCGCCCAAGCCTGCCAAGCTCGCGGCGCTCGAATCGATGGCCGAAGGGTTGGGCGTCCCTTGTGTGCGGCCACCGATCAACGTCCATTTTGGGGCCGCCGGCCCGAACGCCGTCGGGGTGACCCAGGAGCCCTGCACCGGCTGCGGCGATTGCGTCTCCGGTTGCAACGTGGGCGCAAAGAACACGCTGTTGATGAACTACCTGCCCTATGCTCGAGCGCGGGGCGCTGAATTGTTCACCAGCGTCGCGGTGACGCGCATTGCGCGGCGGCCACATGGCGGCTGGCGGATTTTCTATCGACCCCTTGACCTCGGTCGCGAGCTGTTTGATGCGGCTGATGAGCTTCTCGAGGCCGACGTCGTGATCCTTGCAGGAGGCACACTCGGCTCGACCGAAATCCTCTTGCGCAGCCAGACCGAGCTCCCTTTGTCACCCTGCCTGGGTACGCGCTTTACCGGCAACGGCGACATCCTCGCCTTCGGCTTTGACCTGGCACAGCGCGTCAACGGCATCGGGTGGGGCACCGAGCGCGGCGATGCGCTGGATCCCGTTGGCCCGTGCATCACTGGGCTTATCGATCTGCGCCGTCCCGATCGGCCGCTTGCAGAGGGGTTTGTGATCGAAGAGGGATCGATTCCCGGCGCGATGGCACCCTATATGGCGTCTTTTCTGCAGGCCGCCAAGGACCTCGGCAGCTCCGCTTCCTTGCACAATGCAGGGCAGTGGGCCGAACACTTCCTGCATACCACTGAAAGCTTCCTGCTCGGTCCAAGGCATGGCGCGGTCAATCACAGCCAGACCTATCTCGTCATGGGGCAGGATGGCGAGCACGGCAGAATCCTACTGGACGGCGGCCGGTTGCGAATCGAATGGCCCGGGGTGGGCAAGCTGCGGGCGATTAGCCATCCCAATCAGGTGCTTGAGCAGGCGACCAGCGATGCCGGAGGGATCTACATTCGCGATCCGATCTGGAGCAAGGACCTCGGCGAACGACTCGTCACCGTACACCCGCTTGGCGGCTGTCCGATGGGATCAAGTGCCCAAGACGGTGTGGTCAATCACAAGGGGCAGGTCTTCTGCGGCGCGCAAGGCGAGGCGGTGTATGGCGATTTGTACGTCTGCGACGGAGCCGTGATGCCGCGCTCCCTGGGCGTTAATCCCCTCTTGACGATCACCGCCATCGCCGAGCGCAATGTCGCGCTCTTGGCCGCCGAGCGCGGCTGGCAGATCGATTTCTCGGAAGCCCGGCTGCGCTCCGTGCCGCCCGCAGCGTCAAGGAAGGTCGGAATCCGCTTCACCGAGATGATGACCGGCTCCCTCACGATCTCGCCGGCCGAACTCAGGTCCGACTGCAGTTTCGTCCTGACCATCGAGACCGATGATGTCGATACGCTCGTGCAGTCCCCTGAACACCCGGCCACCATCACGGGGACCCTGACCGCACTGGGGATCTCGGCCAATCCCCTCCAGGTCATCGAGGGTCAGTTCGCCCTGTTCGTCAGCGATCCCTCCCTGGTCCAGACGAAGATCATGCGCTACCGCCTGAGGCTGCGGGCCGATGATGGGCGCGAATTTCGCTTCCTGGGTCAGAAGTTCGTGCGCGACCACGGCGGATTTACCGCGTGGGCCGATACGACGACGCTCTTCGTGGAGATGCGCGCCGACTCGAGCGAAGAGCTTTATGCCCGAGGCGTCTTGAAGATCCCTGCACTGGATCTGCTAAAGCAGCTGCGCACGATGCGAGCCGTCGGTGCGATCACTGCAGAAGACCGATTGAGAGCGTTCGAGAGCTTCGGTCGGTATTTTGCTGGGACCCTCTTTGAGACCTATGGCGGGGTCGCGGCGAAGTACCCCTTCTTCGGCGAAGCGGGCCTGCCCGGCCCATCGCGCAAGATCCGGCCTCTGAGGGCTCCATTGCCCACGGTCCATCTGTTTACGACCGATGACGGCAAAGTCCTGCGGCTGACCCGCTACCGCGGGGGCTCTAGGGGCCCGGTTCTTCTGATCCATGGTTTGGGCGTCTCGAGCCGGATCTTCTCGATTGACACGATCGATACGAATCTGGTCGAAGCCCTGTGCGTGCAGGAGTTCGACGTCTGGCTGCTGGATTTTCGGGCGAGTATTGCTCTACCCCTTTCGGCGGCCCAGTTTTCCGGAGATGAAATCGCGGTTTTCGACCATCCCGCAGCCGTCCGCGAGGTCCTGCGTCGCACCGGAGCGCCCAGCCTGCAGGTCGTGGCCCACTGCTTTGGTGCCAATACGTTCTTCATGTCGATGATGCATGGCATAACGGGCGTGCGCAGCGTGGTGTTCTCCCAGGTGGCGGGACATCTGGTGGCCCCTTTCGCCAACACGATTCGCGCCGGTTTACATCTTCCCGGTTTCCTCGACAAGTTAGGCGTCGGCTCGCTAAGCGCCGTGGCCAACGGACGGCCCGACTGGCACGAGAGACTTTTCGATATCGTCGCGGCTCTCAATCCGACGGTACTTTTTGGTGAACACTGTACGAGCACCTGCTGCCATCGCATTTCCTTTCTCTACGCGCCACTTTTTGAGCATGCCAATCTGAATGAGGCCACGCATGACGCCTTGGATGAGATGTTTGGAATCGCCAACATCGAGGTTTTCGAGCACCTTGCACTCATGGTCAGGCGTAGCAAGGTCGTCGAGCATGATGGTACGGACAGCTATCTGCCGCTTGACCCGGATCAACTCGCCAGGAATCTCTCGCACACGAATATGAACATCCTTTTCATACAGGGCGAGAAAAATCAGTGTTACCGCCCGGAGGGCACGCTCGCGGATCTGACGCTACTGCAGTCGGTGTTCGATCCGAATCGGGTCCGTCGGCTCGTGATCCCCGACTACGGGCATATCGACTGTATCTTCGGCAAGACTGCCGCGAGCGATGTCTTTCCCCACATTCTCGAACACCTGAATCTGAACCGTTCATCATGACGGGTGCCGAATTTGATGTGGTGGTGGTGGGCTCTGGATTTGGGGCTTCGATCGCCGCCTGGCGCTTGGTCACCCAGGGGCGCCGCGTCCTCGTGCTCGAGCGTGGCAAGCGCTATGTGCCGGGGGAATTTCCGCGCGACACGCGCGACGTCCGCAGCATCTTTTGGGATCCCGATCACCCCGAGGACAGCCCAGGTCTTTATGACGTGCGGTTTCACTCCGGAATCGGAACGGCCGTCGCCAGCGGCGTCGGAGGGGGCTCGCTGATTTACGCGAACAACCTCGTTCGACCCGACGCCAGCGTTTTCAAAGACTGGCCCGCTCCGTTTCGGCCAGAGGTTCTCGATACTCTTTTCGATCGCATCGAGGCGGTGCTCACACCAAGCCCGGTACCGGATCTCTACCGCCTACCCAAACGGTTTGCCTTCCGGGGCGCCGCCAATACCCTGGGACGGCCCGTTTTTGATACCCGCCAGGCCGTCTCCTGGATGAATCCTGCCAATCCCGGGCAGGGACACTGTGTGCTCTGCGGCGAGTGCGAATTCGGCTGTAACCATGGCGCAAAAAATACGATGGACTTCACCTACCTGCGTGAGGCACTCGCAAAGGGTGGGAAGCTTTGGACCTCGTGTCTGGTCTCGCACATCGAGCCCGGACCCTCGGTGGGGTTTGGGCGACCGGAATATTATGGGGTCCGCTATCGGGACCTCGCCACCGGGCGCGACGCCTGCGTGACGGCCCGGCGCGTCGTCTTGGGTGCAGGGACACTGGGTACTGCCGAGATTCTCCTGCGTAGCCGCGATGTGTTTGGCACGCTACCCAAACTCAGCCCCCGCCTAGGTCATGGCTTCTCCGGAAACGGTGATTTCCTCGCCACCCTGCAAAACAGCAGCTTAGTCCTTGATCCCTGGTACGGTCCCGATGTCACCTCGGTGATCAAGTTCGAGGACGAGCCGCAGTTGTTCACGATGGCGGCTCCTGGATTCAACCAGGCGTCGATGGCGTTTCTGGCGGCCCTTGGCCAGGGCAGAGAACATCATGCGAACTGGTTCTCGAATCTGGCCTGGCAGCATCTTGCACAGGCGCTCAGAGCGGCCTTCGAGACGGGCCTTGTGACCAAGCCGCTGCCCTTGGCCATGCCCGGTGCGGGGCCCGCCGACCGCATGACGTGCCTGTTCGCTCTGGGGCGTGACAACGCCAACGGCCGCTTGCTGCTGAAGGACGAACGCCTGGACATCGAATGGAACTATGCGCAGGAGAATCATGGACTCATCGATGCGATGCGTCGGGCCATGGAGCAGATTGGCGCCGTCTATGGGGGAACGGTCGAGCCTCTGGCGACCTGGGACCTCTTCGGCAAGACTCTCAGTGTCCATCCGCTGGGCGGCTGCAGGATGGGATCGGACGCGCAGGAGGGTGTCGTCGATGCGTCTGGACAGGTCTTCGGTTATCCGGGTCTGCATCTGTCCGACGCGTCCGTGATACCCGGCTCGATTGGCTTTCATCCGGTGCTCACCATCAGCGCCGTGGCGCTGAAGTTTGCCGACGATCTCGTCAAGATGGCCGTCTAGCCCCCGCGAGGTTACAGGCCGGCTCGCTAAGTGCGTCTAGACTGAGCAGTACTTTTCCTGAATGGCCTTGTCGGCTAGGAGCTCCGCGGCGCTACCTTGGTGCACGATCTGACCTTGGTCGAGAATATAGGCCCGGTCCGAGATGGACAGTGCGAGCTCGACGTTCTGCTCGACGAGCAGCATGGTTGTTCCTGCAGCCTTCATCGAACGAAACAGCTCGAACATCTCGTCGACGAGGATTGGCATGATTCCCTCGGAGGGCTCATCTAAGAGGAGCATTCTGGGTTCTGCCATCAAGGCCCGGGCGATCGCAAGCATCTGTTGTTCGCCTCCGGACAGGGACATCCCGTCCTGATCCAGGCGCTCGCGCAGGCGCGGAAAGTTCTGGGTGATCTCTTCGATCCGTTGCGCGGTTCGGGCGCGCAGAGGGCTTGCGGTCAGGCCCAAGGCCAGGTTTTCTCGGACGGTCAGCCCAGGGACGATGCCGCGCTCCTCGGGGACGTAGGCGAGACCCTTGTGAAAGCGGGTGTGTGTGGGCTCGGTCAGGCATTCCTGCCCGTCGAAGACAACCCGCCCTGAAC
Source organism: Rhodospirillales bacterium (assembly GCA_903970305.1). Lineage (GTDB taxonomy): Bacteria > Pseudomonadota > Gammaproteobacteria > Burkholderiales > Burkholderiaceae_D > BOG-994. The sequence goes on along the minus strand of CAJCID010000279.1, from coordinate 5,850 downwards.
GCTTGCCCACCAACCCCATGATGCTCCGCAGGGTCGTCGTCTTACCGGCACCGTTGCGGCCCATCAAGCAGACGATCTCACCCTGTGCAACCTCGAACGTGATGCCTTGGACGATGTGGCTGCGGTCATACCACGCATCGAGAGAGGAGACCTCTAGAAGGAGGCGAGGGCTCATCGCCGGCCCAGATAGACTCGCCTGACTTCGGCATTGTTTCGGATCTCATCAGGACTGCCTTCGGCCAGCACTTCGCCGTGATGCAATACGACCAGGCGCTCGCAGATACCCATGACGAGTTTCATCTTGTGCTCGACCAAGATCACGGTGCGCTCCTTGGCCAGGCTGCTGATGAGACCCATCATGACGCCGGTCTCCTCGGGGGACATCCCCGCGGTGGGTTCATCCATCAAGAGCAGAAGGGGATCGCTCGCGAGCGCCATGGCAACCTCGAGGCAACGCTGTTGACCATGGGCGAGGTCTCCTGCGGTCCGTCGGCCCAAGGCTGAAAGACCGACCCGCTCGAGTAGCCGGTCTGCCGCTTCGATCACCGTATGCATCGCGGTGCGCTCCCTTAAGAGCTGGTAGCGCGCCTGGCGCATCTGGGCCGCAACCCGGACATTTTCGTGAACGGACAGCTGCTTGAAGATGGTGGTGATCTGAAAACTCTTTGCGATGCCAACCCGGGCGAACTCGTGCTGCGGCTGGCCCGTCAGGTCTCGACCCAGAAACCGGACGCGACCCTCGGTGGGCGCGCGGGCCCCGCTGACGATGTCAAAAAAGGTGCTCTTGCCCGCCCCGTTCGGCCCTATGATGGCTGAAAGTCGGCCCGCTTCGAAGGCGACGCTGACTCCCTTGAGAGCTTGGAACGCGCCGAAACGCTGCGATATGCCTTCTACTTCGAGGACTGCGGCGCTCATCGGGGATGCCACGGACTGCGCACAATCCACCCTTCGATCCAGTCCAGCACACTGCCCCAGATGCCCTTGGGAAAGAAGATCACGCAAAGCATGAAGATGATCCCGACTGCTCCCATCCAGTGTGAGGTCAGATTGGTGAGCGTATCCTCGAGAAGCAGGTATACCCCCGCCCCCACGAACGGACCAAAGAAGGTGCCCATTCCACCGAGGAGGCACATCATGACCGCCTGCCCGGACTGCAGGTAGTGCAGGGAGTCGATCGGCACAATCGACAGGTGCAAGGCGCGCAGGGCGCCGGCGAGTCCACAGAGGCCCGCCGAGAGCACGAAGACGAGGAGCTTGGTGCGCACCACGTCATACCCGCAGGCAGCGGCCCGTTTCTCGTTCTCCCGGATCGCCTCCATGACCGCGCCAAAGGGAGAGTTCAGAACCCGCGAGACAAACCAGAGCGCGATGCCGACAAAAACGAGGATCACGTAGTACTTCGTCAGTGGATTCAGAAAATCGATCGGGATTCCCAGGAGATGCAGGGGCGCTACGGTGATTCCCCGCAGACCATTTTCCCCTCCGGTCCAGCCCTCCGCCTTGTAAAACCCGTAATAGACGATCTGGCCGAGTGCCAAAGTGACCATCGAGAAGTAGATTCCCCGTGTTCTGATCGCTAGGAAGCCAATCACGCCGCCACCAAGCATCGCGCACAGGACACCAGCCAGAATCGCAAGAGGCCACGGGACGGCGAAATCGAGCATCGCGATCCCGGTCAAATAGCCGCCGATCCCGAAGAAGGCGGCGTGCCCGAACGAGAGCATCCCGGTGTAGCCGAACAGGAGGTTAAATCCGACGGCATAAAGGCCGAAGATGAGAATGTTGACCGCGAGCGCCTGGTACGGCATCACCAGCGGAAAGAGCGTCAGGAAGGCCAGAACGGCAGGTACCCGCAGACGGGGGAACAGATGGTTCATGACTAGCCCATGTATCCGGACTTGCCGAATAGACCCTGGGGTTTGATCAGAAGAACCACCGCCATCAGCACAAATATCGAAAGGTCCGCAAAATCGGGCGCAAACAGGGACGTCATGCTGTAGACGACTCCGACCAGAAGTCCCGCCGTGACCGCCCCGAGGAGCGATCCGAGCCCGCCGACAACCGTGACGACAAAGGATTCGGCCAGCACCGGGATGCCCATCTCGGGATTGACACCGCGAATCGGCGCGGCGAGCGCCCCGGATAGTCCGGCGATTGCCGTACCCAGGCCGAACACAACAAGCCAGATGCGGGACATATTCACACCTAATACGCGCACCATGTCGGGGGTTCGCGAACCCGCGCGGATGATGAGCCCATAGCGCGTCTTCTCGACAAATAACCAGAGTCCGAAGATCACCGTGGCCGCAGCACCGATCAGAAAGAGGCGATACAGGGGAAACAGGCCGATGCCGATATTGACGGCGCCGCGGAGTTGCACCGGGGTCGCCGTCGGTAAGCCCTCGATGCCAAAAAGGATACGGATGGCTTCGATCAGAACGTAGGACAGGCCGAAGGTGAGCAGGAGCGGGTAGTCGACGCCCCGACCGTAGAGCGGGCGCACGAACAGGCGCTCGGTCACCATACCAAGCAGCCCCGTGACGAGCGGTACGATGACGAGACCCAGCCAGAAGCTACCCGTCATTCCGAGGAAGTAGACGCCCAAGAACGCGCCAACCATGAAAAACGCGCCGTGGGCGAAATTGACAACGCCCATCATTCCAAAGATGAGGGACAGCCCGATCGCGAGCAGCCCGTAGACGGCGCCAAGCGAGAGCCCCGTCACCAGTTGCAGCGCGAGCAGTTGAGGCGAAAGATCGGCCATCGCGCGGGTCTTCCCTAGGTCCGAGTCACGGCGTGGCCGAGTTCTTCACACGTGCGGAGGTTCTTTTCGTCGGGCGCTTCGACCGCAAGGATCTTGAACACATCGTACTTGTCCTTCATTCCCGTCGATTTGGATTCTACGATCACGACCGACTGGACCGACTGATGGTCGCATTTGCGATAAAACTGTTCCCCTTTGTACCAGTCGTAGCGCAGCTGGCGCAGTGCGATGCTGACCTTCAGGGACTCGGTGGAATCGGCGTCCTTGACGGCCTGCAATACACTCTTGACGCCGGCGTACCCCAAGGCTCCATAGTCGGAAGGAACCGCGCCGTCGTAGGCCTTGCGAAAGGCGTTGTTGAACGCGCGCGCCGAGGCAATCGTATCTTCCATTCGCCAGTAGTACGAAGTACCCCCGAGAATGCCCTCGAACGCTTCGGGTCCCCCGGCCTGGCGAGCGGTGTACAGCAGCACGGGCGTGATGATCTTCGTCGTCGACTTCAGCCCGAAATCCGTGGCCTGCTTGGCTGAATTCAACAAGTCGCGGCCGAAATTGCACAGCACGAGGACGTCGGGTTTGAGCGCCTGGATGCGCGGCAGAAACGCCGAATAATCGGTCGTACCCAGAGGATGCCGGATATCGGCCAGGGTCTTCATGCCCATCGGCTCACCCGCCCGCTGGAAACCCCGCACCATCTCATGGCCGTAGGCATAGTCCGCGGTCAGATAAACCACATTCTTGCCAAACTTGGGGAATGCGTAGCGTGCGACGGCTCCCGCTGTCACATGTGGGGTCAGCGCCTCATGGAACGTGTACAAGCTCCAGTCGCTCGCTTCGTTGATCTGGTCGGATTGGCTGATCGAATTAAAGAGGATCTTGCGGTCCTTGCAGACGTTGTTGACCGTCAGGGTGGTCGCTGCAGAGAGTGATCCAACGACAAAATCGACCTTGTCCTTTTCGATCAGTTCGAGCGTGCGCGAGGCCGCTTCGCCCGGATTGAGCTTGTCATCGCGCACCAGCAGTTCGGCCATCCGGCCCTTGTATCCGCCCGCGGCATTGAACTCCTTCACGGCCAGCTGGGCCGCGCGAACCTGGTCCTGGGCTTCAGCGGAAAAAGCACCGGTCAGAGGGGTCGGAAAGCCGATCTTGATGTTCGGCGCGTCAGCGCGCGCGATCTCGAACCAGAAGGGCGAGGCGATAAGCGCGCTGGCCCCTGCAACGAGGACCTGCCTGCGGCGAAAGTTGTGTGGGGTATCGGCCAATCTTGTCTCCTTTTATTGGTGAATTGCTCTGGGTTCTTCTCGGGGTCGCGGCTATGCGGGTCCGGGTGCGGCCTGCCTTGCGGAGCCCGGTCGCCTAAAATCCACCGCCGTATCCATCAGCACCTGGCGCGCATCCCGCTCGACCGCGACTCCGTCGGGGTGGCTGCGGCCCTGGGCTTGCATATAGGCTCCAAGCTGCCGGGCCCGCTCGACGACACGTTGCCCGACCTTAAGCCGCCTTGTCTCATAGTCGAGCAGGGCCTCCTGGTTCGCGCCGTGCTCCGTCACGCACTGCGCGAGGGTCAGCGCGTCTTCGGCGGCCTTGGTCACGCCCATCCCGACATGGGGCCGCGCGACAAATGCCGCGTCGCCCATGAGCGCGATACGCCCGAAGGCGATCCGCTCGGAACTGAGATCGCAGATGGGCTGCAAGAAGGGTTGCGCCGTCTTCTCCAGAATCTCGACAAACTGAGGCGCAAGCAGCGTGCGCGCCTCAGTCCGCATGATCTCGATGTTTTGTTGCGTGACCTTGTTAGGAGGAATGCCTGCCGCGTGGAGACGACCCTCATCGTCTGTCAGAAGGCCACGAAGCTCGGGGCCCTCCTGAGCGGGCCGATACCAGACGAAGTTATAGCGTCGCTCTCCCGGCTCGACGCAGTTGGCGGCCCCTGCCACCGGATAGCCGAGCATCTGCTCTCCAGGGGGCAGGCAGAAGCCGAAGTAACCGAAGAGGCTAGCCAGTGTGTGCGTCGAAAGAACGGCCTCATCACAGACCCCGCGCCAGGCGACATAGCCGGCATAGCAAGGCTCGACCTCAGGGGCGCAATGGGCTCGGATGCTCGAGCGCAATCCGTCCGAGGCGATGAGCAGATCCGCTTCGAGACTCGCGCCGTTGGCGCAGTGTACCGTTACCGCAGATGTCGAGGACGTGAGGCCTGTGACTTCGAAGCCCAGCCGGTAGCGCGCTGCGGGCAGGAGTGCAACCAGAATCTGGTGAAGGCGCCCCCATGAGGTCAGAATCTGCGGCAGATCCAGGAGCGCTTCGACGGCTCCGGATTGCGCGAGAACCACGCGCTGGGTGACCTGTACGCCAAGCGCCTGATCGGCGCCTGCTCCCGCTCGCGCGAGCGCCTCGAGAAGCGGCGGATGGGTCACGATTCCCGCACCACGGCCATCCAGAGGCGCCTTGGATTTTTCCAGAAGGGTCACCTCATGGCCGTCCCGGTGCAAGAGGTTTGCCGCGAACAATCCCCCGAGGGAGCCTCCAACGACGATGATCCGAGCCATGGGCGTTAACTGGTCTTCCCGGCAAGTTCCGCCGCCTCGGCCGCAGGGTAGTTCAACTCGATCACCACCCCGTTGGGATCGTCGACGAAGACCTGGTAGAGCCCCAAACCCGGCACCAGGCGCTCCCTGCAGGAGATCGTCAGGGAGCGCAGATGATCGAGCATCGCAACGAGCCCATCGGCGAAGAATGCGATGTGATCGACTACGCCGGTACCGTGCAGAAGCTTCTCGTCCCGATCGCCCAGGTATCCCTTCAATCCCTCGGGAGCGCTCCTGTCCATGCCGATGATGTGCACGACCGCATTGGCGTACTGGCCGTGATCGCCTGCATACAGCCAAAGTCCGGGGAAGGGAAAAGCGGGACGGGGTCCAACCGTGAGCCCAAGGACGGTCTCGTAGAAGTGGCGGGTGGTGTCCAATTCGGTGGTCCGAATGGAGAAGTGGTTCAAGCTAAGGGACATGTGACTCTCCTGCTGTGCGTGCCTTCTGGGCGCGGTGGGCGCCGCGCCGGATCCCGCTTGGGTGCGGCAGCGGACC
>CAJCID010000278.1 GCA_903970305.1 Rhodospirillales bacterium | reverse complement strand
CGCGTCCCCCTTCGGGAACGATAAGGCAACCGGACACGGCGGCAACGGTGGCGCCCGCCATGATCAGAATCTTTATGCGACGAATCAACTTATTCATACCGTGCTCCAGAGAGATACTAACAATGGGGCGGACGATTGCCCACCACCGCGCATAAGCCGGGGACTTCGGGAGTCAGACGCTTGCGCGAGAAGGGCCACCCAGAGAGGGTTTCACGGCGCATGAGTAGAGCTTGTGAAGCTCAACAGATCGAATCAAACTGGTGAAGGCACGAAGGCCAATGGTCTGTACTGCCGGCTCGAGTATCGCCTGGCTACAGCACCCCGTCTGTGCGCAGGAGCACCCTGCAAAGGGCGCGAGATCGAACTCGCGAAATTGGACGCAATGGCAGCTGCATTCGCCCTCGGAGTGGTCTCTCACCCTGGTTACGCGCGACGGGGCAGATCTCCGCGATCGCGGAAATTGCGCTAGGATTGCCGAGGGAGCAGCGGTTGCGCAACGCGTGCCGAGCCAGGGCAATGTGCGCATTCGTATCGGGTGCAGAATCTGGATCCCCGGGGGCGGCATGTCAAAGCGCAAGCGTCCCTTCTATCGGAACCTTTTGGGGACAGTATGGAAAAGCGACCGGAGTTTATTCGCCACTGGCGCGAGTTAGAGGGGCCAGACGACTCGCACTATCCCGACAGTACGGAATTGATGTCCATCGGGGCCCCAATCGGGCGGCTGCTCGGGCTCACCCGAATCGGCATACATCACGAACGCCTCCCGCCAGGCCGTCGAACTTCCTATCCGCACGCTGAAAGCGCGGAGGAAGAGTTCGTCTTCGTGCTTGAGGGCAATCCGGATGTATGGATCGACGGCACCCTCTATCGACTAGAACCGGGCACGGCGGTGGGTTTCCCGGCCGGAACCGGTATCTGCCACACGTTTTTGAACAATACGGATTCCGAAGTGAGGCTGATAGCGATCGGAGAAAGGCCCAAGCCCGAGAACCGCATTCACTACCCCTTGAATCCCGAATACGAGAGGAGTAGGTCCGATGCCTGGCTTGACGTGACGCCGCGCGTGCTCGGTGGACACGACGGGAAGGCGCGCGCGAAGTCGAGGTGAATTCAATGTCTGTTGGGGCGAGTCCTCCCAGGTTCGCCCGGCTCTGTTCGACGAGGAGATGAGATGAAGGATTACCACGCCAGCTGTCACTGTGGACGGGTGCGCTTTTCGTTTCGCTCCCCCGAAATCAACACCGGCTGCCGCTGTGACTGCTCGCTCTGCATGCGTCGAGCCGCGGTGCTTTCTCCCCGATACATACCCCGTTCCGACTTCACCCCGCATTCCGATCCCAGCGATTTGGGGGTATACCTCTGGAACGAGAAGGTCCTGAGCAACTACTTCTGCAAGTTCTGCGGGATCTTTACCTACATCGGTGACGGCGAGAATGCCAAGGATGGCTACCGGGTGAACCTCGGCTGCGTCGAAGGCCTTGATGCGCTGGCGCTCGAAATCAGATGCATCGATGGCAAGTCGATTCCCGTGGTCGAAGGAGCGGGCTGAAGGAGATTCCGATCCTCTCGAACACTCTATCGGCAGGAGCGACGCGAAACTGTGCGCAGTCCGTTGCATGATCCAGTTGGGAGAGCCGGGCGTGCAGCTTCCTGGAGTACGTAGGTCCTGGTTTGCTCGCGCAAACCGCAAAGCGTGACCCGAACCAGTGACAGGCAAGCTTCGTCATCGATGAGCAGGCAGAAAGGAAGCCAAGTGTTCTCGCATGTCTTTGTGAGCGTGAGTGATTTCGAGCGGGCATTGCGCTTCTACAGCGCATTGATGGACTGTCTTGGCCTGGAGCGGCGCTTCTGCGAGCGGGACAAACCATGGGCCGGTTGGCACAGTGCCGGGCAGTCGCGGCCGTACTTCGTCATCTGCAAGCCGTACAACGGCGAGCCGCATGATCCAGGCAACGGACAAATGCTTGCCTTCCTGGCTTGCGACCGTGCGACGGTCCGCAAGAGCTATCGGATCGCTTTGGAGCTTGGAGGCACGTGCGAAGGTCCGCCGGGATTGCGGCCTCACTACCACGCAGAGTACTACGGTGCGTACTTCCGCGATCCAGACGGGAACAAGATCTGCGTCGCAAGCCATGTGGCGGAAAGTGATGTCTCGTGATAGCGTCTCTGGCGAGGTCAAGCCAGATGCCCGCTGTCCCTGTGCGGTGCGATGAAATACAGTCTGCGGACCGGGCTCTGCGACCCTGAGGACTTCTGGAGCGCCTTTCGGGACATGTCGACATTCTCGGTCAAACCGCTAGATGCCACGACGTGGGAGGCTTTCGCGCGCCTGGTCGAGCGCCACAACGGCGTGTGGGGTGGCTGTTGGTGCATGGAATTTCATCCGGAAGGAAACGTACGGGGCTCTGATCGCCGTCAGAAGAAGGAATGTCGCGTGCGCGAGAACCGGGCGCATGCGGCCCTTGTTTTCCAAGGCGAGGATTGCCTCGGCTGGTGTCAGTTCGGCTCGCCCGGAGAACTGTCCCGGATCAAGCATCTACGCAACTACAGCGCAGGGCTCATAAAACTTCCGGATTGGAGAATCACGTGCTTTTTCGTCGACCGGGCGCATCGAGGCGAAGGGGTCGCCGAGGTCGCCCTGGTCGGTGCTCTGAACGAGATCGCGCGCCTGGGTGGTGGGGTGGTCGAAAGCTATCCGGAGGACGTCGGCAGTCGCAAGGTCTCGTCGTCGTTTCTGCACAATTCGTCGATCTCGCTTTTCGAGCGGCACGGCTTCCAAAGGGTCCGGCAGATCGGCAAGAACCACTGGGTGGTCGCCAAAAGCGTGCCGGCCGAACTCCTCGGAGACTCGCAGTGACTAGGCAGCCAGAGGTCCGACTGCCGAGGCCAAGGCTGCGAAGCCGGCAAAGCCAGTCACGGCGGCGATGACGAGGATCGATAGGACGTTGTCGATACGGACCGGGCTCTTGCTGTAGGGGCTTTTCATGAGAATCTCCTGAAACGGATCAGAGGACTGTTTAAGCGGCCAGGGGGGTGACGGCTGCGGCGAGTGCGGCGAAACCGGCACAGCCCGTGACGGCGGCGATGAC
>CAJCID010000277.1 GCA_903970305.1 Rhodospirillales bacterium | reverse complement strand
CAAGGAAGTCATCATCCGCATCGCCGGCGAAGGGGCCTACTCGCGCCTGAAGTTCGAGTCGGGCGGCCATCGGGTGCAGCGCGTACCCGCCACTGAGACGCAGGGCCGCATCCACACCTCGGCCTGCACTGTCGCGGTCATGCCCGAAGCTGACGAAGTGGCCGACGTGTTGATCCGTCCTGATGAGATCCGCATCGACACCTTTCGTGCGTCGGGTGCCGGAGGTCAGCATATCAACAAGACTGACTCGGCCGTGCGCATCACGCATCTGCCCACGGGGATCGTGGTGGAATGCCAGGATGACCGCAGTCAGCACAAGAACAAGGCGCAGGCCCTGAAGGTGCTTGCGGCGCGCATCAAGGACCGACAAACGCGTGAGATCCAGGCCAAGGAGGCCGCCACGCGCAAGAGCCTGATCGGCTCGGGTGACCGCAGCGAGCGCATCCGCACCTACAACTTCCCGCAGGGTCGCGTGACCGACCACCGGATCAACCTGACGCTCTACAAGATCGACCTCATCATGGACGGCGATCTGGAGGAACTGATCAACGCCTTGCTCGCCGAACACCAGGCCGAATTACTCGCGGCCCTGGCCGAACCGGCCTGAGAGCCGATGAATCGAGCCCGTGGCGAGTCCAGGGCGGTCGGGGCCACGGTCGCCGAGCTTCTGGCGAGCGCCGATCTGCCTCCCCGGGAGGCGCAGATCCTCTTCAGCCGCGCGGCTGGACTGTCCCGGATCGAACTGATCACACGGGACCAGACCGTGCCCGCCGAGCCTGTCATCGCGGCCTTTCGGGAGCTGGCCGCGCGCCGCCGCTCGGGGGAGCCGATCGCCTACCTCGTGGGCTACCGGGAATTCTACGGTCACCGTTTTGGCGTATCCCCCGCGGTACTGATCCCACGGCCTGAGACCGAGCATCTGGTGGAGGAGGCGCTCAAGGTCCTCGCACCGCTCGTTACGCCCTCCGTCCTTGATCTGGGTACGGGGAGCGGGGCGATCGCTCTTGCTCTCGCTCTGGCACGACCTGACGCCCGCGTGACGGCGGCGGAGCGCTCCACAGCGGCCCTCGCTGTGGCCCGTGCCAATGGGGTCACGCTCAAAGGCTCGGTGCGCTGGGTGGAGTCCGACTGGTACGAGGCCCTTTCAGGCGCCCGGTACGACCTGATCGTCTCAAACCCCCCCTACGTCGCGCTGGACGATCGGCATCTGCAGGAAGGCGATCTACGCTTTGAGCCGCGCGAGGCCCTCACCGACGGCAGCGACGGCCACGGGGCGCTGGGTCGGATCATCCGGGGCGCCCCGGCCCACCTCGAACCTGGCGGCTGGCTCCTCTTAGAACATGGCTTCGATCAGGCCAGAGCGGTTCGGCAGGCCCTGGACGAGGCCGGCTTTGACGGTGTCACGACCTGGAAGGACCTGGCCGGGCTCGATCGGGTATCTGGCGGTTTTTGTGGCCCTTGCCCCGGCGGCCTGTAACATGCGGGCCCGGCGCGCGCCGGTCCGACTCCTTTTGGGCGTTTGGACTAGAATTGGTGTCATCTATTTGCCGAACGCTAGAGGACACCATGGCCGAACAGCAACAAACTGTCCAGGAATTCATCCGACAAACCGTCACCGAGAACCCCGTCGTCCTGTTCATGAAGGGCACGGCGCAGTTTCCCCAATGCGGCTTCTCAGGTCGGGCCATCTCGCTTTTGAAGGCCAACGGCGCGAAGGGGCTAGTGACGGTCAACGTGCTCGAAGACGACGAAGTCCGCCAGGGCATCAAAGAGTTCGCGAACTGGCCGACCATTCCCCAGCTCTATGTAAAAGGGGAATTCATCGGCGGCTCGGACATCATTGGCGAGCTCCACGAAACTGGCGAACTGAAGAAGATCCTCGAGACGGTCGGGATCTAGGTCCGTCGATGTCCTGTTTCGGTCGGCAATCCCTAGGGGCCGGTTGGCCAGTGCCGGACCCGGTCTGATGGCGTCCGCGCCGCAAGGCTCGGACCGGCCGAAGCGGCCCAAACGCCTCGTCGTCGCCATCACGGGCGCCACCGGCGCGGTCTATGGCGTGCGCCTGCTCGAGGCCCTCCGGGATCAACAGGGGGTCGAATCCCACCTTGTGGTCTCGGATGCGGGTGTGCTGAATCTGCACCAGGAACTGGGCATGAAGCGCAAGGACCTCGAGGCCCTCGCCAATGTGGTGCACAATGTGCGCGACCTGGGCGCCTCGATCGCCAGCGGCTCTTTTCAGAGCATCGGCATGGTCGTGGCCCCTTGCTCGATGAAAACGCTCGCTTCGATTGCGATTGGCCTCGCGGACAATCTCATCACGCGCAGCGCCGACGTGGTCTTAAAGGAGCGGCGGCGGCTCATCCTGCTCGTGAGGGAAGCGCCGCTCAATCTTGCGCATCTGCGCAACATGGTCGCGGTCACCGAGATGGGCGCGATCGTGTTTCCCCCTTTGCCCGCCTTCTACCATCGCCCACAGACGATTGAACAGATGGTCGATCACACCATCGGCCGCGTCCTCGATCTCGTCGGTCTGGAGCAGGAACTGAGCCCCCGCTGGGGCGGGATCGGGGAGATCAGGGAGAGCGGCGACGTGTGAGACCCTCTGACCCCTGGCGGGTGGGCCTGCACTGCGCCTTGCGGCCCGCTTGCGTTACAGTATCTGAGAAACTGCACTCCATTCACCTCACCGCGCCCCAGAAGGCGTAGGAGAACCCCGATGAACGCTCCCTCAACTCCCGCCCAACTGGCCGCGATCGGCCATCACATCAATGGCCGTAAGACCTCTGGGGAGGGGGCCCGGGTCATGCCGGTCTTCAATCCGGCCTTAGGTGTTCCCGTCGCACAGGTGGCGCTCGCCTCGGTTGAGGAGGTCAATAGCGCCGTGGCGGCGGCTGACGCCGCGTTTCCGGCCTGGGCCGAAACCGCGCCGCTCAAACGTGCGCGTATTTTCTTTAAGTTCAAGGAGTTGCTCGAGACCCATCATGAGGCCCTGGCCGCCCTGATCACGCGCGAGCACGGCAAGGTGCTCTCGGATGCCCGTGGTGAGGTGGTCCGCGGCATCGAGGTCGTCGAGTTTGCGACCGGCATCCCCCATCTGCTGCGCGGTGAGTTCACCGACCAGATCTCCAGCGGGATCGACGCTTGGAGCATGCGCCAGCCGCTTGGTGTCTGCGCGGGCGTGACCCCCTTCAATTTCCCCGTGATGGTGCCGATGTGGATGTTTCCGATGGCCATCGCCTGCGGCAACACCTTCGTGCTCAAACCGTCCGAACGCGACCCGAGCCCAAGCCTCATGCTGGCCGATCTGTTGCAAGAGGCCGGGCTGCCCAAGGGCGTATTCAACGTCGTCCAGGGCGACAAAGTCGCTGTGGATGCGCTCTTGCACCATCCAAAGGTGGCGGGCCTGTCATTCGTCGGCTCCACGCCGATCGCCCAGTACATCTACGAGACGGGCGCCAAGATGGGCAAACGGGTGCAGGCCTTGGGCGGCGCCAAGAATCATCTTGTCGTGATGCCCGATGCGGACCTCGATCAGGCGGTAGATGCGCTGATCGGTGCGGCCTATGGCTCGGCGGGCGAGCGCTGCATGGCGATCTCGGTCGCCGTGGCGGTCGGCAGCGTGGCGGATCAGCTCGTCGAGCGGCTCGCCCCGCGCGTGCGCGCCTTGAAGGTCTTAGACGGCACGGACGCGGCGGCGGAAATGGGGCCGGTTGTGACCGCGCAGCACCGCCAGCGCATCCTGGACTATATTGAACACGGATCAAGTCAAGGCGCTCGACTCGTCGTCGACGGGCGGGGCTTGTCGGTGCCGGGACGGGAAGCCGGGTTCTTTCTCGGAGGTACCCTCTTTGATCACGTGACCCCCGAGATGAAGATCTACCGCGAGGAGATTTTCGGGCCGGTCTTGTGCATTGTGCGGGTGCCGGATTTCAAGGCTGCCGTCGAACTCATCAATGCCCACGAGTTTGGCAACGGCGTGTCGTTGTTCACCCAAGATGGCGCTACCGCGCGCGAGTTTGCCCGGCACATCCAGGTCGGAATGGTCGGGATCAACGTGCCCATCCCGGTGCCGATGGCCTTTCATAGCTTCGGGGGCTGGAAGAAGAGCCTCTTTGGTGATCAACACGCCTATGGCATGGAAGGTGTGCGCTTCTATACGCGCTACAAGGCGGTCATGCAGCGCTGGGGAAATTCCATCGGCAAGGGCGCCGAATTCGTGATGCCGACCGCCAAGTGATCCGGGCGGGAGATCGACATGGCCCATGAATTCGGCAGTTTCGATTATGTGATCGTCGGCGGCGGCACCGCCGGATGCCTATTGGCCAACCGTCTGTCCGAGGATCCCGCCATCGAGGTCCTCTTGATCGAGGCAGGACGGGCCGACGACTATATCTGGATCCATATTCCGGTCGGATACCTGTACTGCATCGACAATCCTCGTACTGACTGGCGCTTTCGAACGACCGACGAGCCCGGGCTTAACGGACGTTCACTGCTCTATCCGCGTGGGCGGGTCCTGGGAGGCTCGTCGTCGATCAACGGCATGATCTATATGCGCGGTCAGCGTGTCGACTATGACCACTGGCGTGACCTCGGAAATCCGGGCTGGGGCTGGGACGATGTACTGCCCTGGTTCAAGAGGACCGAAGATCACTGGGGCGGAGCGAACGAATTCCATGGTGCCGGGGGGCAGTGGCGGGTCGAGCCGCAGCGCCTGTCCTGGGAGATCCTTGACGCGTTCCGCGAAGCCGCGCACGAGGCCGGCATTCCCAAGGTCACGGATTTCAATCGTGGCGACAATCTGGGCTGCGCCTACTTTGAAGTCAACCAGAAGGCGGGGATACGCTGGAACGCATCGAAGGCTTTCTTGCGGCCCGCGCGCCAGCGGCACAATCTGACCATCGTCACCGAGGCGCACGTGGAGAGGCTCGAGATCGCGGGCAAGCGTGTTGCGGGGCTATTCTTCACCGCGGGCGGCGAGTTGCATCGGGTGACCACGCGCCTCGAGACGATCCTTGCCGCCGGCGCCATCGGAAGTCCCCATATCCTCCAGGCGTCCGGTGTCGGACCCGCACCAGTGCTGGCTGAGAAGGGTGTCGCACCTCTCCACGATCTGCCTGGAGTAGGCGAGAACCTGCAGGATCATCTACAGCTGCGCATGGCCTTTAAGGTCAGAAACGCGCGAACTCTCAACGTCCTGGCCGCAACGCACTGGGGCAAGCTACGTATCGGCCTGGAATACGCGCTATTTCGGCGCGGCCCGATGTCGATGGCGCCCAGCCAGCTGGGGGCCTTCGCACGGTCCGATCCACGTCATCCGCATGCCAATGTCCAGTACCACGTGCAGCCGCTCAGTCTGGATCAGTTTGGCGAGCCGTTGCATGACTTTCCCGCCTTTACGGCCTCGGTCTGTAACCTCAAACCCGAGTCGCGTGGTACGGTCAGGCTGTCAGGACCCGACACCCGCAGCCCCCCGGTGATTACGCCAAATTATCTGTCGACCGACGCGGATCGCCAGGTCGCTGCCGAGTCATTGCGCCTCACGCGACGCATCGTCGCGCAGCCTGCCCTTGCGCGCTTTGATCCGGAGGAGTTCATGCCAGGCAGCGCCTGGCAGAGTGAGGAGGAACTCGCCCGCGCGGCCGGCGCGATCGGCACGACCATCTTCCACCCGGTCGGGACGTGCAAGATGGGTCAGGACCCACTGGCGGTCGTCGACGGCCGTCTGCGCGTGCACGGCCTTTGGGGTCTGCGCGTCGTCGATGCGTCCATCATGCCGACGATCACCTCCGGCAACACCTGCTCTCCCACCGTGATGATCGCCGAGAAGGCAAGCGCAATGATCATCGAGGATCGCAAGACCCGCGCCTCAGAGACTTTGCGCGAGCCAGCGCCCGTGGCCCGACCCGTGCAGGAAACCGCCTAGAGAATCCCGTGCCAAGCCAGGCTCGGCACGAGGCCATTACTGGGCCAGTACTAGGCGGGCCGGGTCCCCTTGCAGGAGGGGGAACGCGTGCACGACCAGAAGTGCTGCCCCTCGGCGTGGCCCTGCCGGGCCACCTTCTTGCGCATCGCAGCGCCGCAACGGGGACAGTTCGGAGGAGCGGCGGCGGGGACATCGGCGCGGGGAGATGAAAGCTCTTGCCGCGCTGCGGCGCGCTCGGGCACGAACGAAGTCTTCAGTTCGCGCAGCGGCAGCTCGATCTGACCTGGCTCGAAGAGGGCAGGCATCCTCGCCAGAAGGCCGGCGCCATCCAGTAGCTCGATCGGCTTACCCAGGACAAATTTGCGCGCGCGGGCCGTAAAGAGACCGGTCGTGACGAACTTGGCGCCGGCGGCGCCTTCGGCCTGACTGAAGCGATGCAGTTCGCGCACCAGA
Source organism: Rhodospirillales bacterium (assembly GCA_903970305.1). Taxonomy (GTDB): domain Bacteria; phylum Pseudomonadota; class Gammaproteobacteria; order Burkholderiales; family Burkholderiaceae_D; genus BOG-994. The sequence continues at coordinate 14,912 of CAJCID010000277.1, read as the reverse complement.
GCGAGACCCACCCGAGGCTGCCTCCAGAACCGATACCGCAACCAGGTGCGCTCGCCGCGGCGCCGCAGGAGCAGGTCCCCATCGCCTGACGTCATCCCCCCGCGATCCGCCGAATATCCTTCATCGCGCAATGCACGCGTGAGTCGAGAGACAAACTCCTCATCGCTCAACTGGCGCAGTGCGCGCAGCGCTGCCGCTTCGGCAGAGCCGGGCCTCGGCCGCCCACGCAGGAAGTCCAGTAGTCCCATGGTGGGCCGATTATGCCCCAGCCGGGCCCAGCCCTTGGGTAACAGGCCGGGCTTTCTGGCGCAGGCGAGGAGTGCAGCTTCCTCAGCTAGCCCTGGGCGGGCGCGTCGCTTGGGATTGGTTGGGCCGCCTTGTCCGCTGGAGAGTGACGCTCGCGCAAGGCCGCGCGCCGCTCTTTGCGGCGGCCATACCAGTGGCTCGCCCGGTCCAGGTAGAGATAAATGACCGGGGTCGTAAACAGGGTCAGCGCTTGCGAGAGCAGCAACCCGCCGACCATCGCAAAGCCCAATGGACGACGCAATTCAGAACCTGTGCCTGTGCCCAACATCAATGGAACCCCTGCGAGCAACGCGGCCATGGTCGTCATCATGATCGGACGAAAACGGAGCAGGCAGGCCTGGAAGATCGCGTCCTCTGAACTCATGCCCTGATCCCGCTCGGCCGTCAGGGCGAAGTCAATCATCATGATGCCGTTCTTCTTGACGATACCGATGAGAAGGATGATGCCGATGAGTGCGATGACGGAGAGATCGAACCCACCGATCATGAGGATGAGAAGCGCGCCCACACCAGCCGAGGGCAGGGTTGAGAGAATCGTCAGCGGATGGATGTAGCTCTCGTAGAGCAGGCCCAGCACGATGTAGACGGCGACCAGTGCGGCCATGATCAGGTAGGGTTGGGACGCGAGCGAGCTTTGAAAAGCCTGGGCATTGCCCTGGAAGGTGCCGAGCACGCGGGGCGGGACGTGCAAATCGCGCACCGCGCCGTCGATGGCCTTGACCGCGTCGCCCAGGGCCGTGCCGGGGGACAGATTGAACGAGAGCGTGACCGCGGGAAATTGGCCTTGGTGCGCGATCGACAGATAGTTGGTCTTTGACGTGTCGATATGCACGAACGTCGATAACGGCACCTGCTTGCCATCGAGAGGCGAGGTGATAAAGATCTTGTCGAACAGGCTCGGATCCGCCTGCAGCCTTGGCGTGACCTCCAAAATGACGTGATAGGAATTGAGCTGCGTGAAGTATTGGGCGATCTGTCTTTGCCCGATCGCGTCATAGATCGTGCCATCGATGACCGCAGGAGAAATGCCAAAACTCGAGGCACGGTCGCGATCGATGGTCAGATTGACTGCCGGCGCGCTGCTTTGCTGGTCGCTGGCAATATCGGTCAGCTGCGGCAGCGTTCGAAAGCGCTCCATGACCCGGGGCGCCCATTCAGACAGTTCGGCCAGATCCGCGTCGGTCAGGGTGTACTGGTACTGGGTGCGCGAGAGCCGTCCACCCACGTTGATGTCCTGGCCCGATTGCAGGAACATGCGTGCACCATCGACCTTGGCGAGCTTCGCGCGCAGGCGGGCGATGACCTGGTCGGCATTGGCCGTGCGCTGGTCCCGGGGTTTGAGGTTGATGAAGTAGGTGGTGTAGTTATAGGTCGAGTTGCCCAGGAAGAAACCGAAATCGTCGACGGCCGGATCTGCTGCGACGATGTCGCCGATCTCCTCGGACTTCGTGATCATTCCCTGAAAGGAGATGTCCTGCGCGCTCTCGGCCACACCGAACAGAAAACCCGTGTCCTGCTGGGGAAAGAAGCCCTTGGGAATGACGATGAACAGGTAGATCGTGAGCGCAAGTGTGGCAAAGAAGACGAGAAGGGTCATGAACTGGTGGCGCATGACAACCCTGAGGCCGCGCTCATAGTGCCCCTGCATCCAGTCAAAGCCCCGCTCGAAAGAATTGAAGAGCCGCCCGTGTTCCAGCGAACCGGACTGGTGCTTGAGAAAGCGTGCGCAGAGCATCGGTGTCAGGGTCAGCGAGACCAGCACCGAGACGACGATGGTCAGCGTGACCGTGATGGCAAACTCCCGGAAGAGCCGTCCGACGATGCCCCCCATGAGCAGCAGCGGGATAAACACGGCCACGAGCGACACCGAGATGGAGATGATCGTGAAACCGATCTCGGCGGCACCCTGCAAGGCGGCCTCCCGGGGCGGCATACCCGCTTCGACGTGCCGATAGATGTTCTCCAGCATCACGATCGCGTCGTCGACGACGAATCCGACCGCGATCGTGAGCGCCATCAAGGAGAGGTTGTCCAGGCTGTAGCCGATGAGGAACATACAGGCGGCCGTGCCGAGGATGGCAAGAGGCACCGTGACGCTAGGGATCAGGGTTGCCGCCACGTCACGCAGGAAGATGAAGATCACCAGGACCACGAGGAAGATCGTCAGGACCAGAGTGAACTCGACGTCGGCAACTGAGGCACGGATCGTCTGGGTGCGGTCTGAGAGCACGGAGATCTTGATCGCCGGCGGGATGACTGCACGCAGCCGCGGCAGCGTCGCCATGATCCGATCGACCGTTTCGATCACGTTGGCGCCCGGGATCTTGTTCACGGCCAGCAGGATCGTATGGCCCTTGCCGAGTTCCGGGTCAAGCCCCTGGACCCCCTCGTAGGCGAAGGCGGATAGCTTGGAGTTTTCCGCGCCGTCGACCGCGGACCCGATGTCACGCACGCGTACTGGCGCCCCGTTCGCGTAGGCCACGATGACGTTGTCCCAGTCGCGCGCCGAGAAGATCTGATCGTTGTCGTACACCGTCGCGCTGCGGCGCGCCCCGTCAAAGCTCCCCTTGGGTGCATCGATCGTGGCGCTCTGGAGCTGGCTGCGCACGTCCTCAAGGCCAAGGCCCAAACTGGCCAGGCGGGCAGGGTCGAGTTGGATGCGCACCGCCGGCTTCTGCTGACCATTGATCGAGACCTGGCCGACTCCGCTGATCTGGGAGATCTGCTGCGCAAGAATATTATCCGCGTAGTCCGAGACCTGGATCAGGGGCAGAGTGTCCGAGGAGACAGCCAACAGCAGAATCGCCCGGTCGGCTGGGTTGATCTTCCGATAGGTCGGCGGGCTGGGCAGGTTCTGGGGCAGCTGACCTCCTGCTGCATTGATCGCGGTAATCACGTCCAGCGCGGCCGCATCAATGTTGCGATTCAAATCGAACTGCAACGTGATGCTGGTGGCCCCGGTGTAGCTTGCAGAGGTCATCTGGCTCAGGCCCGAGATGATCGCGAACTGACGCTCCAAGGGCGTCGCCACGGTCGAGGCGATCGTCTCGGGACTTGCGCCCGGGAGAGTGGCCGAAACCTGGATGGTCGGAAAGTCGACCTGCGGCAGGGGTGCGACCGGCAACAGCGGCCAGGCCACTACGCCCACCAGAAACAGCGCCGCGGCGAGCAGCGTGGTCCCGATCGGCCGGTTGATGAACAGGGCGGAAATGCTCACGAGGACGAGGCCCTAGGAACCTTTGCTGGAAGGCGCGGGGGGCCCTGGGTTGGCATCTCGCTCGATGACCTTCACCCCCGGGCGAAGCCGAAACTGTCCGTCCACGACCACGCGCGTGCCCGCGGAGAGGCCCGACTGCACCACGGCCAGGCCGTCCTGCTCAAGGGCCACCTGGATTGGCGCCATGGCGGCGGTGCCATCGGGTTTGACCAGGAAGGCATACAGTCCGTTGGCCCCCCGCTGGACCGCTGCCGATGGGATGGTCACGACCGACTCCACACCGGTCACGACGTGTACATTGACGAATTGCCCGGGCCAGAGCTTGTGTTCCGGATTCGGGAAACTCGCCTTCAGCTGGACGGTCCCGGTGGTGGTGTCGATCTGATTATTGATCAACAGCAGCTGTCCGGTACCGAGCTGGTCGTTGCTCTCGCGCGCATACGCAAGCACCTGCAGAGGCTTGGTTCCGCTCTTTTGCATCGCATGATTGATGGTCTGAAACGCGTCCTCAGGCAGTGTGAAGACGACCGAGATCGGATCCACCTGATTGACGATCACGAGGCCCGTGGTATCGGTGGCGTGCACGATGTTGCCCGGATCCACGAGGCGGATGCCGACCACTCCGGCAATTGGTGAATGAATCGATGTGTAGTTCAATTGCACGCGTGCGTTGGCGACCTGGGCACGGTCAACGCCCACCGTGGCCTTCAGCTGGGCGACCGTCGCGAGTTGGGTGTCATAGGTCTGTTTGGCGATCGAATCCTGCTTCATGAGCTCCGCATAGCGCGCGAGGTCCACGAGACTATTCTGATAGTTCGCCTCGTCCTTGGCCTGTTGCGCGATCGCGGCGTCCAGTTGAGCTTGATAGGAGTCCGGATCGATCTGCGCGAGCAGATCCCCCTGCTTGACGGTCTGACCCTCCTTGTAGGCGACTTTGACGAGCTGTCCATCGACGCGGGCCTTGACCGTGACCGACAGAGCAGCCTGGACGGTGCCGATTCCGGAGCGGTAGATGGGCAGATCCTGCAGGAGCGCCAACGTGGTCAGCGCACCTACCGGCGGCGCAGCCGGGGACCCACTCGCCGCATCGGCCGCATCGGCTCGATGCACATAACCGCGTACCAGAACAAACCCGACGATGATGATCGACCCCGCGAGCACCCAGAAGAGCCTTTTGCGGCTGGCCGAACGCGCTACTGAGCTCAAGGCTCGCTCCTTCGAGATGGGTCGGCATCGGCTCCCCAAGAGCAATCGACGCATCCCATGAACTTTGGATACAACCTCTCATTGTGGCACCGAAGGCACCCAGGCCTCGTGTTTCGCAACAGCTTGTGATTTTTGTCACCGACACGGCCCCTGCCGCCGCCGATGTTGGATTCAGTCAAACGTGACCGGGACTAGTCAATTCTTGCGTCGACCGGACGACCTCCGTGGGGCCAATCCTCTTTGGCTCGCGGGAAGGCCGGACGCGAACCATGGGTGATGAACTGGGCGACGTCGACCGCGTCCTGGGCCGAGAGCGAATCGGGCTGACCCAGCGGCATGTTATGCAGGATGAACGCGGCCGCTGTATAGGTGCGAGCCATGCCCGCCCCGACGTTGAACGACCGGGGACCCCACAATGGAGGGACGGCGTAGCGCCCGTCAGATCCCTGCAGACCCTCGCCCTGCGCCTGATGGCAGGATGCACAGTGCTCCGCATAAACGACCGGGCCGCGTTCCGGGCGCGGTATCAGCTTTTCGTCGATCGTCCCAAAGCCGCGGCCAGGGGGGCTCGTTCCCGTTGCCGTACCTTCGGAGAGCCATTGGATATAGGCCAGAATCGCGACCATCGCCTCGGAATCGTAGGCCAGAGGGCGCCCGTTCATGGAGCGCTCCATACAGTCGTTGATCCTCTCCTCAAGGGTGATGAGCTTGCCGTTGCGCGCGCGATATTCGGGAAAGACCCCCCAGATTCCCGTCCACGGGGAAGCGCGGGACGCTGTACCGCCCTTGAGGTGACAGTTCGTGCAGACAAGGCCGTTGCCAACGGAGTCGGGCAAGGCCCGAGCGGTGTCCGAGACGATCCGACGGCCCTCTTGCACCGCAACGCCTCGGGGACCTTCAGGCAATGGGCGTTCTGGTGACGGCGGCGCGGCGCGCGCCAGGGCAGCCGGCAGCACGAAGCCAAGAAGGACAGCGATGCGGGCCACGCCACGCGTGAGGTTGCCGGCCATGAAAGAGCGCAGCACGCCTGCCCCCTGCTCGGTGCACCGCGCCAAAAGGAGCCACGCAGCATCACAGCGACGCCGTACGGACCGTATGGCAACGGCCCAGTTCTTGGGTCCTTGTCGGGTGGATGTCACTGGTCCGGACAGCCTCTGAGAACGTCTCATTTGGGTCATGCTCCCGCAACATAACAAACAGCGGGCGCCTCCAGTCGTCGAGTCGTGGCTCTCAGGGAACAGAGCCTCTTGGGTTCAGTTCGGAACCGGAACCGCTCCGACGGGATTCTGGACGCGCCTCGTCAGCATGAGCACCGCGAAAAGCCCGCAGCACGCAGCAAAGGAAAGCCAGATCGCCGGTGCTGCCCCGTTTTGGGTTGCGTGGATCAGCCACGTGGCAATGGCGGGCGTGAACCCTCCAAAGAGCGCCGTAGCCAAACTGTAGGCCAAAGAGAAGCCAGCCGTGCGCACTGCGACAGGCATGATCTCCGTCAGGTAAACCACCATCGCGCCGTTGTAGCTCCCATAGAGGAAGGAGAGCCACAATTCGACGGCCAATAGATTACCGAACGACGGGTTGCTGACCAGCCAGTGCATGGCCGGATAGGCAGTCAGGATCGTCAGGATCGTGAATGTCACCAGAACGGGCTTTCGGCCGATCCGGTCGGAGACGGCGCCCATGATGGGTAGCCAGCAGAAATTGGACAAGCCCACAGCCACCGTCACGAGCAGACTCTGATTATCGGGGAGCTTCAGGACATTCTTGCCGAAGGTTGGCGTATAGGCCGTGATCATGTAGAACGAGACCGTGGTCATGACGACCATCAAGGTGCCCAGAACGACGATCTGCCAGTTCTCCACCATCGACTCGAGGATCTGCCTGACATTGGGACGTTCCTTGCGCGCCAGGAACTCTCCGGTCTCGGCCAGCGAGCGCCGGATGAGGAAGATGAACGGTACGATCAGGCACCCGACGATGAAGGGAATGCGCCAACCCCAGTCGGACATCTGCTCGCGCGTGAGCGTGCTGGTCAAAAGCGTACCGAGCAATGCGCCAAACACCACGGCGATCTGCTGACTGGCCGATTGGAAGCTGACGTAGAAACCCTTGTTGCCGGGCGTGGAGATCTCGGCCAGATACACCGAAACACCGCCCAGTTCCACCCCCGCGGAAAATCCCTGGAGGAGGCGGCCCACCAGCACAAGTAGCGGTGCGGCGATACCGATCGCGGCGTAGCCCGGAACGAACGCAATCAGAAGCGTTCCCCAGGCCATCAGCCCGAGGGTCAGCACGAGGCCGATGCGTCGGCCCTTCCGGTCGATGTAGGCTCCGAGAATGATCGCGCCCAGGGGGCGCATCAAGAAGCCGGCACCGAATGTCACGAGCGCTTTCATCTCGGAGGCGAACTCGTCACCCTCGGGGAAAAAAGTCGCGGCGATAAACGAGGCATACAGACCGTAGACGATGAAGTCGTACATCTCGAGGAAGTTGCCGCTCGTCACGCGCAATACCGCGACCCAGGGTGGCGATTGGGTATCTTTCGGATTCATCGTGTGGTCTCCTCGGTGCGGCCGAGCACCCGACGACTCGGCGGTCGCGTAAGGGTTCTAGTGATACGATTTTACTGCAGCCACACGCCCGGGACCGAACCCCGGCGCGAGACTCAGGGTAAACCAGGGGTGAGCCCCCCGGGTCCCGGGGCCGACGCCGGACCCCGATCCGGGGCTCGCTTGAGGTCGTCAAGATCGAGACGATGAGCGCTCATCGCGGCGGTGCATGCGAAGAGCATCTGCCTTGCTCTAAGCAAAAACGACGCGGAGCCAGGGCGAGCGCGAAAGCGCCGAACCACGCCTCCGTCAATCGGCTTCAGAGCTTGGGCGCCAGGCGATTCATCTTCTGCAGTGCAGCGCGCTCCCTGGCATGGCGATATTTGAAGCGGCGCGATTCGATCTTCTGGAGCACGAGCCGTCGCGCCTGAGCCGACCACGCCATGACCGCAGGACGGAGTGCGACCTGCGAGGCCTTCGGTAGCGCATGCCCCAAAAGGCAATCAAGCCAGAGTTCGCGAACCTGATCGACCGTGAAATCGGCCGCGCGGACCGCTCCGTTGTGCACCATGCCGTGAAAAAGTAGCGGATCTGCGCGTAAGCGGCGCACGGCAGAAAGTACCTCCTGCGCAGAATCAACAGCGATATAGTCCAAATCACTGCGGCGCAGGGCACGATAGGCAGGCTCATCGCCAAGAAGAGCGGGTGTGCCTGCGTGCCAGGCATTGATGAGCTTACTGGCGGGCTTTTGCTGCAACATCGTGGGGGACTCCATGCGGTGCGCGAGCACGAGATCGACATCGGAGTAGTCGAACCATGCATCCTCGCGTATCTCGAACTGGACTCCCAGCTGGGCGAGCGCGGCCTGGAAGCCAGGTTCGGCAAGCCATGCCGAAGCAGTGCCGGTGCGCCCAAAGTACGCCATGCGCTCGATACGGGCGCCGCGGCCCGGATCTCGGGCAATCAGACCCGGCTGGGGCCAGACGGGAATCGCGCTTTGCTCGGCAGAACGGGGCAGGCTCTGGTTCTGCACGATCTCCCAGTCGCATACGAAGACCTTGGGTCGGTCGGCACGGACACCCACGATGAAGCATTGACAATAGGGCAGGAGCCATCGGTTCAAGGAATCGCGGTGAGCGATGTTGACCGCGGCAGGCTTGAGATCCTCGCTGATCGAGACGCTGATGCCTTTGGTCTCGAGGGGACCCTTCAGGCGCAGATAAGTCTGGATGATCCAGTTGTTCGGCCCCCCCCGAAAGCGGCCCGCTTGGCGGTCCACATCCTGCTCCTCCAGCTCTGCGATGTCCGCCCAATCGCGCAGCAGATGGCGCGCGACAAAATGGACCTCGTCGGCGCGCACCGCCGACACGGATGTGCGCACGCGCACAGTGTGGCGGTCGGAAAGAGGGTCGTCTGCTGGCTTCTGATGCAGCCGCTCTTCGGTGACCTCGGTAGTTGCGCTCTTCGTCAATTCCATCGGCTGAGATGCCATCCACTCCATCCACTGGGTCTTGGGCCCTCGCCCCGATTTCTCGAGGTCGGGGGCCTCCTTTACTGGTCGTCCTGTTCGTAAAGCAGGCCTCTATCATCCCAGAACCGCCTCCGAAAAACCGTCATCGATGAAAATCCGATACAACTGTTGTACAGGAAACAGTGCCGCTGGCGGTGCCCGGGGAAGCTCGCATGGCTCTACGCGCCTCCAGAGGCCCGGCAGCGCCCCTCCGAGATCGCGCCCACGGCAGTGGGAAACTTTGCAATAATCCGTGTACATACTGCAGTTTCTCGGGGCGCGCGAACTGCAATAAACTGGGTTCCTTCCTTTTCACAACGCCGCTGTAGTCGATACGATGGAGGCTTCTTCCGCCAAGGCCAGGCCTGCCCGACCCCGGGGAGCTTGCGCATCGGTCCGTTTTCCAGCCGTCTCTGAAAGCCCAACATGAGTGCCCGCGAAGGTCCCGCTACCGTCGAAGCCGTCAGTGACGCGGTATTGCGTCAGATCGCCGCCAAAGGACAGGTACGTTCCTACCCTGCCCGAGCGATCCTTCTCAATGAGGGAGACCCAGGCGATTCGCTTTACATCATCCTCAGCGGCAAGGTGAAGGCATTTTCGATCGGAAACTCAGGCAAGGAAGTGGTCTATAACGTCCACGGCCCTGGCGAGTATCTGGGCGAACTCGCGCTCGATGGACGGCCTCGGTCGGCCTCCGTGATGACGCTCGAGCCCACGACCTGCTCAGTCGTACAGGGGGCCAATCTGCGCGAATTCATCGCGGAGCATCCTGACTTTGCCCTCCATCTGATTCACAAGCTGATCCGGCTGGTGCGGCAGACGACCGAGAACGTCAAGAGCCTCGCGCTCGATGACGTCTATAGCCGGGTGGTCCGCCTGTTGATGGATCACGCCGTCGAGCGTGATGGACAGATGGTCGTTGAAGAACGCTTCACGCAGCAAGGTATCGCCGACCGGGTCGGTTCCTCGCGCGAGATGGTGAGCCGGATCTTTAAAGAACTGACCGTCGGAAAGTACATCGTGCTGGAACCCAAGCGGATCCTGATTCTGAAGAAGCCCCCCGCGGCCTGGTAGGTTCCTCCCGCCAGACCACGAAAGTGGGTCCCCGGCCGCGCCGCTGATCCTCGCAGTTCCCCGCCCGCTGGAACCCTCCTGCCCTGGACAGGCCTCGAACCCGCCGCCACACCCCAAGCCCGTCTCCAGGCAGGTCGCTTTTCCTGTTTGGCGATGTGAATAGGCCACATTTCGGGCGTGAATTGTTCACATGCTGGAGCGCTTCCTAACCTCTACAGTGGGTTGGTCCTGGTCGGGGCCACCTGTCAGGCAGGCCGGGCTCCAAGCCACCGGGACGTTCCACCAACTCTCCTGGAGAATTCAATGCCCGAGCCCCGTGCTCCCGACCCTGATGAGAGCCGCGATGCGGCACGCAGGGACCTCTTCTTCAATGTGCTGCAGGTCGTTTGCATTCTGATCTTCATCGCCTGCGTTGCACTCGATCCCGAACTTCATCACCTGCCCACTAGCACCCCACAGGACGGGTCCCGGCTCGTGCCCACCGATTGGGACAAGCTGCCGGGTCTGAACGAGCCTCTACCCCGGGCCGCTGGCAGCAGCCGGGAAGGAGCGACATAGCGCGACACCATTGGCGGGGGCAGGCCTCTCCCGTGCCCCGTCCTGCGGGTATCCGTCTTCCCTGAATGGCCGCGCGCACCGCCTCCCGGAAGTCAAGCCCGAAACTCAAGCCCGGAAGTCAAGCCCGGATGTCGGGCCTGGAAGTCAAGCCCCTTCCTTCGTCTCCCGGAGAATGTCAGAATCGGGACTTGCTCCGCCCTAGCAATCGAGCGCCGGGGCGAGTCGAGCAAAAAAAGAATATTTCCGGAGCCAACACGGTGGCGCGCATCGGGGCGCTCGGCGCGGGTGTCCTTCCCGTCAGATGGAGTTGGCCTGGATCCGAATCGGCGAGCTGTGGGTCGTCAACACGAACGGCGACCGGTTACGGGCGTCGCCGTGCTCATGCGACGACTACTGGAAATCCGATGGCCAAGTTGCGCGGGACCCGAGAGGGCCTCGGGGGAGAATGGGATGAAACGGTGGTCGCAAGCGGTCGGACTCGCACTGGGACTGTGCCTGCTATGTCCAGGGGTTGGCACACCGCAGGAGCGCACACCGGGCGCGTCGGATTCCGACACCCTTGCACCGAGTAGCGGGCAGGAGGCCAATCCCGACGCTGCAGGCCCGCGTCGGGGCAATGGTGCACCAACGAGGCCCTTTCCCGACGAGCGGATCAAGGCGCTCCGTCAGCAGCTCGATCAGAGCTCTGACGGCGAGATGCGCTATCAACTCTACGACGAGTTGGCACGGGGTTACTACAACTCCGGCCGTGTCGCCGAATCGCTCAAGGTTCGTGCAGAAATCATCGAGGACTCGGCCATCTCGCCCGGTCGCCGCTCGCTTGCGGCCTCAAGCCTTGCCCTGAGCCTGGCCCTGACGAAGGAATACCAGAGGAGCCAGCGGACGATCACACGGGCCAAGAGCCTCGCGGCTGACACGAAACCGGCTGAACTCGAGCTCCTCTCTCGAGAACCCGCCTATGCCTTCCTTAGTGCAGAGGCGGAAATCGCAAGACGCTTCCTGAATCGCCACGACACTGCCCTGCTCAAGTATCGAGAGGCCTCTGAGCTGGCCTGGGCCAACTTCAACGACCCGACGCTGAGCGAGAAGCGGCATCGCGCGGCTGCCAACGAATTCCTGAACCGCTCCACGGAGCTCGCACGCCTCATGGTCCAGAATAATCGGCGCGCCGAGGCGCTGAGCTTTGTGAACTCGATGGACTACTATCTCGACGCCCGGCCTGACCTGCACGCGACGCGGTTCCAGCGCGCCCGCGTCGCCCATGCGCGCGCGATCGCCCTTTGTTCCTACGACGACTATGAGGGCGCCTTGCAGGCCATCAACTCCAGCATCGCCGAATACGAGCGCGAGGCCTCGCCGGAGAGCGGTCCCCCGTATGCCGATAGCCTGCGCTTGAGGCTCATGATCGCGCTGGCCATGGGACGCATCGCCGAATATTCGGCTGACGCCGATGCGGTCCAGCGCATCCGGGCCACCGATCCGATCGCGGCCGGCGAATTCCCTGGCGAAGAGACCGATTCCCTGGGCCTTGCGGCCCACGGGCAGTGGGCCTCTGCCGCCGCGCTCGTTGGCGAAGCGAAGGAAAGGAACTTCCGCCATCAAGGAGGCGAGAGTCCGTTCTATAAGTACGAGTATGCGATGCAGATGCTCTTCCGCCTCGACGATCCGGCCGGCAACGTCAGCCTTGCCGAAATCGAACGCTACGTCGCGCCGCTCGCCAGCACTGAGGACAACTGGGCCGATGTGAGCACGCGCGGCTCCTACGACGAGGATGGTGCGCTCGTGACAGCGATGGACCGGCTGATGCTCCCCGGAGCCTTTCCCGAGACAGCCCAGGCCCAGGCGCTCGCCTTTCGGATCGCTGAATTGATGCGTGTCAACGCCTCGCAAGGGGCGCTCACCGATGGAGCCGCACGACTGGCGGCAAGCGATCCCAAACTGCGCTCGCTGATCGAGGCAGAACAGAATCTGCGCTTTGAGCAAGCCACAAACCGCAACTCGTTTGCCAGCGCGGCGGACCGCCTCGATCGATTGAGTAAGCAGACCGAGGCCGATCCGATTGTGGCCAAGCGCCAGGCGGTCGACGTCGCCGAGAAGGAGAAGAGCCTGCAGGACTCGAACGCCAAGCTCACGGAACTGAGGCGCCAGATCGCCACGCAGTTCCCGATCTACAGAGAGCTGGTCGCACCCAGCATCCCCTCCGCAGCCAAGGTTGGCTCGATCCTGCATCCAGACGAGGTCTATGTGAACCTTTATGCCGGCGGCAAGGCGAGTTTCGCGTTCGTCGTCCTTCCCGGGGGTGAACTCCATGCGGTCCGTCTGGAGGTGACGCGCGCCAAGGCCAAGGAGATGACCATCGCGCTACGCAAGGCCTTCGACGCAGGCATCCCCCCTGCCAAGGCCGACGATCTGGCCGGTTTTGATCTCACCGCAGCCAACGGCCTCTATCAGTCCTTCATCGCACCGATCAAGCCCTGGATCCAGGGTAAGCCAACCGTCTATCTCTCGGCCAGCGGCGTGCTGAGCAGTGTGCCCTGGGACGTGCTCGTCACACAGCCGGCAACCACTTTGGCCAATGCGTCATGGTGGATCGCGAGCGCAACACCCGTTCAGATGCCCAGTGCATCGGCGCTCGTACTCGCGCGCAGTCAGGCAGCACAGGGCGCCCGGCACGCGAAAAATCCCTTCATCGCCTTCGCAGATCCCAGTTTCGACGGGACTGAGCACCCCGCGGTAGAGACCGCCGCGGCAGGAAGCGTGCGCGAGCGGGCGATCCGCACGGCCGGCGGGAGGCTCAGCGAACTCGATTACCACACCGTCGCGCCCCTGCCTGAGACCTTTTCGGAGGCACGCGCGATCGCCTCTGCCCTGAACGCGCCCTCTGAGAGCGTCATCCGCGGCACAGAGGCTTCTCGCAGCCGCGTCATGAAGGAGGATCTGGTGGATGAACGGGTCGTGACCTTCGCCACGCATGGCCTGCTTCCCGGCGAGGTCCCGGGCATGCTCAAGGCCGGACTCGCGCTGGCCTATGAAGGTCGGGGGCTGCCGGATTCGGTTCTGACCATCGATGACATCATCGGCTTGCGTCTGAACGCGGACTGGGTCGTCCTGTCGGCCTGTAACACCGGGTTCGCCAGTGGTAACGCCGGGGACACGATGTCGGCCCTGTCGCGCGGCTTTTTCGCGGCCGGGGCGCGCTCCCTTCTTGCGACCCAGTGGGCCGTCGAGTCGGAATCCGCCAAGGAGTTGACCGTGGGCCTATTCAAGGGCTACGCAGCCGAGCCGACGATCACGAAAGCCGCGGCAATGGCCCGCGTGCAGCGCGACATGCTGGCAGGTCAGTACGGTAGCCTGTACCGTCACCCCTATTTCTGGGGACCTTACTTCGTAGCCGGCGATGCTGCGCGCTAGGTTCTGCTGCCAGCCCCTGTTTCGGATTTGAGGACTGCAATGACGCACCTTCGCGCACACCGGGCAATCCGTCGAAGCACTTCGTGGGTAAGAGCTGGCGTCTGGCTTTTGGGTATCGGCGCTCTGGCCGGTTGCACCCAGTATCCGAACACCAAGGCGCTCTGCAAAGGTCATGTCTTTCTGAAGCTCGAAGGCATGGTCGGGAATGGCCAGACTCTGGATCGGGAAGAGATTGGCATGCGCATCGAGAATGACTCGATCAGTTTCTCGGGCAACCTACTCATCGGGGGCGATCAGATCAAACTCTGCAAGATCGGCTCAATTGAGTACGCGCGCAAGGACGAACTCTACTTCGACACTTCCGGCTGTACCCGCGAGGGTAAAGAAAACATCAGCGGTCGTACCTACGGCACCTACAACTACATTACCCGGAAGTTAACCCTGTCCCACCAGGACCACAAGGACCTCACGGGAGGGTCGTTCGCGTGCCAGGACACAAAGTAGGGCACCGCACCCGGGCTCCTCGCGCGCCGCAAGGACGATGTAGAGGAGCCAGCAGCACCCCTCGGTCGCGAGCCCATGCAGCAAGGGCCGGTCTGACCTGCTTTCCTCCCGGCCCCCAGGCCCCCTAGGTGCTCAGAGCGGTGATCGTGGCCGTGTCCAACTCCCCGGTTTCGGGCAAGCCATGGGCCCTCTGGAAGCTCTTCAACTGCGTACGGGTACGCGGGCCCATGACCCCGTCGGCGGCACCCACAGGAAAGCCCAATGAGTTCAGCCGCGACTGCGCCTCGGCAACGCTCATCGTCTGTCCAGGAATGCTCGCCGTGGCGTCAGGAATCGGCGCCAGCGCTCCTCCGCTATCCGTTGCAGCAGCGGCGGGCGCCACGCCCGGCACCTGATTGCCCTTGGAATACATGCACTGCAGGTAGGCATTGTTGTACTGGTCCTGGATCGACTGCTGCGCAGTCGCGGTACCGTTCGCAGCGACTCCGGTTCCCGCAAGCGCGCCCACCCCCGCACCGACGCCAGCCCCCTGGTGGTTACCCACCGCAGCTCCGAGCGCCGCGCCCAGTGCGGTGCCCAC
>CAJCID010000276.1 GCA_903970305.1 Rhodospirillales bacterium | reverse complement strand
GGGCTGCAATCAGGGCAAAGCCACCCTTGAAGGGCGCAAGTGGGGGCTTGCCCGTACGCGTGCCCTCCGGAAAGATCAGAAGGGGCACCCCCTCAGCGACGGCGCGTACCGCCCGCTTGGTCAACTGCAGGCCATCGTCGTTGCGCAGATATCCGGCCAGACGGGCGCCCCCGCCGAGAAAGGGGTTGTCCCAGATCGGCGCCTTGACGATGCAGACCACGCGCGGCAGTCGCGAAATCGCAAGCACCGCATCGAGCAGGGTCGGATGGTTCGCAGCGATCACGAGTCTCTGTTCGGATCCAAGGCAATCGAGGGCGCCAAGGTCGCAGCGCAGGATTCCGGTTCTCTCCATCACGGCCACGAAGAATCGAAAGCCAGTCCTGATCATGACTTGACCAAGGGTCGTGGCTCGCTTTCTGGGCAACACCAGGCTCAGTATCAACGCCGGCAGGCCCCACAGGAGCGCAACGCCTCCGAATAGGGCCCAGCCCAGATAGTAGACGGCGTACTCGTAGACGAGGCGCGCGCCGCCCACCGCCGGCGCGCGGCTGATCTCGGTTCCTGCCACCTCGCTCTTGGGACTGGGCATCGGGGCGAGGCCTCCATCAGAAAGGTGCGGCGCGTGCGTTTCAGCGTGGGTCGGGTGCTCTGGCCTCAATGGTCGGCCTCGACCAGGGTTGCCGAGCGGCCCAGGATCCAAGAAACCGCGAATCCAGCCGTCACGAACTCGCGCCTTTTGACGAGCGGGCTGTCTTCGAAAGCCGCGCCGCGCAGGGTGTCCCACTTGACGAACCCCCCTACCCACATGCCGGTGTAGCGCCTGCTGAGCGCAAGAATCAGCTGACTGCCGGCGTACCCGCCGTGCGCTTCATAGCTCGGTCGCTCTGCGTTGGCGTAGGCGGGTGCGACGCCATAGAAATACTGCAAATAGCGCCGGTCGGCAAACAGCGCCGCACTCTCTATTCCGAGCCGGTAACCGGCGTAGCCCAGGGGGTCGTCGAAATCGACATTCAGATTCGGCTGGCTGATCCAACCGATGTTCTCTACATGGGAAAAATTGCTTCCCTCGACAGTCCTTACCGGCAGGCGCAGCTCGAGCTTGGTCTTCTTGTCATCCGAGCGCAACAGCGTCAGGTCCAAAGCGGGCCCGACCTCAAGACTCGGATCGAGATTGGGCATGCCCTCGCGGGCACGGTCCGCGCTGCTGTTGACGGGCACCGAGCCATTGATGCTCAGGTCGAGTTGCACATCGGGGCTTGCGAAGAAGTTGGCGCGCGCGCTATCCCGATCGACCTTGAAGACGTCGCCCCGGTAGACGAAATACGGCACGGGCAGGACATAGGTCCGATACTGGTCGGAACCCCGGTAATCGGGGAACTCAATCGCGCCCACGCCCAGCCCTGCTTCCCAAAGCGGAAGCGAGTCGGCGCGTGCGCCGCCCGCAGCGGCCAAGGCCAAGACTAAGGCAATGGTGCGACGCGCCCGAAGTGGCGTCGCCGGGAGGATCCTCATTGGGAACGATGCCCTAGGACGCTTCGACCGTGGCCTCGGAGATGGCGCGCCTGCGATTGCGCCAGGCCGACATGCTTGTCTTGACGTGGCGCAAGCTGTTCAGATAGTAGATGCACTTGAAAATCACGAGGCGTCGACGGATGGACCGCCTGCCATAGATATCCCCGGCAAGTAACGACAAGAGTGCTTCTTCGACCCGCAACACGTTGCGCGGCCCCATGAACAGTTCGCGCAGCGCAGGGGTCGTGACCCGGTAGATATACCACGAGAAGGTGTCGATGCCGTCACGGACCTGAGCCTCGAAGCGGCGCAGCGCGCGCGCCGCGTGATGCGGCTCCTTCAGGCAGGTCTCGACGGCCTCGGCCCCAAGAAAGGCGCTGTTCATCGCCAGGAAGACCCCGGTCGAGAAGACCGGATCGATGAAGGCGAACGCGTCGCCCAGCATGAGGTAACCCGGTCCGCTGCAATGCCGCGCCCGGTAGGAGTAATTACCCGTTGCCGTGGCCGGTCCGGTGAGTTCGGCATCGCGCAGGCGATGCGCCGCTTCAGGACACAAAGCGATCGTCTCCAGGAAGAACGATGTGGCATCGGCCTGGCGGCGCTTGAAGTAATAAGGCCAGCACACCGCGCCCACACTCGTCGTACCGTCGGCAAGCGGGATGAACCAGAACCAGCCGTGGTCGAACCAGAAGATACTGATGTTGCCTTCGGCCTCGCCCGGCAGGCGCTCGGCACCGCGGAAATGCCCATAGAGAGCTGCGCTGTTGTGCTTGGAATTACGCTCCTTGATCTGGAAGCGGTTCGCCAGGAGTGTATCGCGGCCCGAGGCATCCACGATAAAGCGCGCCGCGAAGGACGCGACGCGCCCGTCAGCATGCGTTGCCCGCGCGCGCGAGCCGCCGTCCGGATCGAATTCGACGCCGGTCACCTTGCACTCTTCGATGACCCGTGCTCCGCGCCTGCGCGCATTGTCCAAGAGGACCAGATCGAACTCGGAGCGCCGCACCTGATAGGCGTACGGGAAGTTCTTGTTCCAAGCGTTGCCGAAATTGAAGGTGACGGTCTTGCGATGATAGGGAGAGACGAACTCGGCGCCGTATTTCACCATGCCGATCTTCGCCACCTCTTCGCCCACGCCGAGCCGATCCAACAACGGCAGATTCATCGGCAACAGCGATTCGCCGATGTGAAAACGCGGATGCCTGTCCTTTTCGACGAGGACCACGTCGTGGCCGCGGGCCGCCAGGAGCGCCGCAATTGTCGCTCCGGCCGGGCCGCCCCCCACGACGAGAACGTCGCACCGGGTTTCGTTCTGCGTGGTTCCGAGTTCCGGCACGGGCGCCCCTTTGGCGTGGACTCTTTCAGGAAGGATCGATTCATTCTAGCAAATCCACGAGCGGCGCACTAAGCAGCCGACTGACTCCCGGGAGAAGCCGCACTCGAGAGGGACCGCGCTCCAAGGACCTCGCGGTTGCCTGCCCGATTCGCTTTGACTTAGAGCAAAGCCGCGCGTTCGCGCAGCTGGACGGCCTTCTCGGTCAGATCTGCACGCTCGTTCTCGCTCATCCGATCGAGGTTGCGATAGACAAGAGCCAGGCGCGCGAGTCCGCCGAGCCGAGCACGATGCCGCAAGAAAAAGTCCCAATAGAGGGCATTGAACGGACACGCCTTGGGGCCCAGACGCTGTTTGCGATCGTAACGGCAGCCCGCGCAGTAATCACTCATCCGATCGATGTAGGCTGCGCTGGCTACATAGGGTTTGGTCGCAAGCAATCCCCCGTCAGCGAACTGCGACATGCCGAGGGTGTTGGGCATCTCGACCCATTCGAAGGCGTCGATGTAGATCGCCAGATACCAGCGTTCGATGGCCCGCGCAGACACGCCTAGGAGGAGCGCGATGTTGCCCGTTAGCATCAAACGCTGGATGTGATGCGCATAGGCGCCCGCAAGGCTCTGGCCAATGGCCACGGACAGGCAGCGCATGCCGGTCTGGCCGGTCCAAAACCACTCCGGGAGTTCTTCCCGGTGTTCGAAGTAGTCGCTCTGGGCATAGGCCGGCATGCGCGCCCAATAGACGCCGCGGATGTATTCGCGCCAGCCGAGGATCTGCCGGATGAAGCCCTCGACGGCAGGCAGGCCCGCGCGCCCCTGACGCAAAGCCTCCTCTGCTGCGCGGACCACTTCGGCGGGCCCGAGCAGCTTCACGTTCAACGCGAAGGACAAGCGCGCATGAAAGAGCGTCGGTTCAGCCGCTGCCATCGCATCCTGGTAGTCTCCGAAGTGGACGAGGCGCTCTTCGATGAACTGCCTGAGGTCGCACAGCGCCTCGCTGCGATCGCGGGGCCAGCTGATATTCTCTGCGCTGGGCGCGCCAATCGTCTGCACGCCTGCTTTGACCACCTCATCCCAGAGCGCGCTGTGATCGTGACGGCGCGTTAGCGCCGACGGCACTCGAGGCTCGCCCTTCCACGCCCTGCGATTCTCCGTATCGAAGTTCCAGCGACCGCCCAAAGGGCTCCCATCACTGCACAGGAGAATACCGTGCGTGCTGCGGGCATGCCGGTAGAAGCTCTCCTGCAGCCAGCGCTTCTTGCCCCGAAAAAGCTCTGCCACCGCGCCGCGTTCAAAAAAGAAGTGCTCGCTATCGACCATTGCGGTCTCGATGGGCGCAAGGCGGGCAAGCTCTGCGAGGCTTTGATCGACGCGCCATTCGTCGGGAGACTGCCACTCGAGCCGCCTCAGGTTCAGGCGCTCGATCCACAGCCCCAGATTCCTTGCGATGGACTGGGCATTGCCGGGCGCGCCGATGCGCAGATACGCCACACAGTGGCCCCCCTCGCGCAACTGGAGGGCGAAGGTGCGCATCGCCGCGAACAAGGCGATGATCTTCTGGGCATGATGGGCGACGGTGTCGGTCTCCTCGCGTACCTCCATCATGATGTAGAGCACCTCTGGATCAGGCCGCGCGTACCAGCTGTGCCCGGCGTGCAGTTGATCGCCCAGCACGAGGCGCAGTGTGGTCGCGGCCGTCGGGCGCACGCTCGGCCGGTGCTGGCCTGCAAGGGGATCGAACGCGTGCTCTATCCACTCGTGCCAGCGCTCGGCTAAGCTTGGGTCATGCAGACCCTGAAGAGATCCTTCTACGCTCGCGACGCGATCGACGTCGCTCCCGATCTCCTCGGTAAGCTTCTTGTGCGGCGCGTCGAGGGCGTCGAGCGCACCGGGATCATCGTCGAGGTCGAAGCGTACCTCGGTCCCCACGATCGCGCTGCCCACAGTGCGCGCGGCCGCACCGCCCGTACCGAAGTGATGTTCGGCCCCCCCGGCTATGCCTATGTCTACATGATTTATGGTCTGCATCACTGCTTGAACGTCGTGACCGGGCCCATAGGTCTGGCCCAGGCTGTACTGATCCGCGCGGTCGAACCGCTTGCCGATCTGCCCGGCCGCACCGCGGGACCGGGGCTCGTCTGCCGCGCCTATGGCATCGATCGGCAGAGCAACGGCGTGGACCTCTGCGGGCGCGAACTCTTCATCGCGCGGCCAGAAACCCTCCGACCCTTGCGCGTTGTGCGTAAGGCGCGCATCGGGGTGGACTACGCCGGTCACTGGGCGCGCCGGCTCTTGCGCTTTTACGTCCGCGATAACCCTTTCGTGTCCCGCCTCTAGGAACGGTCAAGCCACTAGGACGGTGTGAGTGGGGCAAGACCACGACGCTTGAGCATCGCCAACGGTTCGGGATCGCGGCCGCGAAAGCGGCGAAAAAGAAGGTCCGCGCCCGCCCCTCCACCCTGCGCGAGAACCTGTTCGCGCAGCCACTGCCCGTTGGCGCGGTTCAGGCCGCCATTTTCAGCGAACCAGTCCTCCGCGTCTGCATCCAGGACCTCGCTCCAGAGGTAAGCGTAGTAGCCCGCGGCATAGCCCCCATCGAAGATATGCCGGAAATATCCGGATCGATAGCGCGGCGGTACCGCGTCCATGGCGATTCCGGCCGCTTCCAGGGCGTTCTTCTCGAAAGCCTCCACCGCGTCGGTCTCGATGGGCCCCTCGAGTTCATGCCAGGCCAGATCCAGAAGGGCGGCACCGAGGTATTCGGTGGTC
The DNA here is from genome assembly GCA_903970305.1 of Rhodospirillales bacterium. GTDB lineage: Bacteria > Pseudomonadota > Gammaproteobacteria > Burkholderiales > Burkholderiaceae_D > BOG-994. The sequence continues at coordinate 25,415 of CAJCID010000276.1, read as the reverse complement.
AACATCCCTTGCATGCAATCGCGCGCGGCGAGAATCTTCTTGACGAGCGCATCCGGGATGACGGCACCGGTCTCGACATGGCGTGCGTAGTTCTTCAGAACCTCGGGCCAGAAGGCCCAGATCTCGTTGACCTGGGATGGAAACTCGACAAAGTCGCGCGCCACGTTCATCCCCGACAGACGCGGATAGCGTAGATTCGAGAGCATCGCGTGCAGTCCATGACCGAACTCGTGGAACATGGTCACGACCTCGGTGGGCGTGAGAAGCGTCGGCATTCCCGGCGCAGGCCTGGGCACGTTCAGGTGATTGGCCACCACCGGCAGCGTGCCCAAGAGCCCGGACTGCGGCACATACACGCTCGCCCAGGCGCCCCCGGACTTGTTGGGCCGTGCATAAAAGTCGGTCAGAAAAAGCGCCAGGGGCCGGTCATCGGCATCGAAGACCTCGTAGAGCTCGACGTCTGGGTGGTAGACCGGCAGATCCGTGCGCGCTTGAAAGCGCAGACCGTAGAGGCGTTCGGCCGCGAAGAACACGCCGTCCCGCAGTACCGTCGCCATCTCGAGATAGGGTCTGAGCTCTGCCTCGTCGAAGGCATGTCGGCGCAACCGCTCGGCCTCTGCGTAGTAGGCCCAGTCGTGTGCCTCGAGCGGGAATGCGGCGCCGCTCTGGTCGATGAGCGACTGCAGTGACTCGGCCTCGCGCTTTGCACCGGCCATGGCGCGCGGCGCGAGTTCCCTTAAGAACTGATTGACCCGCAGAGCGCTGCCCGCCATGCTGTCCGAGAGTACATAGTCGGCGTGGTGCCGATAGCCCAGCAGCTTGGCGCGCTCGGCACGCAAGCTCGCGATGCGCGCGATGAGCGGACGATTGTCGAACTCGCCGCCTGACATGCCGCGGTCGAGCGCAGCGGCCAGCAGCCGGCGCCGCGCGGGACGGCGGTGCAGACGGGCCAGCTGCGGCTGCTGGGTCGGGCTCAGGAGCGGCAGCAGATACCCTTCCTGTGCACGACGCTCAAGGGAGCTCGAGCGGGCCGCCTCGATCTCGGCATCAGTCAAGCCTTCAAGTTCGGCACGCACGTCTGTCCACGGCGCGAGCCGTGCGCTGTCCTTACGGACGTTTTGCCCAAAGCGCGCCGAGAGCGCCGCCAATTCGCCGTTGTAGGCGGCCAGTTGTGCCTTCTGCGGCGCAGACAGTCTTGCGCCCGCACGAACGAAGTCGAGGTGGATGCGCTCCAGAAGCGCCCGGTCCAAGGCCGAGAGCTCGAGCGCATCGCGCTGCCTGTGGAGTGCATCGATGCGTGCGAAGAGCCTTTCATCGTGCATGATCGCGTCACGGTGCGCCGCGAGCCGGGGCGAGTACTCCGCGGCGATCGCATCGAGTGCATCCGAGCCATTGGCCTTTTGCAGGTTCCAGAACACGCGGCTGGCCCGATCAAGCAGCTCTCCTGCCCGCTCCAGGGCGACGAGCGTGTTCTCGAAGCTCGGCGCTCCCAGGTGGCTTGCGATGCCGTCCACTTCCAGCCGGTGGAGCCGCATCCCCGCCGCAAGCGCCTCGGCGCAGTGTGCGGGCGAGATCTGGTCAAACGGGGGCAGTTGGTACGGCAATCGACTGGTCTCGAGGAGCGGATTAAGCGAAGGGGTCGGAGTCATCGGATCGTGATGGGAGGAAAAACGGCAAAACGCTCGCATTCGGCGCGACGAACGTTTCGGGGAGACCGGCACATCGCGCCTCGCTCGTGCCCTTAAGCCTGGCAATCCCTCTTCCGCTCATTCCCGCACGCCCTGCGTCTTAGCGCTGGGAATGCAAGAGAAAGCAAGAAATCACCGGGGGGCGCGGGTGCTTGTACGGCACCTTGGCCGCCTCATACACTCTAACTGTAGCGGATTTTGGCCCTTTGGGTTGTTGGGGGACGGGAAGGCGCCAGCTTCACCGCGCCTTGACCCCCCATTGAGCCGGAATCGCATGCGGGGGGATGGTTGTGCGGGTCGGGATGCGCGCACAACCCCAACGGGGACGATCGATGGACATACTGATTCTAGGCGGGACTCGTTTTCTTGGCAGGCACTTTGTCGAGGCCGCCCTGGCGCGAGGTCACCGCGTGACCCTCTTTCACCGCGGCACCAGCGCGAATCCCTTCGGCTTAGATGTCGAGTGCCGAATCGGTGACCGTGATCCGCTCCTGGGCGATGGCCTTCTGAGCCTGAAGGACGGGCAGTGGGACGTGGTGCTCGACACCAGCGGCTATGTTCCAAGGCACGTCCGGGCCAGCGTCGACTGTCTTGCAGGCCGCGTCGGGCGCTATGTGTTCATCTCTTCCGTCTCGGCCTACGCGGATCTGTCCCAACAGGGGCTCGACGAAACCGCCGCCACGGCCGTACTGACCAATCCCGATTCGGAGGATATCGCAGCCGACTACGGGGCGCTTAAGGCCGCCTCGGAACAGATTGTCCTGTCGGCCTTCGGGCGCGCTGCACTCGTGGTGCGCCCGGGCCTCATCGTCGGACCGCACGATCCGACCGACCGCTTCACCTATTGGGCGGCCCGCTTTGGCGCCCCGACCCTGCTCGATGCGCGCGGCAGCGTCGCCGCGATGCCGGCACCTCCGGGACGATCCATCCAGCTGATCGACGCGCGCGACGCCGTGCTCTGGATTCTCTTCGCCCTGCAGGCACAGCGCGGCGGTGTCTATAACCTGTGCAGCCCGCCTCAGCACTTCACCATGGGCGATCTCGCTGAAGCCGGCCATAAGCTCTCGGTCACCCGCGGCTTTGACATCGCGATCCATTGGGTCGACGACGCGCATCTTCTGTCGGCAGGAGTGGTGCCCTGGACGGGGTTGCCGCTTTGGATCCCGGCCTCCGATCCCCTCTATCAGGGCTTGGCCGCGGTGGACGTGAGGCGCGCGACCGAGACCGGACTTTCGATCCGGCCGCTCGCCGAGACCTTGACGGACACCCTCGAGTCGCTCGTGGTCTCGACGACCGGTCACCGGTTTGCCGATCCTCTGTCGGGCGAACTCGAACAGAGATTGGTCGCGCCCCACTAGAGCTCTGCGATTCGATACAATCGATTGCGCCGTCCTTGCGCGCACTGCGGCGAGCACGGCGACACTGCACCGTCTTGATCAACCGCGAAAGAAGACGCATGACTGAAACGCAGGGACTGGCCGCAGGCGCTCTGGGCACGAGCGAGTCGATCGTGATGGGCGTGGCCGGTACCGCGCCGGCATTTAGCGTCGCGATCACGACCGCGGCACTGGTCGCCGCGGTGGGAGTGCTCTCCCCGGGGAGCATCCTCTATTGCGGGATCATCATGTTCGGTGTGACGCTCGCCTTCATGCACCTGAACCGGACCGAGGCCAGCGCCGGCGGATCGTACGCGTGGGTCGGCCGGACCTTCAATCCCCTTCTCGGATTCTTTGCCGGCTGGGCACTGCTCGTGGCCTCGACCGTCTTCATGGTCTCCGGAACCACCCCTGCCGCCACGGCCAGCCTGCAGCTCTTCGTCTCCTTGGGAGCCGTCCTGCCCGAGCGCATCGATGATCCGGTCTGGGTCAATGGTGTCGCCTCGGTCTGGCTGATTGCCGTGGGCGCAGTGATCGTCAAGGGCATCAAGCCAACCAGTTATACCCAGATCGTCATGACCGGCATCGAGGTCGCGACGCTGGCAGCCGTGGTCATCGCGGCTTTCCTCGAATACGGCGCGCATCCCGCTCACGAGCTCCAACTCGCCTGGTTTTCCCTGGCGTCGTTCAGTCCGTCCACCTTCGCCACCGGGGCCCTCACGGCGCTGTTCTTTTTCTGGGGGTGGGACGTGACGGTGAACCTCAATGAGGAGACGCGCGACGCCTCCAGTTCAGCCGGACGGGGCGCCTTCTGGGCGATGCTCATCGTCATGCTGCTCTTCATCGGCTTCGTCACGTCGGTATTGCTGGTGCTGACCGACGCCGAGATCGATGCGGCCGGCACAAACGTGGTGTTCCTGCTGGCCACGAAGCTCTTTCCGGGCAAATGGAGCTATCTGGCGATCCTTGGCGTGATGCTCTCGACGATCGGCACGCTGGAGACCTCGATCCTGCAGTTCTCGCGCACCCTGTTCGCTCAGAGCCGTGATGGGGTCTTGCATCCGCGATTTGCCCAACTGCACCCCCACTGGCAGACTCCCTGGCTGGCCACGCTCATCATCGTGGTGCTGGGCCTCTTGTTCCTCTTTCTGTCCTCGTTCACCCCGACGATGAACGAAATCATCAAGGATTCCGTCAACGCGATCGGCTTTCAGGTCTGCTTCTACTACAGCCTTGCCGGTTTCGCGTGCGCCTGGCACTACCGCGATCGTGCGCTCAAGAGCCCTGCGGGCTTCTTCTTGCTGGTCGGCTGGCCCGGGGCGAGCGCCTTGTTTCTGGTCTTCATCGGTCTCTACAGCATTCCGACGTTCGACCTGACCGCCAAGATCGTCGGCATAGGCGGAATCGCGGTGGGCATCGTGCCCTGGTTTGCCAACCGGCTGCGTGCACGCCGCGGCGGCATCGCCGCGACCTAGCGGCGAAGAGGCCTCTGCGCTAGAGGCGACTGGCCGCATCCAGCCGATCGAGTGCTTCGCGACTGAGCGAGACGCGTACGGCCGTGAACAGTTCCGAGAGCTGCTCGAGGGATGTCGCACTGGCGATCGGAGCCGTTACCGCCGGCTGCGCGAGCAACCAGGCCAATGCGACGGCGGCCACGCTGACCCCGGCATCCGCGGCGACATGGTCCAACGCTTCGAGGATCGCGATGCCGCGCGCGGTGAGGTAGGACTGGGCGCGCTGGCCCCGCGGGCTCTTTGCCGCATCGGCTGCGCTGCGGTACTTGCCGGTGAGAAACCCGGAAGCCAGCGGATAGTAGTTGATCACGCCCAGACCTTCTCGTGTACAGAGCAGGGCGAGTTCCGCCTCGAACGCCGCCCGGTCGTAGAGGTTATAGAGAGGCTGCAGACTCTCGTAGCGCGCAAGCCCATTGGTTGCGCTGACCTCAAGGGCCTCTGCCAGGCGCGCCGCACTGTAGTTCGAGGCGCCGATGACGCGCACCTTGCCCGCCTTGATGAGCTGGTCGAAAGCCTCGAGTGTCTCGGCGAGCGGCGTGTTGGCATCATCGGTGTGCGCCTGGTACAGATCGATATGGTCGGTCTGTAGGCGCGAGAGCGAGTCCTCCACCGCGCGTGCGATATAGGGGGCCGCGAGGCCCTTGCGATCCGGGGCAAGCTCCATGCCGACTTTGGTCGCGATCAACACCCGGTTGCGCTTGCCCGATTTCTTCAGCCATTGTCCGAGGATCGTCTCGGACTCGCCGCCCCGATGTCCGGGCACCCAAACCGAGTACACATCGGCGGTGTCGATGAGGTTGAATCCTTCGTCGACAAATCGGTCGAGCAGGCGAAACGACGTGGCCTGGTCAGCGGTCCAACCGAAGATATTGCCACCGAAGGCCAGTGGTGCCACTTCCAGCCCAGACCGACCCAACAGACGCTTTTTCATCCGCTTGCTCTCCCGGCGCGGCGCCAGCGGCGCCCTCTGAGGCGGCTCGTACGCTGCCCCCAAACAGTCATTCTAACGCCAGCTCCGGGAAACGCAGGACGACAGGCTCTGCTGCGTTCTCCAGCAGATTGAGCAAGAGAGTTCGCCCCCTTCGGTTGGAACTTGCTTCACCTACCCGGTGCGGCCATCGGCGGCAGGCAGGAGCACTGCGACCCTGTTTGGTACAATGGCGCGCAGCTGCAAGGAACTCGCACCGCCCGCTGCGGACTCGATCCTTCCAGGCGCGCAACAGATCTCGAATCCACCTCCCGTCACGATGTCCCATCCCCCCGAGAAACCCGCATCCAGCAATTTCCTGCGCGCGCAGATCGAAGCTGATATCGCGCGCGGAACCTATGCGGGAAGACTTTGGTCAGGCCAGCGCTCGATCGACTCGAGTGCGCCCTTGATGGCGGATCCGGCCCGTATCCGTACGCGCTTTCCTCCTGAACCCAATGGCTATCTGCACATCGGCCATGCCAAGTCGATCTGCCTGAATTTCGGCCTGGCGCGCGATTACGACGGCGTGTGCCACATGCGCTTTGATGACACCAATCCGGTCAGGGAGGACCAGGAATACGTCGACTCGATCCAGGAGACGATTCACTGGTTGGGCTTCGACTGGGCGGCGCGACCCTTTGAGACTGCGCTTGCAAAGCTCGAGGACCACCTCTATTTCGCGAGCGACTATTTCGAGGATCTATACCGTTTTGCTGAATACCTGATCACCATGGGCCATGCCTATGTCGATAGCGATCCGGCCGAAATGATCCGGCAGAGGCGGGGTACGCTCACCGCGCCCGGGATCGATTCCCCCTATCGCGGACGCAGCGTCGAGGAAAATCTCGAGCTGTTTCGAGCCATGCGTGCCGGAGAGTATCCCGACGGAGCCCACGTCCTGCGCGCCCGCATCGACATGAGCTCACCCAACATCAATCTGCGCGATCCTGTTCTCTACAGGATCCGACATGCCGAGCACCATCGCACGGGCAACAGCTGGTGCATCTACCCGATGTATGACTATACCCACTGCCTCTCAGACGCTCTGGAGGACATCACCCACTCCATCTGCACGCTCGAATTTGAAGATCATCGTCCGCTCTATGACTGGGTCCTCGAGCGCACCGTGCCGATCCTGCGGCCGATTCAGTTCCGGCGCGCCGTCGAGGCGGTCGAGCAACTGCAAGAAAGGGGGATCGAGGCGCAGAAGGAGTTCGCGCTCCATTGCCATAATTTCAAGCACAAGCTCGACACCAGCCCGCCCGAAGTGGCGATGCGCATCCTCTTCGATCGTTGGGAACACGAGCCCGACGCCGTGCTCACCGACCTGCAGGGGTTCTTCAAATTGCTCTTGGAGCACGTCGAGCAGTTCGCGCCATTGTTGACGCATGCGCTGGACGACCAGATCCCCAATCCCTTTGCGCTGCCCCACCAGCATGAGTTCGCACGCCTGCATCTGAACTATTTCCTGAGCAGCAAGCGCAAGCTTCTTCAACTGGTCTCCGAGGGCCACGTAGACGGCTGGGACGATCCGAGGCTCGCGACGCTGGTGGGCCTGCGCCGGCGCGGTTACACGCCCGAGTCCATCCAGCTGTTTTGCGAGCGGGTGGGCGTAGCGCGTGCCGACAGCTGGATCGACTACAGCGTTCTCGAGCAGGCCGTGCGCGACGATCTCGACGAGAAGGCGCCGCGCGCGACCGCCGTACTGAACCCCGTGCGTCTTGTCCTCGACAACTACCCCGAGGGGCAGGTAGAACTCTGTTCAGCTCCGGTCCATCCGCATCATGAAGAGATGGGTCGCCGCGAGTTTCCGTTCAGCCGGGAACTCTGGATCGAGGCGGAGGACTTCACTGAGACGCCCGCCAAAGGATATTTTCGGCTCTTCCCGGGCAACAGGGTGCGTCTGCGCCATGGCTATGTCATCGAATGCGTCGGTGCCGAAAAAGACGCCGCGGGACGGATCATTGCAGTACACGCCAACTATCTCCCTGAAACGCGTAGCGGGACCCCGGGAGCGGACAGTGTCAAGGTCAAGGGCAACATCCATTGGGTGAGCCGGACGGCGGCGGTCTTGGCCGAAGTGCGGCTCTACGAGAGGCTCTTTAACGATCCCCAGCCTGATGCCGCCGGCAAGGACTTCCTCGCCGCGCTCAATTCCGACTCGAAGAAGGTCATCACCGCTTACCTCGAGCCGGGAATGGAGCACGCCCGCGCGGATACCCGCTACCAGTTCGAACGTCACGGCTATTTCACCGTCGATCACGTCGATTCAAAGCCCGGCGAGCCGGTCTTTAACCGCATCGTCACGCTCCGGGACTCCTTCGGTCCAGCCAAGAAGTAGCGTAGCTGGGGCTCACGCGAGGCCCAGGATACGTCCGATCTGGGCCACGTAGCTTGCCGCCTTCAAGGCGTCGACCTCGACTTCGTCGGTCGCCCCCTTCAGCAGGCCCCTGACCCGGTGCAGGTCCTCTGCGCCGACTGCCCTGCCGCCGGCACCCAGCGCCTGCCCCAGCGCCGCAACCTCGGCGCGCAGCGCCTCGATATTCGCCGAACCACTCTTTAGGCGAGTCAGATCCTCCTGCATGGCCCCGAGCAATCGCGAGACTTCGGCCAGATCAATGGGCCGCTTGTCGGGGTTGTCGCCTGAACTCGGCTCGGACATGGTGCATTCTCCTGGGTGGGCCGGCGCATCGAGCGCCTAGGCGGCAGTGTAGCCGAGCCCGGCCGGACAGGAGAAATCGGCGGCCCCGGCCGGGGACCGACCGCGTTACACTGAGTGCCTTAGAGACCGCTAGCCGCCCGCTGGCCGCCCGCTTCCAACCTGCCTCCCACGAGTCATCCCATGGATACCTTAGCCTCGTCGCGCGCCCAGACGCGCAGCCGGATCGCCGCGCTGCGCACGGCGCTTTCATCCCATCCCGGGCTTGCAGCCTGGATGGTCCCCTCCTCCGATCCTCATTTGTCGGAGTACCTGCCAGAACGGTGGCGGTCCCGGGAATGGCTCTCCGGTTTCACGGGTTCCGTCGGGACCCTCATCGTCACGCCTGAGTTTGCCGGTCTCTGGGTCGACAGCCGTTACTGGGTTCAGGCCGAGAGCCAATTGGCCGGCACCGGCATCACCCTCATGCGCACCACGAGCGCAGGCAGCAGTGCCCACCTCGACTGGCTCGCCGAAAATCTTCCTTTCGGATCCCGCCTGGGGGTCGACGGGCAGGTGCTGGGCCTGGCCGCCTCCCGGGCACTGCGCGATGCACTCGCCCGCCGCGAGATCGCGCTCGAGACCCATTGGGATCTGCTCGATGCGATCTGGGCGGATCGGCCTGGCCTGCCGGAGAATCCAGTCTTCGAGCACGATCCGGCCTACGTTGGGCAGACCCGTGGCGACAAACTCACGCAGCTGCGCCAGTCCCTGCGCGAGGCGGGAACCGACTGGCACCTGGTCTCGACCTTGGACGACATCGCCTGGATTTTCAATCTGCGTGGCGCCGATGTGAGCTACAACCCGGTCTTTCTCGCACACGCTTTGATCGGACAAGACGAGGCCTGGCTCTTCGTTGCCGCGGGAAAGATCCCCGAAGATCTCCGGGCGCGCCTGGCCGCCGACGGCATTTCCGTCTTGCCCTACGCGCAGACCGCCGAGCGACTGGCGAGCCTGAGCGGTCAGAGCGTCATGATCGATCCACGCCGCATCACGTTGGGTTTGCGCGAAGCGTTGCCGAGCGATGCGACGATTCTCGAGCTGACCAACCCCTCGACGATGGCCAAGTCTCGCAAGAACAGGGCCGAGCTTGCCCACGTGCGCCACGCGATGGAACAAGACGGCGCGGCGCTCGCGGAATTCTTTGCCTGGTTCGAATCCGCCCTGGGTGCAGAGCCCATCACCGAACTGACGATCGACGAGCAGATCACGGCCGCTCGGGCGCGCCGCCCGGGCTTTGTCTCACCAAGCTTTGCCACGATCGCAGGTTTTAATGCGAACGGCGCCATGCCCCACTACCGGGCCACCGCCGACTCGCATGCCGTGATCGAGGGAGACGGGCTGCTGTTGATCGACTCGGGAGGTCAATATCACTATGGCACGACCGACATCACCCGGGTGGTTCCCGTCGGCTCCGTGTCGGCCGAACAGCGGCGGGACTTCACCTTGGTCCTAAAGGGCATGATCTCTTTGGCCGTGGCCCGCTTCCCACGTGGCACGCCCTCGGCACTCCTGGACACGTTGGCCCGTGCGCCGATCTGGGCCTCGGGCACCGACTACGGCCATGGTACGGGCCATGGAGTCGGTTATTTTCTGAATGTCCATGAAGGGCCACAATCGATCTCCCCTTATGCGGGGACGGATGCGACCACGGGCATGCAATCGGGCATGATCACTTCGGATGAGCCCGGCATCTACCGACCCGGCCGCTGGGGAGTGCGCATCGAAAACCTGCTGCTCACCATTCCCGTCCTGGAGACCGAGTTTGGCGAATTCCTGGGATTCGAGACCTTAACGCTGTGTCCGATCGACACGCGCTGCCTGGAACTCGCGCTCCTCACCACGGCTGAGATCGCGTGGCTGAATGCCTATCATGCCCAGGTGCGCGCGAGGCTTGCGCCCCACCTTCGCGGCCCCGCATTGAGCTGGCTCGAGAGGCGGACGGAAGCCCTCGAGGCTACTGTAGCGCCTTGAACCGGATGCGCTTGGGTTTGGCGGCCTCCTCGCCCAGGCGCTTTTTCTTGTCGGCCTCATATTCCTGATAGTTGCCATCGAAGAAGGTGACTTTCGAATCGCCCTCGAAAGCCAGGATGTGCGTGGCGATCCGATCGAGGAACCAGCGGTCATGGGAGATGACCATGACGCTGCCCGGGAACTCCAGGAGTGCGTCCTCGAGGGCACGCAGCGTCTCGACGTCGAGGTCATTGGAGGGCTCGTCCAACAGGAGCAGATTGCCTCCGGAGATGAGTGTCTTGGCCAGATGCAGTCGGCCACGCTCCCCGCCGGACAGATTGCCCACCAGCTTTTGCTGGTCGGATCCCTTGAAGTTGAACCGACCTAGATAGGCGCGCGAGGGCATCTCGAATTTGCCGACCGTGAGCAGATCAGCACCCCCGGAGATATCCTCGAAGACCGTCTTCGAGTCGTCCAGCGATTCGCGCGATTGCTCCACGAAGGCCATCTTGACGGTCGGGCCGACAACCACCGCCCCCGAATCGGGTTTCTCGCGGCCGGCGATCATGCGAAACAGAGTGGACTTGCCCGCCCCATTGGGCCCGATGATCCCGACAATGGCACCCGCTGGAACCGTGAACGACAAATCGTCGATGAGGAGCCTCTGACCGAAGGCCTTACGAACGTGTTGAAACTCCAACACCGAATTGCCCAGGCGTTCGGCTACGGGAATGAAGATCTCCTGGGTCTCGTTGCGCTTTTGGTACTCGTGCGAACTGAGTTCTTCAAAGCGCGCCAGACGCGCCTTGCTCTTGGCCTGACGGGCCTTGGGATTCTGGCGGACCCACTCCAGCTCCTTCTTGATGGCCTTCTGGCGCGCCGACTCCCCGGCCTCCTCCTGGCGCAGGCGCTCCCCTTTCTGATCCAGCCAGGAGCTGTAGTTTCCCTTCCACGGGATGCCGTGGCCCCGGTCGAGTTCCAGAATCCACTCGGCCGCATTGTCGAGGAAGTAGCGATCGTGCGTCACGCCCACCACGGTCCCCGGAAACTTCTGCAGGAACTGCTCGAGCCATTCGACGCTTTCCGCGTCGAGGTGGTTGGTCGGCTCGTCGAGCAGGAGCATGTCGGGTTTGGACAAGAGCAGCCGGCATAGTGCGACGCGCCGCTTCTCCCCGCCGGAGAGCGGGCCGATGCGGGCGTCCCAGGGAGGCAGGCGCAGCGCGTCGGCGGCAATTTCGAGTTGGTGCTCGGCGTCCGTGCCCGCGGCGGCCAAAACAGCCTCGTAGCGAGCCTGGTCAGCGGCGAGCTGGTCAAAGTCCGCGTCGGGTTCTGCATAGGCCGCATAGATCTCCTCGAGTTTGCGCTTGGCCTCGAAGGTCTCGGCCAGCCCCTCCTCGACGATTTCGCGCACGGATTTGTCCGGATCGAGCAATGGTTCCTGCGGCAGGTACCCGACCTTGATGCCGGGCATCGGAATCGCCTCACCGACAATGTCGGTATCGACCCCGGCCATGATCTTGAGCAGGCTCGACTTCCCCGAGCCGTTGAGTCCGAGCACGCCGATCTTGGCGCCCGGAAAGAAGGACAGGGAGATGTCCTTCAGGATGACGCGCTTGGGTGGAACCACCTTGCCCACGCGATTCATGGTGTAGACGTATTGAGCCATTTTGGAGTCAGACCTGAGGAAAAAGTGCGCGACGAAAGCAAAAGCTTACCCGATGGCACCGCCCTTGGCGCGGATCGAGGCGAGTTGCTCAATGGTCAAACTCAATGCCCAAAGAGATGCGCGACCGCGCTGCCCGCCCCTTGGACCATCTTCCCTGCGGTGTCCACGCCGGTCTCACCGGCCGCACCCACCGCTTGGGCCACGGCACCGACGCTCACCCCGAGCGCCTGTGCGAGCCCGGCCCCGGCGCGCAACGCAAGGTCTTCGTTCACCGAAAAGCGCGGGTCGTCCAGGTTGCCCTCGAGGGTGAAGTGCAGCTCGATGCGGCCGTTCTTGCCGGCCAGCGAATCGACAACGGCCTTGCGGGACAGGCCCATGAAGGTTTGCAACGTCCCCCCGGAACTCGCAAGTTCGAGGTGATCGAGGTCCAGCACCCCCGGCGCGTGGAGCCGGCGGTTCTGCACGCGGGCCTTCAGATCCAGATCGAGCGTCCCGCCCGCGACTCCGGTCTCGGTGGCTTTGATCAGATACGGTTGAAGCTCGACCAAGGGAACGGCCTTCAGATGCAAGGTGATGTCCGAATCGCCCGAACCGGGCGCGATCCAGCCGGCGATCTCGAACGAGCCGACCGGACCCTGCCCCGTGGGGCTGATGACGCTACCCTCGGCCGCGAGGCTGACGCGGCCCGTCTTGAGCGGCAGTTCGATATCGCGCAATTCGGCGCGCACCGGATCGGCCACGAGTTCGACCGGGGGATTGCGCACGCTCTCATCGTAGAGTTCGATGCGCAGGTCTTTTGCCTCGATGAGTCCGATCGTTAAGGCGTCGGGGGTGCCCCCGCCAGGGGTTTCGGCAGTTCCGGACAGGACAGGCAGCTCGGGAATGACGAGCATCGCCCCGCGCGGCCGACGCAGACCCGTCAGGACAGCGCCGTCGAGTACGATGCGCTTGATCCCGATCTTCCCCGAAGACCAAAGACCCCTCCAGCGCGGTACAACGGTCGCCTTGTGGACGCGAAAGCGGGTCTTACCCGGCCAGCCCGGGGGCGCAGGCCAACTGAGCTCATCGATCTCGATGTGCCCCAGACCGACGTGAATGGACCCGATCACCGCCTTCTGGCCAAGCGCCGACTGGATGCGGCCCTCGATCGCCTGCAGACTGAGCTGGAGGCAAAGCACCAGAACCAGCAGGAGTCCCAGAAGCGCCCCGAGAAACACCCACATGCGATGGAATGATCTTGTCATGCCCTCTGGCGTTCCGCCAGTACAGTAACCGGCGCAGGAAGCCGCCGGCAATCAGAAGTCGTGCTGGGCAGAATAGCAGGTTGGCAGGGATCGCGCGGCACCCTGGGCCGCGCTCAGGCGCTCAGTCCCTGAACTTCTTGTCGGGCAGGATCATCGTCAGTTCGACAAAGCGCGAGCCACTGTGACTACGCGGATTGAAGGAGACGTCGAACCCCCCGCCGTCGAAGTTGGCCGGATTGATCGTTTCGAGCGCCGAGACGAGCCCCTCGCGGGTCAGGTTCGCACCGGCCCGGCGCAGGCCTTCAGTGAACACGCGCGCCGCGATATAGCCTTCCAGACTCGAATAATCGATCCGGTCAGCCTTGCCGGCGGCCTGCATTGCGTGCTGGTACTCGCGCACGATCGGCAAGTTGGGCTTCCAAGGGAACGGCACCACCTGGGAAATGACCACACCCGGCCCCGAATCGTTCAGGACGTCGGCTAGGGCCGCGCTACCGACGAACGACACGTTGTAAAACTGTCCGGTGTAGCCATGGGCCTTCATTTCGCGAATCAGGGCCGCGCATGACTGATAGGCGCTGATCTGGATGATGACAGCCGGCTGCTTCGGCAGCAACGCCGCCACGGCCTTGGCGACATCCGTACTGTTGCGCTCGACGGTCGCCGTGGCGCTGATCTTGAGATTGCGTTTTTGCATGGCCCTCTCGATGCCCGCAAGGCCGGCCTGACCGTAGGCGTCATTCTGGTAGAACACGGCGATGTCCGTGATGGAGAGATTCGCCAGCTGATCAACCAGATGCTCGGTCTCGTCGTAATACCCTGCGCGCAAGTTGAACACGTAGCGGTTGACCGGATTGCGCAGCGACTCGGCTCCGGTGAAGGGGGCAAAGAAGGGCACGTGCTCGCGAGTGAAGATCGGCATGGCCGCGTTCGAGGTCGGTGTGCCCACATAGCCGAACAGGGCAAACACGTGTTCGTCTTCGATCAGCTGCTGGGTGTTCACTGCCGCAAGGCTCGCTTCGTACTTGTCGTCGGCGGTGACGATCTTGATCTTGCGACCGAACACCCCGCCGGCGTTGTTCAGATTATCGAAGTACACTTCGGCACCGAGGTTGTACTGGATGCCCAACTGTGCCGCAGCGCCGGTGAAGGGTGCCGATTCGCCGAGGAGGATCCGATTGTCGGTGACGCCCACTTCGGCGGCTTGCGCGACGCCCAGCCCAAGGCCAAGTAGACAGAACAGGGTCTTGCTTAGTCGATTCAGCATGATCGCACCGGTATGGGTGGGTAGAGGTTTGAACCGAAATTGTGCCGTAGCGAATCGATCTACGGAACCTTCGCCGCGACGCCGCCCGATGAACGGCAGGTCGGCTCACGGCTGTTCTAGGAGTTTTTCTGAGTGGACTAGATGGCCTCGCAAGGCGTCGCATGGACGCTGGAATCGCAGGTTTTCAGAGGAAAGGCGCGGGCGCGCGACAGCATGGCACTGAAGTCGACGATCTTCAAAATCGAGCTCGGCATATCGGACATCGACCGAGGCCATTACGCCACTTATCCGTTGACAGTTGCGCGCCATCCCTCCGAAACCGACGAGCGCATGATGCTGCGCCTGGTCGCTTTTGCGCTCTATGCCAACGAGAGGCTCAGCTTTTGCAAGGGGCTTTCCGACAGCGACGAGCCCGAACTTTGGCAGCGTGATCTGACGGGCGCGATCGAATTGTGGATCGAGCTTGGCACACCCGACCCGCGCCGGCTGCAAAAGGCCTCGGGGCGCTCCGCGCGGGTCGTCGTCCTGGCCTATGGCCGCGCTGTTCCGGCCTGGTGGCAGACGGTCCTGGCAGCCTTTCCGCGCGCCAGTCAGATCGAGGCCTTTGAGATTCCGTCCGAGTCGTCAAGAGAACTGGCCAGACTGGTCGGGCGATCGATGCAGCTGCAGTGCACGATTCAGGAAGGTCAGGTCTGGATCAGCACGGCAGAAGACACCGTCGCGTTCGTACCGCGCCGCCTTGCTGCCACACGCTAAGAGCGACTGCTCTGAGGCAAGCGTGCCAAGCAGGCAACTGATATACTCGCGACCTGCGATCGATTCTGCCAGTCCCCGGATCGCAGTCAATCCTGACGATACGGTCCTTCGGACCGATTTCCATCTTACCCGAGACTGGCCCGCTCCGCAGCGCGTTCGGGTATCCGTTTGCAAAGAACCATCATGTCATTTTCCGAACTCGGCCTAGCCGAGGAACTCGTGCGCGCCGTAACCGAGGCGGGCTACACCCAACCGACACCGATTCAGAGCCAGGCCATACCGGCGATCCTCGCCGGTGGGGACCTGCTCGCAGGCGCCCAGACCGGTACCGGCAAGACGGCCGGATTCACCCTGCCGATCCTGCAGCGCCTGATGGCCGTGCGCCGTCCGACTTCTCCTGCACCCCGGGCACTCGTCTTGACCCCGACACGTGAATTGGCCGCCCAGGTCGAAGAGAGCGTACGGATCTACGGCAAATACGCCGGGCTGCGCTCGATCGCGATCTTTGGTGGGGTGGGCATCAACCCTCAGATCGCCACGCTCAGGCGCGGGGTGGACATTCTCGTGGCAACTCCCGGACGGCTGCTCGATCATCATCAACAGCACACCGTCGATCTGAGCCAAGTCCAGATCCTCGTGCTCGACGAAGCCGACCGCATGCTGGATATGGGCTTCATCAAGGACATCAAGCGCATTCTCTCGTTACTGCCGCGCCAGCGACAGAATCTGTTGTTCTCGGCCACGTTCTCTGACGACATCAAGGCGCTTGCGGACAGCCTCCTGGACCGTCCCGCGATGATCCAGGTCGCCCGCCGCAACTCGACCGTCGAGATCATCGCGCAGAAGGTCCACCCCGTCGATCGGGAGCGTAAGCGGGAGCTCTTGACTGAACTGATCCGGGCGAACAATTGGTATCAGGTCCTGGTCTTCACCCGCACCAAGCACGGCGCCAATCGGCTCGCCGAGCAACTGGGTAAGGACGGCATCTCGGCGCTTGCGATTCATGGCAACAAGAGTCAAGGTGCACGGACGCGCGCACTGGCTGAATTCAAGGCCAATCAGCTCCAGGTCCTGGTCGCCACCGACATTGCGGCGCGCGGCATCGACATCGATCAACTACCCCACGTCGTGAACTTCGATCTGCCCAACGTCGCCGAGGATTACGTGCACCGCATCGGCCGCACCGGCAGGGCCGGCGCGACCGGTGAGGCGATCTCCTTGGTGTGCGTGGACGAATTCGGACTCTTGCGCGACATCGAACGGGTCATCGGCCGCGTGCTCGAACAGGAAGTCGTGCCGGGGTTTGAGCCCGATCTGAATATCAAACCCGAACCGATCCAGCGCAGCCGGGCAAGCGGCCCCGGTCGGTCGCCAGGCCACGCCAAGAACGGCAGTCAGCGTGGCCGCGAACAGCGCTCTGCGCCTCAGGGTGCGCCCAAGCGCCAGAGCGACACTCGGCGATCGGGCGGTCCGGCGCGCCCTGGCGCGCCGCGACCGGCGAGTTCCGGTCCGGATGGTCGGCGCGGCGGCGGCCGGGGCGGCTAGCCACGAGCTCGAGGCTGGCCCGGCGCGGCTAGGCAGTTGCGGGATCGGGCGCGAGGGGTACGGCCTGCCGGGCGACCCGCCGCGCTTGCCACAGGGACTCGGCCGAGTACGCGATAAGCCCAAGCCAGATGGCCGCATAGCCCAGCGCCTTCGTGCGCGAAAAGGCCTCGCCGTAAAGGAAAACGCCGACCAAGAGCTGTAGGCTCGGACAGAGGTACTGCAAGAGGCCCAGGAGCGAAAAGGAGATCCGTCGCGCCGCCGCTCCGAACATCAAGAGCGGGATGGCCGTGATCGGGCCGGCTGCGACCAGCAGTGCCTGAGTCGATGGAGGCAGCAGGCCGAATCCATTGCCGCCCTCCACTGTAAGCCAGACGAGGCAGGCCAGCGCAAAGGGCGAGAGCACGAGTGTCTCAAGCGTGAGGCCCTCCAATGCACCCAAGGGCGCGGTCTTACGCAAGAGCCCGTAGAACGCGAAACTGAAGGCCAGCGCCAGTCCGATCCAGGGCGGACGACCCGCCGCGAGCGTCAGCCAGGCCACGCCCAGAACGGCGCATAGAATCGCCATGACCTGAAGCGGACGCAACCGTTCGCGCAACACCAGGAAACCCAGAAGCACGTTGACGAGCGGATTGATGAAATAACCAAGGCTCGCATCGACGACGTGGCCCGCATTGCAGGCCCAGATATAAATGAACCAGTTCGTCGAGAGCATCACCGCGCTGGCTGCATAGCGTCCCACCAGAAGCGGATTGGCAAGCGCCCCAGGCAGCCAAGCCCATTGACGGCGCAGACCGAGGACAAGAGCCAGAAACAGCATGGACCAGACCATCCGGTGCAACAGGATCTGCCCGGCGGGCAGCGGCTCCAGGGCCTTGAAGTAGATCGGAAAGGCCCCCCAGATGACATAACAAGTCAGGGCATAGACCACACCCTGCTGCGCTGACTTCACCACGTGCGAATCCCCCAACATGCCAGGACCTATTGTCGCAGGGATTGACGGTGAATTCCTTGCCGTCCCCCTTCGCGTGCGAGGGGGGTTCAAGGCAGGAGAGGAGCGGCCGAGAGTTGACAAGGGCCCGGCTGCGAGACATGCTCGCAGCGCGCCAGGCCCAGAAGGGGTTGCGCGAATGGGTTGCCTCTGCACGGGGCGCCCATGCCGCGCGCCATGCCCCCCATGCTTCGCACCTCGACAGCCTTGCCTCTAAAGAAGTATTCATGACCGAACCCGACAACACCCGGCGCGGCCGGCAAGCACCCGCAAACCCTCGGGACAGACCCGCAACCTCCGAGGCGCAGGGCTGGTTCGACGCAGCGCTGGAGTTAGACCGCCAGGGCAAACGGCAGGCGGCACTCGATGCGGTGACGACGGCGCATCAGATGGCACCCACTTCGGTACCCGTGGCGATCCTCAAGGCGAGCCTGGAGTTGAATTCGGGACAGCCCGAGACGGCGCTGCGCACGATCGGTCAGGTCAAAGCCGGTAAGAAGGACCCTCTGGGAGGGGTGCTCCACGCCTTGCGCGCGCGCGCCTATGACGAGCTCGGCCAGACCGAGAGGGCGCATCAGGAATTCCGGCTCGCGCATCGCGAGCTGCCTGGCGATGCCCAACTGCAGGCCGACTGGATCTATCTGGCCGCCCGCTTATGCGACTGGAAGACGCGCGACACGCTCTGGCCCTCGGTGGAAGCGGCAGGGGCACGGGGCGAAGGTCCCATCAACCCGTTTCTTTATCTGTTCGCGACCTCCGATCGCAAAGATCAGCGGCAGGCGGCCGAGCGCTGGTCCAAGCAGTTCGATCTTGGGCTGCCCCGACCGAAGCGGCGCAACCAGGGCGCGCGCATCCGCGTGGGATACCTGTCCTCGGATTTCCACAACCATCCCGTGGCTCTTTTGACCGCGGGCCTATTCGAGCATCATGACCGCAGCCGCTTCGAGGTCTTCGGCTATTCGGTCGGACCGCAGGACCAAAGCGAGATCCGCAAGAGGCTTGAGGTCGGTTTTGACCGGTTCTTCGACGCACAGGGCATCTCACCTGCGGATCTGGCCGAGCGCATCAGAAAGGATGCGATCGATATTCTCGTCGATCTGAACGGCCATACCCAGAACGCACCGACCAGCGTGGGTGCCATGCGCCCTGCGCCCATCCAGGTCGCCTACCTCGGCTATCCGGGGACTTCGGGCGCGCCGTGGATCGATTTCGTGATCGCCGACCAGATTGTCGCGCCGCACGAACACGAGATGGACTTCTCCGAAGCCGTCGTGAGGTTGCCACATTGCTTCCAGATCAACGACCTTGGCCGTACCTTGGCATCGCGTCCGGAACGCTCGGCCTTCGGTCTGCCTGACGAGGCGGTCGTGTTCTGCTGTTTTCATACGGGCTTTAAGATCAACGCCGCCGTGTTTGCCGATTGGATCGAGATCGCGCAAAGCGTTCCAGGCTCGGTACTGTGGTTCCTGCTGCGCCCAAAGGATGCACCGATGCGCGAGAATCTGCAGCAGGCCGCGCGCGATCTTGGTTTTGATCCCCAGCGCCTTGTGTTCTTGACCTCGGATACCAAGGGACGCTCCTATCCGGAATATCTCGCGCTGTTCGGCCTGGCAGACCTGCTCCTCGACAGCACTCCCTACGGTGCCCACACGACCGCAAGCGAGGCCCTTTGGGCCGGTTGCCCCCTCGTCACCTGGATCGGAGAGAGCTACGCATCGCGCGTGGGAGCAAGCCTGCTCAGGGCCGTCGGGCTTCCCGAACTGATCGCCAGCGACGCCGCTGGCTACCGGGCGCTGGCAATCGCCCTCGCGCGCGACCCAGAGCGCCGTCTGGCCCTGCGACGCTACCTCGAGCATGAGGGACGGGCTTCGTCCCTCTTCGACACGGCCCTGACGACCCGCGCGATCGAATCAGCCTACGAGACCATGATCGATCAGCTCGGGCGTTCCGAACCCTCATCCTTCGACGTTCCTGAACATCCTGGTGCGCGCCCCCGATCGGGCTGGAAGGGCTATCTGCGCTCCGTCTCCGAACGACTGCGCGGCAAGAACGCGTAAACCCGGGTCGCTCCCGAACCCTTGCTGGCCCTCGCTCGGTTGCAAATCGGCGCATCATTGTGCCTTTTGCATCCTCGCCGACTGGGATGCAGGGGCACTGGAGAAGAATGGCGATGCGCAGCACCGATGACTCGACGCACGAAAGAAACCCGTCTTGCTGGCGCCGGGCGCTCCAGATGCTCGCTCTTCGCCTATGGCTCGTCGCCATCGTCTGCCCCGCCCCTGCGGCCGAAGCGGCGCCAGTCCTGCAAAGAGTCGCACTAAGCGGCTATCCGTTTGGCGTCTATGCCAATCACGATCTGGCGGGCGACCTGACTTCGATCACGGCTGTCGTCCTGGTGTTTCACGGGCTGCAGCGCGACGGCGATGCCTACTTCGAAGCTGCCGAGACGCTCGCCAAGAACGCAGGAGTCGATGCGGCGACGACACTCATCGTCGCTCCGAATTTCTTCGACGAGGTCGATGAAGGCAAGCGTTCGGACCTGCAGGGTCTGCCGCTTTGGCACAACACCGGCTGGATGGAAGGGGAGGTGAGCGTGAAGGGCCCCAAGGTCAGTTCCTACGGCGCGATCGATGACCTCTTAGTCCGTCTGACCGACCGCACGCGCGCGCCACATCTCGAGCGCATCGTCATCGCCGGGCACTCCGGCGGCGGCCAATGGGTTGACCGCTATGCGGTCTTCAATCACGCCGATCGGCGCATCATGGCGCTCGGCATCGACATCTCCTATGTCATCGCCAATCCGTCCTCCTACCTCTACTTCACCCCCGATCGGCCCGATGGCACGTCGTTTGCACCCTACAGCCGGCTGACCTGTCCGGACTACGACCATTATCGGTACGGCATGGAAGATCTCGTGCCCTATGCACAAGACGTGACCGGAGCGGAGGCCTTCGCCGCTTTTAAGGGACGTCACGTGACTTTTCTCTTCGGCAGCGAAGATACCGACCCGAATCAACGGGTCCTGGACAAGAAATGCGGCGCCGAGGCCGAGGGCGCCACGCGCTATGAGCGTGGCCACAGTTTCTGGCGCTACGAACACTGGCTCAACCACGGATCGGCAGGCTTGACCCACCAGGCTTTCGATGTGATCGGCGTCGGCCACGACCAGGCACGCATGCTGGGCTCCGAATGCGGCAGCGTCTTGCTCTTTCAGGTTCAGTTCAAGTCGGCGACGACTGCGCCCTGCAGGCGCGTGGAAGCCCCTTCGTGAGCGAAGCTCTAGAGGCGGGCAACCATCCCTACTCGCGGCTCACGCCCGATCGGGTTCTGGACGCACTCGCCTCGGTGGGGATGTTTGGTGACGGCCGGCTGCTGGCGCTAAATAGTTACGAGAACCGCGTCTATCAGGTGGGCATGGAGGACGGGCCGCCGCTGGTCGTGAAGTTCTACCGACCGGAGCGCTGGACCGATCTACAGATTCTTGAGGAACATGACTTTGTCGCCGAGTTGACCGAGGCCGAGATTCCGGTCGTGCCTGCACTGACGATCGATGCGCGGACCCTGCACGAATTCGAAGGGTTCCGATTCGCGGTCTTCGCGCGCCGCGGCGGCCGTGCGCCCGAGTTCGATCGCGGCGACACGCTGGAGTGGATGGGACGTTTTCTGGGGCGCATCCACGCCTTTGGGGCCACGCGCAGTTATCAGGTTCGTCCCGCACTCGATTTGGCCAGCTTCGGCGAGGAGCCCCGCGCCTGGCTCATCGAGCATGACTTCGTACCCGCGGATCTGCGCACCCCCTGGAGAGGTGTGATCGACCAGGCGCTCGACCAAGTCCGTCGGGCCTACACTCAGGCGGGTCCGCTTGCGAGTCTGCGGCTGCACGGCGATTGCCATGCGGGCAACGTCCTATGGACCGATGCAGGCCCGCATTTTGTCGATTTCGACGACAGCCGCATGGGCCCCGCAATCCAGGATCTGTGGATGCTCCTCTCGGGCGAGCGCATGGCGATGTCCGCGCAATTGAGTTCGATCCTCGCTGGTTACGAGGACTTCTACGAGTTCGATCCGAGGGCGCTGGTCCTGATCGAGCCCTTGCGCACGCTGCGGCTCATCCACTACAGCGCCTGGCTCGCGCGACGCTGGGACGACCCCGCCTTTCCGGCCGCCTTTCCCTGGTTCAACACCGAACGCTATTGGCAGGACCGGATCCTGGAAATGCGCGAACAGATCGCGTTGATGGATGAGCCGTGGGGGATGTTCTAATCCTCTTCGCGTTGATACGACGGCGAGAATCGAGACCGTGGATGGATCTTCGATTTCGAACATCGCGACGTATCCGTAATTCCCGAACGGGTTCACAAGTTCTCGATGGAACTCATGCACGTAGCGAAACGCAAACAGTCCCAGAAAAGCAAGGATGAAAATCAGACTGTTATCGATCCTGCGTGTCTCCGGTGGGATGTCCCGAGGTAGCGACTCGTCTTGCTAAGCAAGGCTCGAACCGCCTCAATAGCGACTAGGCAGCTCGGTCGGTTTTCCGCAGGGGGGCCGCGCAGCCCTCGAACTGAGAGGGTTCACGCACCCCAATGATGATCTGGATCGGCTCAGGGGTGCGTCTCGCCTGCGGCCGAACCGGAATCCACCTCAGTCGACAAAAACGGCGAGGGCTGGGAGATGCGGAACCCTTGGGCGTAGTCCACTCCCATGTCGGTCAAGAGCGTCAGGGTTTCGTCGTCTTCGACCAGTTCGGCGATCGTCGTGATGCCCATGCCATGGCAGACCTTGTGGATGTGCGCCACGCGCAGCTGATCG
Organism: Rhodospirillales bacterium; assembly: GCA_903970305.1. Lineage (GTDB taxonomy): Bacteria > Pseudomonadota > Gammaproteobacteria > Burkholderiales > Burkholderiaceae_D > BOG-994. The sequence goes on along the minus strand of CAJCID010000276.1, from coordinate 2,938 downwards.
GCGTGGCTGACGAGGATCTTGCGGATGAGGCCCCCGTCGATCTTCACGAAGCTGACCGGCAGTCGATCGAGCAGCTCCAGCTGTTCAGGGCTGCCTTTGAAGCTGCCGATCCCGAAGTTGCAGCCTCTCGGGGCGAGCGTCGTGATGAGCTTCCGCAGCGCATCCGTATGCTCGAGCGCCACCAGTTCGAGAACCTCGAAAGAGAGTGTCTCGGGCGTTGGATTCCACTTGGCGAGCTGGGCCAGGACAAAGTCCGCGAACTCGGGATCGATCACCGAATCCTCGTCCAGATTGATGCTGTTGCGCGGCGCGATCCAGCCTTTCTTGCCCAGGCCGCCAGCCTGCTGCAACTTAAGTACCTGGCTGACCACCCAGCAGTCCAGGAGCGGCATCAAGCCCTGCTCCTGGAGGATCGGAAAAAACAGTCCCGGATGAATCAGGCGGGTTTCCTCCTCGAGAAAGCGGATCAGGATCTCCTGGTAGGGCCTGACCGGCGCGCCGCTGCCGGCCCTGAGGGGCTGGATCTTCTGGCAATACAGCAGATAGTGGCCCCTGCGGAGCGCCCCGATCAGCGGGTTAAGGGTGTCTTGGATGTCGTCAGATGTGCTCATGTTGCCTTCGCGCAGGCCGCAAGGGACGCCTCGACAATCGGCCGGGCCGTCAAAGAGTGAACATACCACGCGCGGCCAGCCCCGCCCCGCCCCGGTTGCCGCCACCCGCCTTTCTTCTGCGCGTTTCGGCCTCGGCGAGGGCGTGCGTTAGGATATCGGCTTACCGCTACCCAAAGAGACGACCATGCCGTTCGACTTGCTCAAGGCGCACCAGCACGATCTGGGCGCGTTCACCGTTCGGCGCCTTTTGCCCTCTTTGCCCCATAAGATGGTCGGCCCGTTTATCTTTTTCGATCATATCGGACCGGCCGCGCTTGGCAAGGGCCAGGGCATGGATGTGCGGCCGCATCCGCATATCGGCCTCGCAACCCTGACCTATCTTTTCGAAGGGTCCGGTCTCCATCGCGACAGCCTGGGCACGGTGCAGGTGATCGGTCCGGGCGACGTGAATTGGATGGTCGCCGGGCGTGGGATCGTGCACTCCGAGCGCACCCCGCCTGAGGATCTGGCCTTTGAGCGGATCTTGCACGGCATCCAGATCTGGGTCGCCCTGCCTTTGACCCAGGAGGACAGTGCCCCGTCCTTTTCGCACCACCCGAGCACGAGCCTTCCGAAACTCGAACTCGCCGGGGTGCGGCTGACGGTGATCGTCGGAACCGCATTCGGGGTTACCGCGCCCACCCCGACCTTCTCCCCTTCATTCTATGTGCACGCCGACTTGGCCGAGGGCGAAAGCCTTGTCTTACCCGACGAGTACCCGGAGCGCGCGATCTACGCGGTCGGGGGCGAACTTTCGATCGACGGGCACCCCTTGCCCCAGCACCAGATGGCGGTTCTCGAGCCCGGCGCGCCGGCGCGGATCACGGCAACCGCGAAGGCCAGCCTGGTGCTTCTCGGTGGCGCCCCGATGGATGCTGACCGACACCTGAACTGGAATTTCGTCGCGAGTTCCAGGGAGCGGATCGCCGCGGCCCGTACCAGCTGGATGAGCTATCCGAACGAGCAGTTCCCGCAGATCCCTGGCGAGACCGAGTCGATCCCTCTGCCCCAGTGAGACCGGGAGCTGCGCGACCTACGCACCCACGACAAGGATAATTTCATGCACTTTCGCTTTCCTGGCTTTGGCGTTCTTGCGATGCTGCTTGTGGCCGGGTTCACCTCTGGCGGCGCGGCGGCCCAGGACCGTCCCGTCTTGGACATCCTCAACGTGGAATCGAGTGTCGTCTCGGAAGTCACGCCGGATCTTGCGATGGTGACCTTGTCGGTGGTGCGCGAGGGCTCAGACACCACCGCGCTGAGCCAGGAGGTCGAGGCGGTCCTGGCGAAGGCACTGGCCGAGGCGAAGCTCGCTCCGGGTGTGCAGGCGGCCACGGGAGGATTCACGACCAGCCCGCACCTGGACGCGAAAGGACAACGCGTCTCCTGGCTGATCCGGGCAGATCTGATTCTCAAGTCCAAGGAGTTCACCGCGCTGAGCCGGCTGGTCGGGAAACTCTCCAGTGGCTCGAATGCCCTCCAGATCACCGCGAGCGACTTTGAGGTCTCCACGGATCTGAAGCAAAGCGAGGAGTCGAGCCTGATCGAGCGCGGGATTGCCGCCTTCAAGGCCAAGGCCCAAGCGGCGACCAAGGCCTTAGGCTACGCGAGCTACGCCATCCGCGAGATCACCTTGGGCGAGGTGACGAGTGCCGGCGGCCCACGGCCCCTGTTGATGGACAAACTCGCTACGCTGGGAACCTCGGGGCTACCCTTGGAAGCCAGTCGTATCACGCTGCAATTACGGGTGCAGGGTTCAGTCCAGATGCGCCGTTGAGCCGCAGCTCGAGGGGGCCTTCATGCGCCTGTTTATCGCGATCTGGCCCGATCCGGCATTCCGTTCTGGCTGTCTAGGCCTGCAGAAGAGCCTCGCGGCAGAGATACGCGCGGCCCGGGGCCGACTCGTACCAGCGGCCAACCTGCATCTGACCCTTGCGTTTCTGGGACAGTCGAGCCCGGGTTCGGCCGCGGCTCTGATCGAGGCGCTTGCGACGATCGCCTGGCCGAAGCTGTCCCTGGAGATCGCGCGCATCGGGGTCTTCGAGCGGTCGCAGATCCTCTGGGCCGGCCCCGATGGGTCCAACGATGCCCTCGCCGCCACCCGAAGAGAACTCCTGCGCGCGCTCGCGCGCCTAGCGATCCCCTATCCCGTTGACGAAGAATTCGTGCCACACGTCACTCTTGCCCGCCATTTCGCGGCCACGGCCCCCCGTTGGGCGTTTCAGCCGATCCTCTGGGAGTGCGGTCCGCCCGTGCTCGTGCAGTCCGACCGCGCGCAAAAGGACGGTTCG
>CAJCID010000275.1 GCA_903970305.1 Rhodospirillales bacterium | reverse complement strand
AGCGCGGTGGCGATCTCGTCGCACAGGGTCTCCTGGAGGTTGATATGCCCGCGGTCCGTGCGCTGCTTGACGGTCTTGCGGATCAGATCGTAATCGACCACCTCATGGATCTTGTCCGCCTGCGGTGTGGACTGGGCCAGGGGCACGAATAGATCGACGTTGATGACGACTCGCTGCGCACCGTTCTTTTCGAATTCATGGATTCCAATGTTCACGTCGAGCGTGAAGTTGCGCAGGAACAGGCGGCGGCAATCGAGCAGACGCGGATGCGATAAAGCGCTCTCCATGAGAATCCTATCGGGCCAAGAACATGATGTCGCGCTCGGTCGGCCAGAGGTGCTGGCCCCCGTCAACGAGCAGCGTCGTCCCCGTCAGGGCGCGTGCACGCGCTGCATAACAGACCGCTTGGGCCACCTCATCGGGCGTACTTGAGCGCCCCAGGGGGGTTACCCGGTGGGCCTGCTCGAAGCCCTCTTCAGTCTGATCGTCCGAGGGCAGCGTGATCCCTGGCGCGACCCCCACACACCGCACCAGGGGAGCGAGCGCCTGGGCCATCAGCGTCGTCGCGGCGTGCAAAGCTGCCTTCGACAAGGTGTAGGAGAAGTAATCGGGATTCGGGTTAAACAGCTTCTGGTCGAGAATGTTGATGACCACTGCGCTGGCCGGCGGCGCCTGCTGCGCAAGCTGCCGACGATGAAGGTTGCGTGCAAGCAGAAGTGGCGCGACGAGATTGGTCTGCATCTGCGCCCGCAAACGCTCTGACTCGAATTGCTCGATGGTATCAAATTCGAATCGCGCCGCATTGTTCACGAGGCACTGCACCTCGCCGAGTTCCCGCGCGCAGCGCGGCAGAAGCTCCTCGATCTCAGACTCGATGTCGAGGTCGGCACGCAGGCCGATGGCCTGTGCGCCCAGCGCGCGCAGCTCCTCGAGAGTCTGCTCGGCGGCGGCGGCCGAGCGCCCATAGTGAAGAGCGACATCCCACCCGTCTCGGGCAAGGCTCAAGGCGATGCTACGACCCAGGCGCTTCGCACCCCCAGTCACCAAGGCGACGGGTCGAACCTTCTCGGACATGTTAAGGATCTCTCGAGGAGCTAAACCCGCAGTTTAAGCCATACCCAGAGCTGCCCCTACAATAGCGCATGAACGCGGCCCTTCCGGAACCCGATCCCCTGGCTCGAGCAGCCAGCCAGGCCCTGCGCAACACCCTGATTCAGGAGATCACCGCGGCAGACGGGTGGATCCCGTTCTCAGACTTCATGGAGTGCGCCTTGTACGAGCCCCAACTGGGGTACTACACCGGGGGCGCGGTGAAGCTTGGACCAGAAGGGGATTTCATCACCGCTCCCGAGATCTCTGCGCTCTACGGTCGGGCGCTCGCGAACCAGTTGCAACAAATTATGCAGGACTCGGCCTTCGAGATCTTGGAGGTGGGCGCAGGAAGCGGTCGCCTTGCCCTGCAGATCCTGGGAGAACTGGCGCGCCGGGAGTCCTTGCCCGAGCACTATCGGATCGTGGAGGTCTCCGGCGAGTTGCGCGCGCGCCAGCGCCAGCTTTTCGAGCAGAGCGCCCCGGAGCTGGCCGGGCGCATCGAGTGGCTCGAGCGCCTGCCCGAGCAATTTGCGGGAGCGGTGATCGGTAACGAGGTGCTCGATGCGATGCCCGTCGAAATCGTCGCTAAGACCGGCTCGGGATGGGTTCGGCGCGGAGTGAGCGTGGATGCCGAGGGTATGTTTGCCTTCTCAGACCGACCGGCTCCGAGCGATCTGGTCCAACTGATCGCCAAGCGCATCCCGCATTCTCAAGAACTCGAGGCCGGCTACACCACCGAGTTACATCCGATCGCAGAAGGATTCGTCGCCACCCTTCTTGCCAGGCTGAAGAAGGGCGCCCTCCTTTTCGTCGACTATGGGTTTCCAGCCGCCGAGTACTATCACCCTCAGCGGCGGGAAGGCACCCTGATGGCGCATTATCGTCATCGGGCTCATACCGACGCCTTCGCGTGGCCCGGCTTGCAGGATCTGACCACGCACGTGGACTTCAGCGCCCTGGCCGGGATCGCCGAAGATCTTGGTGCCGAGGTCCTGGGCTATACCAGTCAGGCGCGGTTTCTGATCAATTGCGGCATCATGGAACTGATCGAGTCGCAACCGAACGATGTCTTGAAATGGTTGCCCCAGACGAATGCTCTCCAAAGACTCCTGTCGGAAGCCGAGATGGGCGAGTTGTTCAAAGTCATCGCACTCGGGCGAGGGCTCGCCGAACCATTACTTGGCTTCGTCCGGTCCGATCGGAGTAGCACGCTTTAGCCGAGCAGCCGGGCCAAGGCGTCGAGGCGGGCTCTGCGGATGGCCATCGGGATCTCTGCTCTGGCGGTCTTTTGGGCAATCGCGGCGGCATCGATATCGCGTAGAGTCTGCACGGCCTCGGAGACGAGGCGCCAGGTCTGCGTGAGCGATTCTCCGGCCAGGTCAGTTTGGGCCAGGAACATCTGTTCAAGGCGCTC
>CAJCID010000274.1 GCA_903970305.1 Rhodospirillales bacterium | reverse complement strand
TGAGCACTGCCCAAAGCGCGGTGCGAACAAAGGACCTAGACGCGTTCATGAATCGTTACTCCTGTACAACCCAACCGGCAGAAGCACCGGTCATTTGACGAACTGCTCGTTACCAATGATGCCCAGCTTACTCACACCCAGCCGTTGGGCCGAGGCCATCACGCTCGCAACGTATTTATAGGCGACGAGCTTGTTCGGGTGAAGGTGCACCTCCGGTTGGATCGGCTGGTCGGCAGCAGCCTTAAGGCGCGCTTCGAGATCCTCATGCGTGGGCACGACCTGGCCGTTCCAGAGGATGGTACCGTCGAAATCGACGTCAATCTGGACCACTTCGGGTGGCGTCGGCGGAGGGGGAGGGTTGCCCACAGGCAAATTCAGGTTGACCGAGTGCAACTGGATCGGAATGGTGATGATCAACATGATCAGAAGCACCAGCATGACGTCGATCAGGGGTGTCGTGTTGATGTCAACCATGACCTCTGGTTCGCCGCTGCCCCCGCTAGATCCCACGTTCATTCCCATGATTTATCCTTTCGCGGGAGGTTCGATGATGAAGCCGACCTTGACGATACCGGCGCGCTCACAAGCGAAGATAACCTTGCCGACGAATTCGTAGCGCGCATTCTCGTCGCCCCGAATCTGCACCTCGGGCTGGGGAGTTTTGACCGATTCGACCTTGAGCTTGGCGACCAGCGACTCTAGGTCCGGGACCTGTTGCTGGTTCCAAAAGATATCGCCTTCCCGATTGATCGATATATTGATGTTCTCGGGCTTGGTTTGGCGCGCCTGATTTGTTTCCTTCGGCAGAACGAGAGGGACGGTGTGCGTGACAACCGGAATCGTAATCAAGAAGATGATGAGCAACACCAACATCACGTCGACCAAGGGCGTGGTGTTGATGGTGGAGTTCAGTGCGTCTTCTTCCCCATCGCTGGGCCCCACGTTCATCGCCATGGTCAGGCCGCCTTACGACCGGAGCCGGCACCCAGAAGGACTGAGTGAAGGTCGGAGCCGAACGCACGAACTTGTTCCATCGCGCTCTTGTTACGCCGCACGAGCCAGTTGTATCCCAGCACGGCCGGGACGGCTACGGCCAAGCCGATGGCCGTCATGATGAGGGCCTCGCCCACCGGGCCGGCTACCTTGTCAATGGAAGCCTGACCAGCAATGCCGATGGCGGTAAGTGCGTGGTAGATCCCCCAGACCGTACCGAACAGACCCACGAACGGAGCGGTCGAGCCTACTGTGGCGAGGAAGGCCAGGCCATCCTGGAGGCGGTTCTGGACGTTCTCCTGGGCACGCGCAATCGACATCGTGACCCATTCATTCAACTCGACCTGTCCACGTAGGCCATCGTGCTTCTCCGAGGCTTGCAAAGCACTGTCGGCAATGAACCGGAAAGGACTGGCCTCTTTGAGCGTCTGGGCGCCTTGCTGCACGCTCGGTGCGTTCCAGAAAGACTTGTTCGCATCGCGCGCTTGCTGATTGATCTTCAGCTGCTCGAAGAACTTCGTCACCATGATGTACCAGCTACCCATTGACATGATGAGCAGGATGACGAGCGTCGTGCGCGCGACCCAGTCCCCTTCGCGGATCAGGGAATCCAGGCCGTAGGGGTTGTTGACCACTTCCTTCTTCTCCTCCAACGCCATTGCGGTGGGCGCCGCACCCTGATCCCCGCTGGGCGCCGCGGCCGGGGCCGCTGCATCCGCAGCGGGGGCGGCCGGCGTTTGGGCGCAGGCAAGCTGTGGGGCGACCAGAAGCGTTGCAGGGGCTAGAGCGATCAGTCCTGCGACGAACAGGGCGCCCAGCTTAGGGGTTCGAAACATATTTCCTCCGATTAAAGACGAGGTGAAGATGGCATGTCGGTTCGCCACCAATAGAAGTACCCGCTCCTTCTTGGGAAGGGAGCGTTTCCGTTAATCCTTCAGATCAAAATGCACGGGCAACTGGACCGAGATCTCCTGGCCCTGGCCGCCACAGCGCAACTTCTTTGCGGCCTCCATCGCGGCATCCGTGAACAGCTTGTTCGAGCTGTTGACGACAGAAAAATTCGACGTCTGGCCGGATGCGCCGACCGTGAACGAGATCGTGACATCGCCGCTTTGCAGGCCGGCTCGAACAGCACGTGGCGGGAACTCGATCTGAGAAGCGACTTCCCGTGTGTTCGGACAGACGACCGTGATGCTCTTGGTGGGTGCAGCCGGCGCTGCCGCCACGGGCGGTGCGGTGCTGAACTGTTGCGGCGCCGGGGGTGTTTCGGTGCGGGCCGTGATCGTGTTCACCGGCGGCGGTGTTGCGATCTGCACCTCAGGAGGCGGGATGAACGGTGGTGGGGGCGCTGCCAGCTTCGGCGGCGGCGGTAATTTGATCTCTGGGGGAGGGGGCGGCTTGACCTCTTCGATAATCTTCGTCTCCACCGGCTTTTGGATGACCGCCACGAGTTTGTGCGCAAGCCCATTGATCAGGGCGTAAATCAGCAAGATATGGAACAAGACGACAAAGGCTATTCCCACCATGTGTTTCAGGGGATTCCTTTGCTGCTGCGCAAAATCCATGCGGGTTCCTCCTCGATTACCTCGGCGGCCCGACGGCAATCCAGCCGCCGAGCCCCGATTCACCCCTTTTGGGGTCTTGCCACCGGATCCGAAAGTCTCGACCCCGGGGGCGCTATTTGAGCAAATCCGTCATCTTATCGCAATCTGCTTTCACGCTTTTGGGGCGCAGTAGTTCGTTCGGCTGCACCCCAACAGACCCGAAAATAGCCCTCGGATAGGGCCTCTTTGCTCAAAATGCCGACCAATCGCCCCAACTTGGGGATAGTTATACCCCCAAAATGGGGAAACATCTAAGAGCAAAATCCATGCCGCTGCCCTATGGAAGAAGGGTCGGGCAGTGTACCCTGTGTGCGGCGAAGAATCACTCCACGCCCGAGCAATGCGCACCCCTGCCCTCGAGCAGACCGCGCGGTTCATGATGAATTCCCAAGTCCCACCAAGCGAATCACCCGATCGGAAGATCGCGCCCGCTGCGCCGAGCCAGCCGGCCCTCATGGCGCCGGCGCGACTTGCTGCGCTGCTTGCGGCGTTGGCGATGATCGGCCCTTTTTCCGTCGATACCTATCTGCCCGCCTTTCCCGAAATGCAGCGCTCGCTCGGCGCCACGGTGATCGCGGTCCAGCAGTCGCTCACGGTCTACATGTTGAGTTTCGCCGTCATGATCCTCTGGCACGGGGCGTTGTCGGACGCGCTCGGCCGACGTAACGTCATCCTCATCTTCCTGGCGATCTTCGCGGTCGCCTCGCTGGGTTGTGCGGCCGCGCACACGATCGAATACCTGGTCGCATTTCGCGTGCTACAGGGGGCCTCGGCAGGCGCAGGGGTAGTCGTTGGACGCGCGATGATCCGCGATGCCTATTCCGGACCAAGAGCGGAACGCCTGCTGTCCCTGGTCACCATGATCTTTGCGATCGGGCCCGCAATTGCCCCGGTTCTCGGAGGCTGGATCGTCACCGCGCTCGATTGGCGTTCGATCTTTCTGTTCCTTTTCGCCTACAGCGCGATCCTGTTATGGATCTGCTGGAACCTGTTACCGGAAACGCTGCCAGCGGCCGCACGCACCCCGCTCAAGGCCAAGGCTTTGGCATCGAGCTATCGAAAGGTCCTGGGTACGCTTCGGTTCCACTTCTATTCGGGCACCATCGCGTTCAACTTTGCGGGCCTGTTCTTGTACGTCGCCGCCGCACCGACCTTTCTAATCGAGCACCTGCACTTGAGCTCTCGGCAGTTTGCATGGCAATTCCTGCCTTCGGTCGCAGGAATCTTTGTGGGGGCGTTGGCGACGAACCGGCTCGCAGGGCGCATTCGAATCGGCGCCCAAGTCCGATTCGGTTTTGTGCTGCTCTTCGGTGCCGCGGGCGCCAATCTTACCTACCATCTGCTGCACGCACCGGCGATTCCCTGGTCGGTTGCGCCGCTGTTCTTCTACTGCATCGGAATGGGGATGACCGCGCCGGGCATAACCTTGCTCGTCTTGGACCTTTATCCGGATGTGCGTGGCGTGGTCGCGTCCTGCCAATCATTCACCCAGACGATGCTCGCCGCGGTCGTGGCCGGGCTGGTCTCACCGCTGCTCGCCCCGTCGGTGGTCTGGCTGGCGCTTGGACAACTCGGCTTTGTCACCATTGCCCTCATCTCCTGGCGCCTCGGTCGTTCACGGCACAGCATCCCATCCGCGGAATTGGCGGCACGCTCTGGCTTTGCGTCAAAAAGCGCTGCAGCGCTGTCGGCTAAAGAGGTAAAGTAACAACCGTGTGGCACACAAGAATGTACATGAGGAGACTATGACAGCACCCCTGCATTACCGCTTTTGGCCCAAGAACCTCCCGTTCGACCTGGTGCTTCCGCAAACGAGCCTCTACTACAATCTGGAGGTCGCCGCCACGCGATACCCGAGCAAGACAGCGACGATCTTCTATGATGCGATCCTGGATTATCGGACGCTGCGTCAGCAAGTCGACGCCCTCGCTGGTTGGCTCGAAGCTCACTGCGGCATCGGTCGCGGCGACCGGGTCCTGTTGTTCATGCAGAACAGTCCGCAATTCATCATCGGCTATTACGCGATCCTGCGCGCTAACGGTTTCGTGGTGCCGGTCAATCCGATGCTCAAGACTGAGGAGCTGCGTCACTACGCCGAGGACAGCGCGGCCAAGGCTGTACTCTGCGCGCAGGACATCTTTGCGCAGATCGAACCCCTGCTTGCAGCCAATGGTGGGGTGCCGTCGCTGCGCCATGCCTTAGTGACCGCCTATTCGGAGTACCTACCGGCGTCGACCGAGCTGACCGTGCCTGATTTCGTGCGGGCCCCGGTTGTGCAACCCACCTCGCCCGAGGCCATTCCGTGGAGTGAGGCGTTAGATGAAGGACGCACTCCTGGTCCCCTCCTGGCGGGACCCGATGATTGGTGCGTCATGCCCTATACCTCGGGTACTACCGGCAAGCCCAAGGGTTGCATCCACACACACCGCTCGGTGATGCACACGGCGATCGCCCAGGCGGTCTGGGGCCAGGGTCTGGCCAATAGTGTGATGCTCGGGGTCGTACCCCTGTTTCACGTGACAGGGATGCAGGCGTGCATGAACATGGTCCTCTACCTGGGTGCCTCCGTGGTACTTTTGCCCCGCTGGGATCGCGCGGTAGCGGCGGCCATGATCGAGCGTTACCGGGTGACTGCTTGGACCAATGTACCGACGATGGTCGTCGATCTGTTGGCGCTTCCTGATCTGGATCGATATGACCTCTCGAGCATGCAGCGCGTCTCTGGCGGCGGAGCTGCGATGCCTGAGGCCGTCGCACAAAAGATGCGCGACATGTGGGGTATCGACTACGTGGAGGGCTACGGATTGTCCGAGACGATCGCGCCCTCGCACAGCAATCCGCCCGATCGGCCCAAGAAGCAGTGTCTGGGGATTCCGATCTTCGGCACGGAGAGCAAGGTGATCAATCCGGACACCCTCGAAGAAGTGTCTCAGGGCGAGACCGGCGAGGTCATCACCCGCGGCCCACAGGTCTTCCAGGGTTACTGGAACGATCCCGAAAAGACGTCCGCGGCATTTATCGAGTTTCAGGGCAAACGCTGGTTCCGCACGGGCGATCTCGCCCGCATCGACGAGGACGGTTATTTCTTCCTCGTCGACCGTCTAAAGCGGATGATCAATGCCTCGGGTTTCAAGGTATGGCCCGCCGAGGTCGAGTCCATGCTCTATCGCCATCCGGCCATCCAGGAAGCGTGCGTGATCGCCACTCGTGACAGCTATCGGGGCGAGACGGTCAAGGCCCTGATCGTCCTGCGGCCCGAGTTCAAGACCCAGGTCGCTGCCGAGGCGATCATCGAGTGGGCGCGGGAGAACATGGCTGCCTACAAGGTCCCCAGGCAGGTCGAATTTCTGGACGTCTTGCCGAAGTCGGGAACCGGCAAGATCATGTGGCGCGTATTACAGGAGCAGGAAGCGGCTCGATCGAACAGCGAGCGAGCGGCCTGACACGATCAGGCCTTGGGGCCTCTCTGATACGTTCTTGTGCATGGCGCTTGAAGACTTCGGGTGAACCTCACATCATGGAACCATCTGTGCGATACCTCAGATCAAGCCTGTTTGCTTTCCTATTGCTCGTGAATTTCGGGGCTGGCAGCGCATCTGCGGCAAGTCAGGACGTGTGCGCGGCTGTGCCGATCTCCAAGGTCAATGAGCTGACTCATCTGAATCTTGTCGGGGTGCGGGCTGACGTATCGGAGGAGGCCCACAGTTACGGTTGTGCCTATGGGAGCGGCGGCCTCGCATCAATCAGTTTCATCCGACCAGGCGGCGTAGCGGCCTGGTCGCGCACCAGTAGCAGGTACCCAAATGCGACCGTTGTGCCCGGTCTTGGTGACAAGGCGGTCTATGACAAAAGTCTTGGGACGATCGCATTATTCGGTGATATGGTGTTGAACGCCTTCGTTCCGCCAGGGACCATGAGTGATTCCCAAGCAATAGCGGTTGAGAAGTCGCTAATTCTGGCCCTACGCGAACGAATGTAGCCAGCCACGACGCGCCCGAGTTTTGAGTAGGCACTAGAGCCGCGCTCTGAGCCCTCGGTGCGCCGCAAGGGCGTTGCAGGCGTCGATTGCTCGATGTCGTTAGCCCTCGTGCCAGACGAGATCGGTGTAGTCATCCTTCACTCCGCCGACGGCAACTGATCTACCTCGGTCGCCCGTGTTCTTGGTGGTGCTGCGTGTCAGTAAGCTCGCGGCGGCGGCCCTTGGCGGCCGGCATGTTCCACTGGCCCGCAAACGGCTTTCCGTTTGTCATTCTCGAACCTCGGAGAAGAGGATCCTAAAGGAGCAGCTTGCCCCGCGACGAGGCTGCAGGCGCACCGCCATTGCGGTAAAATTCAGGTCGCGCCAGCGCTCTGGCGCGCCCAGTTGCTCGGTCTGGCCGCCAAACGGCGCGCGCCCTTGGAAGACGGCTACCGGTTGGCGCCCGATGGTCCGGGTCGCAGAGCCCGCTGGCGGCGCCTCAGAGTGGCGCATGCTGGCCGAGGGAGGACGAGTGCAGGACACGACGGCGGGCGGTGCAACGGAGCAGGCCCTCAGAACTCTTGCACTGGCCTTCAGTTTGCATCAACAAAACAGGTTGGCAGAGGCTGCGCCGCTTTACGAGCAGGTTCTGCTGAGCGATCCGGATCAGTTCGATGCGCTGCACATGCGCGGCGTGATCGCCACCCAGACAGGGGACTTGACGCGGGCACGGGCTTGGCTCGAGCGCGCGTTGGCGCTGCAGCCCCGCTCGCTCATGGCGCTTGGGAATTACTGCGTCCTGCTGTTCGCACAGGGCGATTCACTGGGCGCCCTTGAGTGTGCCGAGATCATCCTCAAGATCGATCCGGACAATGCCGTAGCGTACAACGATCGCGGGAGGGCGTTGACTAACCTATCACGACTCGATGAGGCATTGGCCAGTTTCGAAGCAGCCCTCGCGCGTGATCCTCGCTACCTCGAGGCGCATTACAATCGGGCCACGATCTATCTCCAGACAGGTCGGTTCGAGGAAGCAATTGACGGCTTTGGGCAAGCCCTCAGCATCAATTCTGGGATGACCCTTGCCCGATGCGCGCAGGCGCAGTGCCGCTGGCAGTTCAACGACTGGCACAATTACGCGGCGGACCGACAGACCATACTCGAGGCCGTGCGCAGCGGCCAGCCAGTCTCGACACCGGTCTTCTTCCTCGCGCTGTCCGACTCTGCCGCTGATCAGCTGGCATGTAACCGAGCCCATCTCCGAAGCATGGTGAAGGTTGCCCCGGCCGCGCCGTGGGCCGGCAATCCCTATCGGCATGAACGAATCCGCTTGGCCTATGTCTCCGCGGATTTCAAAGAGCACGCAGTATCCTACCTGACCGCGGGCCTATTCGAGGCGCATCGCCGCGACCACTTCGAAGTGATCGGAGTCGAGATCGGACCCTCAGTCATCGATCCGATGCAGCAGCGCATCGAGCACGCCTTTGATAGATATATCCGGGTCGGCGAGCTTAGTGATCGAAACGCAGCGGATCAGCTCCGGGCCCTCGAAATCGACATTGCCGTCGATCTGACTGGCGCGACGCGCAATGGACGTCCGGGCCTGTTCGCCTTGCGCCCCGCTCCGGTTCAGATCAGCTACCTCGGCTTTCCGGGAACCAGTGGCGCAGAATGGATTGACTACATTATTGCCGACCGGGTGGTCATCCCTGAGGCAGTTGCGCAGCATTATTCAGAAAAGATCCTGTGGCTTCCCGTTTCATTCCAGGTCAGCGACGACAAGCGGC
>CAJCID010000273.1 GCA_903970305.1 Rhodospirillales bacterium | reverse complement strand
CGCCAAGCCTGCTGCGATCCCCGACTGGTCAAACTAGCCCAGCCAGACGCACCGGCGCCCGCCGAAGCACAGCTCCCCGACGTCCCCTCCGCCAAGCTCGACTGGCTGCGCACCACACTGCCCGAGTTCATCGCCGCAGGGCGGCGCATCCTGCTGTTCTCCCAGTTCACCTCCATGCTCGGTCTCATCGAGGTCGCGGTTCAAGAACTCGCCATCCCCTACTGCCTACTCACCGGCGAGAGCCAGAATCGCAGCGAACTGGTGGATCGATTCCAAAGGGGTGAGGCTCCGCTATTTCTCATCAGCCTCAAAGCCGGAGGCACCGGTTTGAATCTCACGGCCGCAGATATCATTATCCACTACGACCCCTGGTGGAACCCCGCCGTCGAAGCCCAGGCCACCGACCGTGCTCATCGCATCGGCCAGACCAAGACCGTGTTCGTCTACAAACTCATCGCCCAAGGCACCGTCGAAGAGAAAATCATGCAACTCCAAGCCGACAAGCACGCACTGGTGACGCAACTCTACACCGACAAGAATGCCTCGCCCGGTACCTTGAGCTCCCAAGACCTGGAATCGCTGTTCGCGCCATAGCCATCGCCTAGCCATAGCGATAGCCTAACCCCAGCCCCAACCCATTCGCACCATGCCCATCGATATCGCACTACAAGCACAAGTGGACACCCAAATCCTGGAGCAGGGCGCCTTCTCCCCTCTGGAGTTCCTCATCGACTCTGGGCGTCTCATTCACAGCGACTACGAAGACTGGCGCCGACGGCAAGTCGACACGCTCGACGATGTGCTCATGGGCAGCACGGACAAGATTCGCGCCCAACTCGAAGCCGCCGTCGGCTACGCCCGCTCCATCGGGCTGGTCGAACAGCCTCAGGTTTTCTACGCCTGGGCATCCACCCCCGGCGACGGTATGGTTCCCGATAACGCCGCCGCTCTCGGCCCCACGGACCACCCCTTGCGCGTCAGTTCCGACGCCACGCTCAACAAACTCATCGCCGGCCGTTACATTCCCGCGCAAAGCGCACCGCAAATGGACCTGTTCTTCCACAATCCCGTGGTTGCCCTCACCAACGGCATTGCGCGCTCGCTGACCGCCCGCAACTTCACCGAGACCCAGCGTCAACTCGACCGGCTCTATGCCGAGGCTCCTAATCACGCCGACCTGGCCGCCTTCGATCGCCTGCTCGAGGCCGTGGGGCATCTCGATCGCCCCGTCGCCGAGCCGCGCCAGGAACTGGACTTCCTCATGGACATCAGCCCAATCGCCAGACGCCTGTTGGGTTGGGAAGCTCGCGATCTGCTGACGCCTCTGTGGCATCAACTCGCGGACAGCCTGACGAGTCATCCCTATCGCGCGGGCGAACCCAATCTGCACAAGAGCTTCGCATTCATTCAAGCCATGGATTGGTCTCGCGCCGCCGGGGCCGTGCGCGAGGTACCGGAATGGTGGTCGCATGTGCCCCTATGCCTGCGCCTGGCAACCAGTAGCTTCTATCTACAACGCCGCGCCGACGCGCTGACCGCGTGGTTCCATCTCTGCTGGCAAGCCCCCGACCAGGCAGCAGAGGCTCTGAACAACCCTCGACAGCCGGACACCGGCATCAAAGCCCAGTGGCAGCGCTTCCTCGATAGCGAGGAAGATCCCCCCTTCAGCCCCGCGGACTTTCCCGCCTGGCTGCTGCTACGCGAGCCCGGCCTTAACCTCCAGCTCGGCGTCGATCTTCCGATGGGAACCACGCGCGCCGAGCAGGACTATCGCTGTGTGCATCGATGGATCGGAGCCCGACGCGCCAAGGACAGCGACGCAGAAATAGCACTGCGCAAAATGTTACTGGCACAGAACCCCGCGCTGTTTCAGCGACTCAAGCTGAACGTCTGATCGCATCCGGGGAGCAACCGGCAAGTCCGATCAATCCGCGCCGAAATACCGATAGCTTCATGCAAAAGTGCAGGGATATCAGCTATTGGGCGCGATGGTCAAATCGTTCGTCACGTTGGCCTTGCCGGCCACCGCCCGAGCCTTCGCCTGAATCACGCTCTTTTCATGCGCGCTCTTCACGACGCCGTTCAAGGTGACAGCCCCGTTCACCGAAACGATTTTCACGTTGTGCGCATAGGTCGACAGACTTTTGTCCGCCATGACGCTCTTGCGAATCCGCTGCGTGATCTTGAGATCCGAGGACAGGTTGGATTGCCCATCCGCCACGCTGGAACTCATGGAGGAATTCGCAGACATCGCATTGGCTCCCGTGTTATCCGGCGCCGTCATTTTGTCCTGAGCCATTGCCTGAGCTGACCCTAGAGCCACCAGCAGCAGCGAATTAGCGACAATCATTTTCATCATAAGACTCCTTTCCGAAGAGGTGCCGGGCGCAACGCGCGCCCGGCCATGCGGGGATTGAACCGCCTTGCGATATCACACCGCTCGGCGAGCCTCCGCCTTCACATCCGAACTGCTTTCGCTGGTCGAAGAAATATCCTCGGCACCCGTCGACTGCAGCATCTGCTTGGCGCGCTTGATCTCCTCCGAGGTGTCGCAGTGGACTGACAACAACGTTCCGCCGTCTTTAACACGACCTTCGTAGCGCTTGGCCTCGTACTCCGGGATTCCCATGCCGACCAGCGCGCCCACGAATCCGCCGACC
>CAJCID010000272.1 GCA_903970305.1 Rhodospirillales bacterium | reverse complement strand
CGAGCAGTCTTCCTTCCACCAGGCGATGCGTACTTCATGGCGAACCTTGCCCTCCTTGTCCTCGAAGGACATCCCATCGGGCAGCGTAACTTCCGGGCCCTTGCATACAACTTCCAGCGCCTCGAAGACCGGATCCCCTCGTCGACTGCCGGACCGAATCACCTCGTCGGTGAGCGTATGGTTCGGACCCAGGAGCGGAATCAGAACATCCATCGACGGCTGATGCCAGCAGGCGTGCACGATCCGCAACCCCGAGAGGTCCAGCCACAACGGCAATGTCTTGAACCAGGCAAGGATCTCCGAGTGCTGCGGCGTTCCTTCGACCTCGCGGAGAAACGCCTCGTGCTGACCCAGGTTTCCCGGTTTCCCGTGCGGTCGCAAGAATTCCCCCGGATTGTCCGGATCGGGTGTGAACCAGGCGATCGCGTTAAATTCGTGATTACCCAGGATGCAACGCGCACTGCCCGCCTCAACCATCCCTCTCACCAGCTGCACGGTCGCCACCTGCTTCGGTCCGCGATCGATCAAGTCGCCGACGAAGATCGCCTGACGATTCGGGTGGCGCCAGACACCTCCGATTTCACGATAATCCATGTGCGCGAGGAGTTCGACCAGCTTATCGTGCTGCCCGTGTATGTCGCCGATGATGTCAACGTTCATTCGCCATCCTGGGCCGAAGCCCTTTGAGGAAATTTCTAACTGCCACGACCCGAGGTGAGTCAGGTTACTCCTATCTTCCGCCGCAGTCGGCGCACGACCTCCAAGAACTCCACGATCTCGCAGCGAACATGATCCAATGTCACGCCGCCCGCCAGGTTGATCCCGAACGACAACCGAACCCTTTGCGTCAGATCCGTGAGGTCCGAGGTCGCAAACGCCTTCATCAAATAGGGCTTGCCGTTGACTTCACTGACCAGAGCGTGGGCTTTTTCTTGGGTCAGGTCCAGGAAGACGACGCAATGAATTTCCCAGAAGTCTCCTTTCCGCTGAGGATGCGGACAAAAGAGATTCAATTGAAAATCCTGATGCAAGTCGTGCGCCTCCAGCAGGTTGTCCTCCTCGGCGCCGATACGCGATCGGAGACCCCATCGGTTGCACAACATTTGCAGCGCGGAACAACTCAATCCGGTTACGGTGTGGCCGGCCCGCAAGTTCGATGCCTGCTCGAATTTGTAGGCGAGATCGGTTCGGCCGTCGTAACCGATTACATCCATGAGAATCGCCAGCAGCTCGCGGGCCACGCGCGGCGAATCCTGCTTGGATAAACTCGGGAGTGATTTTCTGAAGTTATTGCCGTTTCCGCCGATTTCGAATCCGCGATCGTATAGTGATTTTTGGACCCGGTTTGCGAACGATTGCCGCGCGGCATCGTCGCGATCGCCCGGTCCCACCTCGACGACCAATTCGTCGAACGGCTCCGACCAGATTTTTACGAAGGCCCCTATGCCGGACGCTGTCATGGTGTCGAGCACCAAAAACCGGTAATCGCCCAAATACTTCCCCTCCTCGCCAGACGGATCCGTCCAGTCCATAACCTGGCGAGCCAGAGTGATGAGCGGCCGCAGCGCTATTCCAGAGATGTCACTTCGGGGTCGCGGTAATGGCTGACCGCAACAGAGCACACCATCGAGCGCGATCGCCTCATGCGGCATTAGGCTTTCAAACTCTTCCGGTTCGGCCGGCGGCGCCGCTTCGGACTCGTCAGCGACGGGCGATGAGAGGTCAAGCTCGTCTGCGATCACGTGACTTCTCCCTCGCCTGCTCCCTTCGAACCCGTACTCGCGAAGACCCTCGTGGTTGCGAAGACGCTGGCGCATTCGCGCACGGTATTGACGTGCAGGGCGACGACCTTAGCCAACGGCTTTTCAGAATTAAATACTGGAATTGAGCTCTCTCTCACGATGCACTCCTGGGCGATGATTGCCTCGTTTGCCTTTGAGATCATAGGCTTCCATCACGACAGGATGCGTCGCGCCTATCAAACGTATTGGGAGGCGGCCGCTCGAATCCGCTTGGCCAGCGCCCTGCGCAAGGGCACGGGCTGCAAGACGCTGATGTGCTCTGCGTGCCCCAGAATCCAGGTGTGCAGCGCCCACGTATCGCGCACCGTGGCGCTCAAGGTGAGCACTCCCCCGATGTCAGCCACCCTCATGTCATCGCTCAAGGGGGAGTCGCGCAAGATTTTGTAAAGTGGCTTACTGATCGTCGCCTCGAGCCCTACGAGCGTCCCCTCCCCGAACTGGTCTCTGCCATCTTTCATGAACGCTTCGAGGGAAAACGGCGCCGCAGGCCAGGGCTCCAATTCCCGCAACCGGACGGCGGAGAACCGCTGTACGGCGAAGTGCAAGGCGGTCTCGCCCGCGCCCCTTTGATGGGCGATCAGGTACAGCGAGGAACCGCGTAACAGTAGGCCTCGCGGATACAGCCGCCGTGGTTTGGGGGTGGACTCCTGAAGTGACTGGTACGACACATCGACCGGGATATCGTTGAGCAGGGCTCGTTGCAAGGATTGAATGATCTTTGGCGCTATGCGCGGAGCGCGCAGCACCACATGAGCGGGAACGATGCGTACGCGATCGGACCAGCTGGCGTGCGCCCCTCCGCGCGCAAGCGTCCCCAAGGTCTTGTTAGCCTGCGAAAACCGGCTATGCAGCGCATCCATGAAGCACGAGGGGAGGTGCGCGCTCATGGCATCCTGCATCATAT
>CAJCID010000271.1 GCA_903970305.1 Rhodospirillales bacterium | reverse complement strand
GGCCAATGCCGGCAAGATCGGCTTGAGCCAGAGGGTCAGCATCTGAAACGAGTTCATGCAGACCGAGCAGACTTCGTGCAAGCGGGCGCGCGCCGTCGCATCGCGCGCCAACTCCCATGGCTTGTTCGCATCGAAGTACTGGTTCGTGAGGTCCGCGAAGCTCATGGCCAGCCGCACCGCACGTGCCGTGTCCCGGCCTTCGAGCGCAAGGCGGACCTCGGAGGCGACCGAAGCTGCTCCCAGACCCTGCCAATCTGGACTCTCATCCACGGGCAACACCGCCCCTTCAAAATGCCGCGTCAAGAACGTCGCTGCGCGGCTCGCGATATTGACGTACTTGCCCACCAAATCGCTATTGACCCGTGCCACAAAATCCTCGGGATTGAAATCGATATCCTCGATGCGAGAATTGAGCTTGGCGGCGATGTAGTAGCGGAACCACTCTGGATTCATGCCCAGTTCCAGGTAACGCAATGGTGATATTCCCGTGCCGCGCGACTTGCTCATCTTGTCGCCCGAGACGGTGATGAATCCATGGACGTTGATCTGGTCAGGTGTCTTGCGGCCGGAGAATTTCAGCATCGCCGGCCAGAACAGGGTGTGAAAGTAAATGATGTCCTTGCCGATGAAATGGATCTGTTCGGTCTTGGGATCGCTCATGAATTCATCGAAACTTTGCTCGGTCCCCGAGCGTTCGCGCGCGCGGCCGCTGTCGAAGTAGCTCTTCAAGGCGGCGAGGTAACCCACCGGAGCGTCGAGCCACACATAGAAGTACTTGCCCGGCGCATCGGGAATCGGAATGCCGAAGTAGGGCGCATCCCGCGAGATATCCCAGTCCCCCAGCGCGACCCCCTCCGTGCCGTCGGCAAGCAGCCATTCGCTGGCCTTGTTGCGCGCCTCGGGCTGCAGATGGGGCAGGCCGCTTTGCGCCGAGACCCCCTCGGTCCATTCCTTCAGAAACTCGACGCAGCGTCGATCGGAGAGTTTGAAGAAGTAGTGCTCCGACTCCTTCAGTAGAGGTACAGCCCCGCTCAACGCCGAATAGGGGTTGATCAGTTCAGTCGGGGCATAGACCGTGCCGCAGACCTCGCAGCTGTCGCCGTTCTGGTCGCGCGCGTGACAGTTTGGACACTCCCCTTTGATGTATCGGTCAGGCAGGAACATCGACTTGACCGGATCGAAGAACTGCTCGATCGTCTTGGCCTCGATCAGCCCGGCAGCGCGCAAAGACTTGTAGATGGCCTGCGAGAGGACTGTGTTCTCGGGCGAATCCGTCGAGTGCCAGTGGTCGAACTCGATGTGAAAGCCCTGCAGATAGCGCGGGCGCTCTGCGGCGATGCGCCGTACGAGCTCACCCGGCGTGATCCCCTCGCTTTCGGCACGCAGCATGATGGGCGCGCCGTGGGCATCGTCGGCACCAACAAAATGCACCGTGTGCCCTTGCATGCGCATGAAGCGTACCCAGATATCGGCCTGGATGTACTCCATCATATGGCCAATGTGAAACGACCCATTGGCGTAGGGCAATGCAGTGGTCACAAACAGCGTACGGGACATAGCGGTGTACTTCGGACAGAAGAAGGGGGATGTCAGTTTAGCAGCACCGCAAGTCGCCGGCGGGATGACGCGCGCCATGGCAGTCAGGGGGCACGTGGCAAGACCAGCGCAAGCCGAGCATACAGCTTGTGTTTTGCGGGGTTCTTGTCGACAATTCGTGGTTTCTGGCCTCTCGCCCACGGCGCTCCAATGAGCATCAAATCAGACAAATGGATCCGCCGCATGGCGCAAACGGAGCGCATGATCGAGCCGTTCGAGCCCGATCAGGTGCGTTTCCACGGCAGCGAGAAGATTGTCAGCTACGGTACCTCAAGCTACGGCTACGACATCCGCTGCGCTGACGAGTTCAAGATCTTCACGAACATCAACAGCACCATTGTCGACCCGAAGAATTTCGATGCCAAGTCGTTCGTGGATTTCCGCGGTGATGTCTGCATCATCCCGCCCAACTCGTTCGCGCTTGCCCGCACCGTCGAATATTTCCGGATCCCGCGCAGCGTCTTGACGGTCTGTTTGGGCAAGAGCACCTACGCGCGCTGTGGGATCATCGTGAATGTCACCCCATTCGAGCCCGAGTGGGAGGGCTATGTAACGCTCGAATTTTCCAATACGACGCCCCTGCCTGCGAAGATCTATGCAAACGAAGGTGTCGCCCAGGTCCTGTTCTTTGAGAGCGACGAGGTGTGTGAAACCTCGTATAAGGACCGCGGCGGCAAGTATCAAGGACAGCGCGGCGTGACGCTGCCCAAGACCTAGGCTCGCCTGACGGCCCCCCGGGCGAAAAGCTTCGCTCGGAAGTACACCGTTACCTGGAGAATGCGGTTAGAATCCGCGCAATTTCTGTCCGAACACCTCCTGCCCTGTTTCAGGCAAGCCCGATTCGAAGGATTCTCAAGGTTGCGGCGCGGCCTGGGACCGGATCCAGGGCCTCCTGCTCGACCGTCCCGCCCTCCTGAAAGTGAGTACACCTGATGAAATTCCGCTTCCCGATCGTCATCATCGACGAGGATTTTCGCTCCGAGAACACGTCGGGTCTGGGCATTCGGGCGCTCGCCGAGGCGATCGAGACCGAGGGGATGGAAGTGCTCGGCGTGACGAGCTATGGCGATCTGTCACAGTTCGCCCAGCAGCAATCGCGCGCCTCGGCGTTCATTCTCTCGATCGACGACGAGGAGTTCGGTGGGGGAACACAAGGAGAGATGGAGGTGGCGCTGCGGTCACTACGGGCCTTCATCAGCGAGATCCGTTTCAAAAACGCCGACATTCCGATTTTCATCTATGGGGAGACGCGAACCTCGCGCCACATTCCCAACGATGTCCTGCGCGAATTGCATGGCTTCATCCACATGTTCGAGGACACCCCGGAATTTGTCGCGCGTCACATCATCCGCGAGGCGAAGGCCTACCTCGATGGCCTGGCTCCACCCTTCTTCCGGGCGCTCGTGCACTACGCCCAGGACGGATCCTACTCCTGGCACTGCCCCGGACATTCAGGCGGCGTGGCGTTCCTAAAGAGTCCGGTGGGTCAGATGTTCCACCAGTTCTTCGGTGAGAACATGCTGCGCGCCGATGTCTGCAATGCGGTCGACGAGCTCGGGCAGCTCCTGGACCACACCGGCCCTGTGGCCGCCTCCGAGCGCAATGCGGCACGGATCTTCAGTGCCGACCACTGTTACTTCGTCACCAATGGCACCTCGACGTCCAACAAGATGGTGTGGCACGCCAATGTCGCGCGCGATGACATCGTCGTCGTCGATCGCAACTGTCACAAGTCGATCCTGCATGCGATCACGATGACTGGCGCCATTCCGGTGTTCATGACACCGAAGCGCAATCACCTGGGCATCATCGGTCCGATTCCCATCGAGGAATTCGAACCGGCCAACATCCGCAAGAAAATCGAGGCCAATCCCTTTGCGCGCGAGGTCATGGAACGCGGAGGATCGACCAAGCCCCGCATCCTCTCGCTCACCCAGTCGACCTATGATGGCGTGATCTATAACGTTGAAGTGCTAAAGGGCATCCTTGATGGCCAGATCGACACGCTGCACTTCGACGAGGCCTGGCTGCCTCACGCGACGTTCCACGACTTCTATCGGAACATGCACGCGATCGGCCGGGACCGGCCCCGCCCCCGCGAATCGATGATCTTTTCGACGCAATCGACCCACAAACTTCTGGCGGGCCTCTCGCAGGCCTCCCAGATCCTGGTGCGCGAGTCCGAGGCCCATAAGCTTGACGTGAATGTTTTCAACGAGGCTTACCTGATGCACACCTCGACGAGCCCCCAGTACGCAATCATTGCCTCCTGCGACGTGGCTGCGGCCATGATGGAGCCACCGGGCGGCACGGCCCTCGTGGAGGAGAGCATCCTGGAAGCTCTGGATTTTCGCCGCGCCATGCGCAAGGTCGATAGCGAGTTCGGACGCGACTGGTGGTTCAAGGTGTGGGGACCTGACAAACTTGCCGAGGATGGCATCGGCTCGCAGGACGACTGGGTCTTAAAATCCAATGAGAAGTGGCACGGATTTGGCAATCTCGCCCCGGGCTTTAACATGCTCGACCCGATCAAGGCGACCATCATCACGCCGGGCCTGGACGTGTCGGGCAAGTTCGCCAAGACCGGTATCCCGGCGGCCATTGTGACCAAGTACCTCGCCGAGCACGGTGTCATTGTCGAGAAGACAGGGCTCTACTCGTTTTTCATCATGTTCACGATCGGCATTACCAAGGGGCGCTGGAACACGCTCTTGACCGCGTTGCAGCAGTTCAAGGACGACTACGACAAGAACCAGCCGATCTGGCGGATCCTGCCGGATTTTTGCGCAGCCCAGCCGCGCTATGAGAAAGTGGGGCTGCGCGACCTGTGCCAGCAGATCCACGATATGTACCGCGCCAATGACGTGGCGCGCGTGACCACGGAGATGTACCTGTCCGACATGCAGCCCGCCATGAAGCCCTCCGAGGCCTATGCCAAGATGGCGCACCGTGAAATGGACCGCGTCGAGATCGACCATCTCGAAGGTCGTATCACGACCGTGCTGCTCACACCGTATCCGCCGGGTATACCTCTGTTGATCCCGGGAGAGCGCTTTAATCGCACAATCGTCGACTATCTCAAATTCGCCCGCATGTTCAACGCGAGCTTCCCGGGATTCGAGACCGATATCCATGGCCTCGTCGAGCTGACGGTCGACGGCGTTACACACTACTTTGTCGACTGCGTGGAGACCTAAGCGCGCGCCGCGTGTCATCGCGTCGAACGCCGCCTCTGATCCGGGCGCGATGCGCGCGTGAAGGCGCAAAGCCTGCCCGCGCGCAAGATCCAATCGGCGCTGACCGGGTCTCTGTGACAAAAAAACTACAACGACCGGCTGTCTTGGACAATCGGCTCTCGCACGCGCTGATTCCGGAATAAAGTCACTTTAGCTGCAATGTCTCGCGACCTATCGCAACAGATGTCGTTGGGCTTGTGACTTTTCGGTTACGACTCTTCAATACCTTCTCGGGGGATCAGGGATGATGTCTCTACAGTCCAGGGGTTGTCGGAATGTTCAAACGATTTTCAGTGGGCTCTTGATCACAGCGGGGGCGATCACTGTGACGGCCCAGGCCCAAACCTCCGACACACCCTCCTCCTCAAGCCCGCCCCAGCAGGTCGAAAAAATCGAAATCACGGGTTCGAACATCAAGCGCACCGACGCGGTCACGGCCGAAAATATCCAGACCATCACGGCTGAAGACATCCAGCGCAGCGGCAAAGAGACCGTCGCCGACGTGCTGCGTTCCCTGTCGGCCAATTTCGCGAGCTACAACGAGACCTTCTCGAACAGCTTCTCGCCCGGCGCGGGCAGCGTCGCCCTGCGCGGCCTGAGCCAGAAGAATACCTTGGTCCTTCTGAATGGCCAGCGCATCGCCAACTACGGCTTCGCCCAGAATCTCGAGGACACCTACGTCGATCTGAACGTGATTCCTGCCAATGCAGTGGATCATATCGACGTGTTGAAGGACGGTGCCTCATCGATCTACGGCTCGGACGC
>CAJCID010000270.1 GCA_903970305.1 Rhodospirillales bacterium | reverse complement strand
CCTTTCATCCGCGCTGCAGCCGGGCCTTTGCGCCCTGTAACCGCCGGCGCCCCGAACTCATGCAAAGTGCGACCTCCTTGGCGGCGTGCTGGTTGCTCGATGCGTCCAGCGACCAGGCGGCGCTAACGCTCGCCGGCCTTGAGCCCCAGGGTTCGACATGACTGTCGGGTCATCCTCGTCTGCGCAGATCCTAGTGGATGTGCGCAATGCCAGCCGCCACTTCGACGTCTCCCTGCCGTGGCTGAACCGTGTGCTCGAGAGGAAGCCGCGACAGATTTTGCGCGCAGTCGATGGTGTGTCCTTCATCATCCGTCAAGGCGAGACACTCGGACTTGTGGGGGAGTCCGGCAGCGGCAAGTCCACGGTTGCAAGGCTGCTCGTCGGGCTTTACCGGCTCTCAGGGGGTTCCATCTCGATCGAGGGCAAGCCCGTCGAATCCCTGCAACGTCCCGAGGGGCGCAGCCTCAGGCGGCGTGTGCAGATGATCTTCCAGGATCCCTACGCGAGTCTGAACCCCCGTTGGCGCGTCGGACGCATCATCGCCGAGCCCCTTGTCGTGCATGCGAAGGAACTGGCCCAGGCGGGCAGTCCGGTGCACGACGAGGCCCAGCGCCGGCACCGGGTCGATGCCCTGCTGGGACAGGTGGGCCTGTCAGCGGCGGATCAAAACAAGTTTCCCCACCAGTTCTCAGGAGGTCAAAGACAGCGCATCTCGATCGCACGCGCGCTGGCCACCAATCCTGACTTCCTGATCTGCGATGAGCCGACCTCCGCCCTCGACGTGTCGGTCCAGGCGCAGGTCTTGAATCTGATGAAGGACCTGCAGCGCGACCTGGGCCTGACTTATCTGTTCATCTCTCACAACCTGGCGGTGGTCCGTCATGTCGCCGACCGGGTCGGGGTCATGTATTGCGGGCGGATCGTCGAATTGGCCGAGAAGCGCTCGATCTTCGCGCGGCCGCTGCATCCCTATACCCGGATGCTGCTCGACGCCATTCCCGACTTGAATCGAACCGGACCCGGGCGCGTCGCGGTAGCCGGAGAGGTGCCCAATCCGCTCAATCCCCCGACCGGCTGCACCTTCCATCCCCGCTGCCCGTATGCCAACGCGCGTTGCCGAACCGAGGTACCCCAGCTCCAACCCTTCGAGAATGAGGACCTGGTGGCCTGTCATGGCGTCTTCGAGGGGCGCTTGAACCTGATCCCGAATTCCGACTCCCCCGCAGCCTGACCGGGACTTGTGGCCCGGGCGCCACTCCTGACCTATTCGGACAGGGCGAGGAGGGCGAATGAGGCGAGCCAGTGCGAGCCGACGTAGTGACTCCGGGCGACATGGGGCAAGGCCGCCTCGCGGTGTACGACGATTGCGCGCGCCACCATCTCCTGCAGGTCCGGCGAAAGTGCAGGCCTGATCTGGCCCCAGCACCAGGCGCGCGCGAGATTCAGCCCGTCCAGATGGACGGTCTGCGGGTCGGTACGGTCTGCCACGCGCACCGGTTCGAGCCAGCGGACCAAGTGGTGGGGTTCCGGCTCAAAGCCTTGCCACCACCTTCTGAACTCACCCTGCCCGAGGACGGCCAGGACAAGGACGGCCTCCTGCAATCCCGGACTCAAAAAATCGCTGCCGCCCGGCTCGTACTGGGCCGGATAACGCACATCGTCTGCGAACCAGGCCAAGGCCTTGGCCTCGACTGCGCGCGCCAGCGCCGGTTCCTGGCGCAGCCGTGCGAACTCGAGGGCGAAGAGGAGCCCAAAGGCGCTATTGGCGTGGGTTCCTGAGCGGTTCGGATAGTCGGTGCGTGGCAGAAAGTCCAAATACCGCGTCACGAAAGCTTGGGCGAGAGGCTCAAGCGCCTGCGCCCAGCGCCGGGCATCGGCATCCACTGCGGACCACCGGGTCAACTCAGAGGCTAACTTGAGGAGCCAGGACCAGCCATAGGTGCGTTCGAAGGCCGCACTGCCGGGCCGCTGAAGGTAGGCGCATTCCGCCTCGATCGCCCAGGGGGCAAAGTGCGTATCGAAGCGTTGGCGGATCGCCGCGGCGGCTGACAGGTCAGGATAATGACGCAGCAGCCTGGCAAGCAGCCAATGCATATGCACGGCCGAATGCCAGTCATAGCTGCCGTAGAACGCCGGATGGAGGAGTTGCGGTTCTCTGAGGTCGTCCGGGCCGAGGAGAAGGTGGTCGAGCTTATTCGGGTATTGCTGAACGACATTGGACAGGGCAAGCGCCGCCCATTGTTCAGCGACCGTTCCGACAACCCCCGCCTGAGTGTCAACCGAGGAAGCGTTCCGCAAGCCGCACCCAAAGCGTCGCCCCGATCGGGATCAGCGCGTCGTTGAAGTCGTAGCTCGGGTTGTGCAACATGCAAGGCCCAATGCCGTGACCCGACTCGCGGTGAGCGCCGTCGCCATTGCCGATGAAGAAATAGCATCCGGGCTTGGCCAGGAGCATGAACGCAAAATCCTCTGCGCCCATGGTGGGCTCGACGTCAGTCAGGACGTTCTCGGCCCCGACCACTTCCTTCATCACTTCAGCGGCGAACAGCGCCTCCTTGGCGTGGTTCACCGTCGGCGGATAGTTGCGGTGAAAGCGCAGCGCCGCCTGGGCGCCCAGCGCTGCTGCAGAATGTTCGACGATCCGGCGCATGCCCGACTCGATCTGGTCGAGAACTGGGGTGGAGAAGGTGCGCACGGTGCCGCGCAGCACCGCTTCATTCGGGATGATGTTGTAGGCATCGCCCGCGTGGATCTGCGTGATCGACAGAACCGCCGCGTCGATGGGCTTTTTGTTGCGTGTGATGAGCGTCTGGAGATTTTGCGCGATCGACACCGCCACCATGACCGGGTCGATGCCGTTGTGCGGCAGCGCAGCGTGCGCGCCCTTGCCGGTGATCGTGATCTCGAATTCGTTCGAGGAAGCCATCATCGGTCCGGGCGCGACTCCGAAGGTGCCCACGGGACTGCCGGGCCAGTTGTGCATGCCAAACACGGCATCGCAGGGGAATTTCTCGAACAATCCGTCTTTGATCATGGCGTCCGCCCCGCCGCCACCCTCTTCGGCCGGCTGGAAGATCAGATGAATGGCCCCGTCGAAATTGCGGTGTTCGGCCAAGTACTTGGCCGCCCCGAGCAGCATTGCGGTGTGACCATCGTGGCCACAGGCGTGCATTTTCCCGGCGTGTTGGGATTTGTGCTCAAACTGGTTATGCTCTTGCAGCGGCAAGGCATCCATATCGGCGCGCAGCCCGATTGCGCGCCGGCTCGTTCCGGCCGTGATGGTACCAACGACACCGGTCTTGCCCAGTCCCCGATGGATCGGAATACCCCACTTGGTCAGTTGCTGCGCGACGACATCGGCGGTCCTGTTCTCTTCAAAACACAGTTCGGGATGAGCATGGATGTCGCGCCGGATGGCTTGGATGTCGGCTTGAAACTGCACAATGCGATCGATCAGGTTCATGGGGGACTCGGTATGGGCGAAGGGGTGGGAGGAGAGTGTCTATGGCAATATCTTACCCCCTCTGCTGAAGGCTGACTGCTGCGATTCGCGGCCGGCCGAGCCAGCTTGGCGCGCCGATTGGGGCCAATTGGCTACAATCCCGGGAAGGCGGCCGCTGCGGCCCCGCCTGGAGTGCCCGCGCGCGCTGGCGGCGTCGATCGGGAGGAATCGACGCCTTCGAGCGCAATCGAGCGTAAATGAGCCTGGTCACATTCCTTAAACGCGATTCTCCTTGACTCCGAGTCTGACACCCAAGTGCCCCTTCGCGTCTGCTTCAGGGCCGCATCGAGCCCCGCGGCCAGCGCGCCTTCTCTGCCGAAGCCGTGCCGTGGGGGTCGTGCCCGCCCCCCATCGCGCCTAGCCGATGCTGGCTTTCCTGATCCGCCGCCTGATCCAGAGTCTCGGGGTGCTCCTCGTGATGTCGCTGCTGGTCTTTGTTGGCGTCTACGAGATCGGAGATCCCGTGCTGGTCATGATCAGCCCCGATGCAACGCAGTCCGACATTGCGGCAACCCGGCAGGCCCTGGGTCTCGATCAGCCCCTACCGATTCAGTATCTGCGCTTTCTCAGGGGGGCCCTTTCGGGACACCTCGGCCGCTCCTATGCCTACAGCACACCGGCGATCGATCTGATTACAGAACGGATGCCGGCCACGTTCGAACTTGCGCTGTCCGCCATGATCATCGCTGTGCTGGCCGGCATCCCGCTTGGGTTGTGGGCCGGATTGCGCCCGCATTCGTGGCAGGGCAAAGCCATCCTGACAGGATCCATTCTGGGCTTTTCGCTGCCGAGCTTCTGGGTTGGCCTCATGATGATCATGCTGTTTTCTGTCTGGCTTGGATGGCTACCCCCGAGCGGGCGTGGCGCAACCGTCGATGTCCTGGGTGTGCCGCTGTCGATTCTGACCTGGGATGGCCTGCGCCATCTGCTCATGCCGGCGACCAACCTGGCATTGTTCAACCTGGCCATGGTCACGAGGCTCGCCCGCGCGGGCACACAGGACGCTCTGCTGCAGGACTACGTGCGTTTCGCGCGCGCCAAGGGGCTCTCCGAGGGGCGTGTCGTGTGTGTGCACATCCTCAAGAACATCCTGATCCCGATCGTCACCGTCGTCGGTCTGGAATTCGGCTCGGTCATCGCGTTCTCCATCGTGACCGAATCGATCTTCTCCTGGCCGGGCATGGGTAAGCTCATCATCGACTCGATCAATGTGCTTGACCGGCCGATCATCGTGGCCTACCTCTTGGTGGTCGTGATCCTCTTCGTCTCGATCAATCTGGTCGTCGACGTACTCTATTGCCTGTTGGATCCGCGCGTGCGGCTCGCCGATGCGGCCCACTAGCCCGAGCGCCGCCGGCAGGAGCGCTCGTCCGATGCCGCCTTGGTTGCGCTTTGCCAGGGCCTATGGCTCGTCGCGCGTGGCGCTGTTCGGCGCTGCGCTGCTCGTCATCATTCTTGCCGCAGCGCTTTTTGCACCCTGGATCGCGCCGCAAGACCCCTATGACCTGGCATCGCTGGACATCCTGGATTCACGTCTGGCTCCCGGGGAGCATGCCAGCGCGGGTCCGACCGTCTACTGGCTCGGCACCGACGGCCAGGGCCGCGACATGCTCTCGGCGATCCTCTACGGCCTACGGATCAGCGTGAGCGTGGGCGTTCTCGCCACCGCTGTGGCGCTCGTGCTGGGTACGGTCCTGGGTCTGGTCGCCGGGTATCGGGGCGGGCTGATCGAGACGCTTGTGATGCGTCTTGCCGATATTCAACTCGCCTTCCCATCGATCCTGCTCGCCCTCATACTCCTGGCCTTTCTGAAGCCGGGTCTGGGCAATATCGTGCTCGCACTCGTCGCCGTGCAGTGGGCCTATTACGCGCGCACGGCCCGGGGTGCCGCCGTCGTCGAGAGACGCAAGGAATATGTCGAGGCCGCAGTGGGCCTGGGGCTCTCTCCATCGCGCATTCTCCTGCGCCATCTCCTGCCTAACTGCCTGCCACCTCTTATGGTCATCGCTGCTCTGCAGGTCGCCTCTGCCATCACGCTCGAGGCCACCCTGTCCTTTCTTGGGCTCGGCGTGCCCGTCACACAGCCTTCCCTCGGACTCTTGATCGCCAACGGGTTCCAGTACCTTCTGTCGGGCACCTACTGGATCAGTCTGTTTCCGGGTCTCGCCCTGCTGCTTGCGATCGTCGCCATCAACCTCGTCGCGGACCAGTTACGCGATGTCTTGAATCCCCGACTCCATCACGAATGAGACCTTCGACACCATGAGCATCCTACGCATTCTCGGCAAGCTGGTACTGGCCTTGATCGGGCTCGTCCTAGTGCTGATCCTGGGCGTCGTGGTCCTCAATCTAAGCGACGAGCCGCTGTCGCCCACCGCGCAAGCACGGCTGGCTGCCGCCAAGGGCCCGTCCGGCACCGATGCGGGTAACAGCGCCTACCTGATTTGGGCCTTTGATGCCCCCGCGGGGGTGGATGCGACCCAGATCGGTCGGGCGGTAGTCGATGCCTTCGCCGCCATTTCGCGGGAGCGCGTCGCCCAGAACGACTGGAGCATTCATCGCCTCTACCAGCCGGTCGTGGTGGAATTTCCGGCCACCCTCGCGTGCATCGACCCCAATTCGGCGTGCATCGACCAGGCGCTGGCCAAGCCGGATGTCCTGAACAAGTGGGTCGCTGAGAACGGCTTTCTCCTCGGGCGCCTGGCCCTGATTGATACCGCGCAACACTGGTCGGTCATCCCGCAACTGGGTGCTGCCAACGCGCCCCTGCCACCTTTGCGTCCGCTCATCAGCACTTTTAGCCTATCGCTCGATCAGGCTGCCCTTGAGATCAGCGAACACCACCTCCAGGCAGGAGTCGCGCGACTCGAGCAGGACGTGCGCATCGCCAGGCGCCTGCTCGCCTCAAGTCGGTCGGTCGTTGAGAAGTCAGTCGCTGCCGACTTGCTGCGCCGCTCGATGCTGGCCTACTCGGAGATCCTCAAGGCGGTACGCACTGATCCGGTCGGCGTGGGATTGATCGCGGCGTCGCTGGAGCGGGCCGCGACCGATCTTGCGCCTGGCGAGCGCGGGATGCAGGACGTGCTGGCCCATGAGGCCGAAAGCGCAGCGGACCTGGCCGACCTCGTCGCGCACCCCGGCGCCACGCTGCAGGGGTCATTCATCGAGCGTGCGGCGACGCGGGCTGCGCCCTTGTTCTTCAAGCCGGTTGCGACCATCAACCTCGAGGGCGAACTGTTCGATCTGGAGGCGCCCGTGCTCGACGCGGATCCCGCAAGCTTTGCCAACCAGGCCGAGAGTGTTCGGGCGCGCTTTTCCGAACGCGCCCAGGCGATCAGCCACCCGGCGCTCTCGACCCTCTACAAC
>CAJCID010000269.1 GCA_903970305.1 Rhodospirillales bacterium | reverse complement strand
CATCAGGTCCTGAAATGAGAACCGCTGCTCCCGACCTCGACCGCCGGTGGGCGTGACAAATCCGGCAGCAATGAGGCCCGCCACGACCGTGCGGGACAGGCCAAGCATTTCCTGAATGCGCTTTAGGGTGTACTGCGCTTCTACGGTTGATCTCGTCACTTCTTCGCGCGGGCTCGTACCGGGGCCACCTCAGGGACCACCTCAGGGACGAGTTCAGCATCGCTTGGCGTCGCCCGCTTGGCAGCTTTGCGCACCTTCGCCTCCGGCAGGGCGAGTGCCTCGGACTCCTTGGGCTTGGCCGCACTCGTCTTGGCCGGCGCCACCGCCTGAGGCTTCTTGCCGAGACTCGCCTGCAGGGCGGCCATGAGGTCGATCACCTGTGCGCCGATCGGGGCGTCTTCGGCATGTGCCGAGGCCACCACCTCTTGTCCGGCGATCTTCTTGTCGATGGCTTCGAGGATGCGCGCTTTTTCCTCGTCCTTGAACTGGGTCGGGTCGTAACTGTCTTCGGAGATCTGGTCGATCAATTGCAGAGCCAGCTGCAGTTCGGCACCGGAGGTCTGGACGGGCTCGATGTTCAGTTCCTTAAACGAGCGTACCTCGTCGGCATAGAGGAGCTGCTGCAGGACGAGGCCCTCTTCGGTCGCGCGCACCTGGACGACATATTGCTTGGCTTTCCAGGCCCACTTGGCAAGAGCCGATCTGCCGCTTTCGCGCATCGCTTCCATCAACAGTGCATAAGGCTTGCCGCCGCGTTTGTCTGGTGCGAGCAGATAGGCCTTGTCGTAGTAGCGCGGATCGACCGACTTTTCGGGTACGAACGCGACGATCTCGATGATGTGGTTGCCGCCTTCTTCCAGGGTCTTCAGCTCATCCGGTGTGAACAGGACGAACTTATCCTTTTCGAACTCGTAGCCTTTGACCATCTCCGCGCGCGGCACGACCGTCTGGTCGCGCTCGGAGATGTATTGCTGTTTGACGCGCGAGCCATCCTTGGTCAGGAGGCTGAACTTGACGCTCGCGGAGCTTTCGGTGGCGGAGTACAGCTTGACGGGAATCGACACGAGGCCGAAGCTCAAGCTCAGTGAGGCAATCGAACGGGCAGCCATCTTGACTCTCCAGATCGGGCTCGGGTGAGCGGGTGAGGGGTCCATGATACGAGGAAGGATGGGCGCTGTCACCCCGGGGCGAGAGCAGGAGCTGCCGGATGCTTGCCAGTCTGACGGAGATCGTCCTGGCGGCGAGCGGATCACCCGGATGCGGTCGAAACACGAGGAATGGCCCGGAACCCGTGAAGTGCAGTCATGTGCCCCGATGGTTGCGCCGGCTCGATTCGACTTCAGGGCCCCCCGGCCCTCGTCACCTCATCCAATGGAACTGGAGCGCGCTCTGGCCGACGAACAACAAGACCAACGATCCGGATCTGGGCAGAGCTACTCCTTGGGTCTTTCCCGCACTTCGGTGCCGAGCAAATTGCGCAGCGCAGCCACCGTGAAAGGCTTCGGAAGCGCGCCGGCGACGGGAAGCTGCAAGTCGCGCGCATGCTGCAACGCCGCCTGGATCTCGTCCATTGAGGTTCCGCTCGATATGATGATGCGCGCCGTGCAGCCCAGCTCTGCGAGCCGCCCCAGCACCTGCAGGCCGCTCAGCTCAGGCATGGACAGGTCGATCACCAGATGGCTCGGCTGCCAGCGCGGTATGCTCTCGAAGAAGTCCTGGGGCCGGGACTTCAACTCCACGGCAAAGCCCAGCCGTTCGGCTGTGGTGCCAAGGACCTTGCCGACCAACGGGTCGTCGTCGAGGACCAACAACCGCCCGGGCCCGGGGAGCCTGGCGGCCGATGCGCCGGTTGCTGCGAGCACGGTTCGCAGCTTGCGCGCCAGCTCCAGCCGGCTATAGGGCTTGTTCAGGAGGTGCACGCCCGGGTCGAGCCGGCCATGATGAACGATCGCGTTCTCGGTGTACCCCGAACTGAACAGCACCTTCAACTGCGGCCGGATCGAAAGCGCCCTCTCCGCCAGCACCCGTCCGTTCATGCCGCCGGGCATGACGATGTCGGTGAACAGCAGATCGAGATCATCCCGGGCCTGTACGACCTGCAAGGCGCTGGCGCCATCGGTCGCCGTCACGACGCGGTAGCCGAGTCTTCGCAGCTGCTCCTCGGCATACTGGCGGACCAGCTCGTCATCTTCGACCAGCAAGATGTGCTCGGTCCCCGACAAATCTTCGAGACGCACAGCCTCTTCGGCGACGAACGCCTGATCTGCGGCACCGGCGCGCGGCAGATACAGCTTGACCGTCGTGCCTTGCCCGAGTTCGGAATAGATGCTCACCTGCCCGTTGGACTGTTTGACGAGTCCGTAGACCATGCTGAGCCCGAGTCCGGTGCCGTTGCCGGCCGGCTTGGTTGAAAAAAACGGATCGAACACCTTGGAGAGGTGCTCCGGCGCGATGCCCGACCCGGTGTCGGAGACGGCGACCAGCACATACTCTCCGGCCTTCACCTCCATCGGCTTGGTGGTCTGGGCTGCGTCCAGGTACACCTTGGAGGTCTCGATGGTCAGGCGGCCGCCATCGGGCATGGCGTCGCGCGCATTGATGCACAGGTTCAATATCGCTGCTTCGAGCTGGACCGGGTCGACGAGCGCCTGCCACGGTGTCGCGTCGCGGATGAAGGTCATCTCAATGTGCGCCGGGAGCGTGCGCCGCAGCAGGGTCTCCATGCTGCCGAGGAGTTCGGCGACGTCGACCGAACGCGGGTCCAACGCCTGGCGCCGCGCGAAGGCCAGCATGCGCTGGGTGAGGTCGGCACCGTGGCTGGCCGCGGTACGGGCCACCTCGGCATAGGAGCGCAAGACGGGCTGGTCGGCCAGGCCCTCGACCAGGAGATCGGTGTTGCCAAGGATGACCGTCAGGAGGTTGTTGAAGTCATGCGCGATCCCGCCGGTCAATTGGCCGATGGCATCGAGTTTCTGCGCCTGATGCAACTGATCCTGGAGCATGCGCCGTTCCGACACGTCCGAGATGACCGAGATGAAGTAGCGGGGCCGGCCTTCCGGATCGCGCGCGAGCGTCGTCACCGCTTGAACCCAGAACTGCTCCCCATCCTTCCTCTGATAGCGCTTCTCGGTCGCATAGTTGGACCGGGTGCCCGCGATCATTGCGGCGAACGCATCCTCGACTTCCTGCCGGAATTCAGGTGCGTTCAGCTCGGTGACACGCATACCCAGCAACTCCTCGCGCGTATAGCACATCACCTCGCAAAGCTTGTCGTTCACGCGCAAGAGGTGCAGGTCCAGGCCGACATGGGCGAGGCCCACTGCCGCCTGCTCGAACGTAGTACGGAACCGTTCCTCGCTTTCGGACAGCTCGCGGTTGGCCTGCTCGAGTTCATCGGCACTCTGCTCGAGCGCTCGGGCCGGCACCTCGTTGCCCTTTCCAGGCGGCCCTGGATCAGAGTCGGTGCGCTCTTCTTCGGTCGCTGACGCGCCGTGCGCGGACGCCGCCAGCAGGGCGCCGACACGGCGCAAGAGATCACCGGGATCGGCCGGCCGAATGACGAAGGCGTCGGCCCCGAGCGACAGGACAAGCCGTTCGTCCTGTGCATCCGTGGCGGCCGCCGCGTAGACCATGAACGGGATCGGCTTGAGTTGCTCGTCGTTCTTCCAATGGCGCAACAAGGTGACCCCGTCCATGACCGGCATAGAAAGCGCCGAGACCACCAGGTCGGGCGGGGCGAGGCGGGCTGAACTGAGCGCCTCTTCACCATCGCGGGCCTCGTCCACTTCGTGACCGTGGCCCTTCAGGAGCGCGGCCAGCCCAAGGCGGTCGTCTGCAAGCTCGTCAACGATCAGTATCCGTGGCATGGCGCGGACTCCTGTTTGGCGGTTGTGCCGTGTTGGCCCGGAGGCCGCCCGATCCGGGCGACGAAGATGTCCGGGCCTCCCAGGACGCGCGCCAGCGCGTGCCCGTCCGCACCGGCTAACCGAAGGCCAGGCAGGATGGCAGCGCCACCGACTCTCTCAGCCGGGTCAGGGCTCGGCGGGCCTGGGTCTGCCTCGAGAGCATCGCCGATGCGGTCAGAGGCGTTGAGCACTCGCACGGCGCCCATCGGCCTTCGCTACGATGCCGCCAAGGATCCACGCCGGCCCTCCCAGCTGGCCAGCCATTCGCGGACCTCGTCGGCAGGCATCGGCCGCGCAATGAAAAATCCCTGGGCGAAGTCGCAGCCCAGGCCGCGTAAGAGGTGCCAGTCGTCCTCGGACTCGACGCCTTCTGCGACCGACTGCATGCCCATGCGCTTGGCGATGCCGATGCTGCCCTCGAGGATCGGACGGATGATCTGGTTGTGACGGGCATTGAGCACGAAACCGCGGTCCACTTTGAGCTCAGTGAAAGGCACATCGCGCAATTGGACGAGCGAAGAGTGACCGGTACCAAAGTCGTCGATCGAAAGTCCGAAACCCTCGAGCCTTAGCCGCACGAGGCTCTCGAGCGGTGCGAGGTTTTCGGACATCAGCCTGCTTTCGGTCAGTTCCAGCATCACGTCCTTCGGGGAAACACCCGCGGCCCGGGTCAATTCCACCACCCGGCTCGCAAAACGCGCATCCTCCAGGCTATCCATCGAAACGTTGATGGCCACCTCGATGGTCAGCCCCTCTGAATGCCACACGGCCTGCTGGCGTAACGCCTCCTGCAGCACCCAATCGGTCAGTGCATGGATCGCGCCCGATTCTTCGGCCAGCTCGATGAAGCTGTCCGGGTAGAGCAGGCCCATCGTCGGATGATTCCAGCGGACCAGGGCCTCCACGCCGGCCAAGGCGCCGGTCTTCAGGCTCACCTTGGGCTGGTAGTGAAGGACCCATTGCACCTCGCTTTGGGCGATCTCCAGATCGTTGGCGGAATGGACGTTGACGACGCGCTTCGCATCGACCGAGTCCAGCGGCTGCCATGTATCGAGCAGGGCGCGCAGCGACTCCTGCTTGGTCGGCTTCTCCAGGGCACCGAGGATCACGAGGTGACGTCCGCCCAACAGCTTCTGGACGGTATGCATGATGCGCATCCCCTCTCCGCTCATCAGGATCACGTTGCCCTGGAACGCGCTCGAGTTCAGGGACTGCAGGAACGCGATGCCGTCCATGCTGGGCATCTTGACGTCGCAGAGGATGACGTCGAAGGCCTCGGGATCGGCCTGGATCATCGCCAGCGCCTTCTCCCCGCCGTCGGCCTGATCGACCCTTTGATAGCCCATGCCCGCGAGCATGTGCGAGAGCATCGTCAGCATGAACGAGTCGTCGTCGACCAGGAGGATGCCCGGCTGCATCGGGCTCTTCCCAACGCCGGAGCGCCGCGCCTTGGCAGGGCGAGCGGAGTCGGCCGATCCAGCGGCGGTCGATTCCCCCTCGCCCGACCGGGCGCGTGATCCAACCGGTGAATCTGCCGGCAAGTTTGTCCCCCCACGGCCAAAGTACGCCAACATTCACTGCACTGATCGTCATGGCCAGCCAAGGGTTCCGATCGGAAGGAACCCTTCAGAGCGCTAGTACTCGTCGAGAAAACGCAGGACTCGATTGAGCTCGAGATCGAGTTGCGTGATCAGCGTCGATGCGAAGTCAAGGCGGCCTGCCTGCGCGGCTTGTTCGATTTCTGCGCAGGCGTCACCCAAACGTTCGGCGCCGATCGCCCGCGCGCTTGATTTCAGCCGGTGTGCGGCGTTCGCGACCTCGTCCACGGCGGCCGAAGACGCGCCGTGTGCGAGTGCCGCCTTGGAGTCTTGGGCGCTCTTGCGGAATTCCTGGAGCAGATCGGCAATCACGAGCGGATCGTCTCCGACCAGCTCTTCGAGCACACGCAGATTCACGGCCGGCGCCGGGGCTTTCTTCCCGAGCGGTCTCTCCTGCGGGAGCCTTTGTCGATCGGCAGCGAATGCGAAGGGGGCTTGCCTCGCGGCTTTCCGACCTGCCTGGGGGAGCGGAAGGGTCGTGCGCCGATCGCGGGCCCGGTCATCGCGCAGTTCACCGGACCGAAATCCGGTCACACGGGTGTGCCTGGCCGGATCGCTGCATGTGGCATTCACATGGTTGGCTTCGTCGGCGTAACCGCTGGCATTCTTGTTGTTCATCGTTGTTTTCCAAGCTGGCGCAACACCGTACTGTGCCGAATGACTCCTTCATCGATTGGTGGAAAGGAGCTTCTTTGCGTCGTCCGCTATACCGTTAAGCCACACCTAGTCCGAAAGTGCCTCAATTCCGGGTCACTGTCAATCGTCCCGTGGTCGAGAGTGTTGTGGGGCGTCGACGTCAAATCGCGTGGTCGAGACCCGGTGCACGTCGCGCCCGTGATACAGGCGTAGGAGGCAGAGCTTCGCCAACGCGAAGTCCTCGATGCCGATTGTTGTCCACGCATTGCGCTTTAGACGGGTCAGGCCTGACCAAGACTAAGCCTGCAGGTGCGAGCCGATCGGACGGGTACCAGCCCTTCGCTGCTCAGCCAGCAGGGGGAGATCCGGATCGTCCTGGACAGCGTGATTTCGTCGGCGAGCCCGGTTGCAGCCGATGGGCGAAGCACAATGGTGGGCTATCGGGCCCAGAGGCGCGCGAAACTCGCCACCGATGCGAGGCCAGCAGACAAAGCCCCGAGCACGAGTGCGGCATGAGGTCCGCGCCCGGTCGCCGCGACGCCAAAGCATAAGGCGACCAGGGCCGCGCCCGTGGTCTGTCCCAGGAGTCTGACAATGGCGATGACACCGCTCGCACCGCTACGCCGCTCAAAGGGAGCGCTCGACATGATGGCCCTCAGGTTCGGCGACTGGAAGAACCCAAAGCCTGCGCCGCACACCGCCATACTGATCACGATTTCGAGCGTCCCCGGCTCCTCGGGCAAGAGCGCCATCGACGTCATGCCCAGGCACAGCACCGCAAGACCCACACCACCTAAGAGCCCGGGGGGATAGCGATCGGACAGCCGTCCGGCAATGGGCGCGATGGCCGCCACGACCACGGGCCAGGAGGTCATCAAGAATCCGGTCTGGACCGCATCCCGATGCAGCACCTCTTCGAAGTAGAACGGCAGGGACACAAAAGCCAGTCCCTGCGTCGTAAAGGACGCCACCCCGGTCACCGTGGAAAGCGCGAACATGGGTCTTTTGAACAAATCGACGGGAAGCATCGGCGCGGGGTGACCCCTTTGCCGTCTCAGGAGCAGGATCCCGGCACCGATCGCAATTCCGAGTGGAATCATGACCAGCCGCAAGGCCTCGCGCTGGGCGGCTGCGCTGAGCGCGAGAATGAGCGCGGCAAAGCTTAATGACGTCAGTCCAGCCGTTGGTGGGTCAAAGCGATGCCGGCTGCGCTCGGTGCGCGGCAATACCGGAGCCGCACAGGCGAGCGCAAGGAGCCCCAGGGGCACATTGATCGCAAAAAGCCACGGCCAGGAGGCTGCGACCAAGACGAGCGAGGCGACTGTCGGTCCCAGCGCAAACGAGACCCCCACGACGAGCGCATTCAAGCCCACGCCCCGGCCGAGCCGCTCGGGGGGATAGATGAGGCCGATCAAGGCGATGTTCACGCTCATGATGCCGCCTGCGCCCAGGCCCTGGAGCACCCGCGCAGCCGCGAGCGTGGGCACTGAGGTCGCGAAGGTGCAGCCAAGTGACGCCAGCGTGAAAAAGGCCAGTCCCCCGAGAAAAATCCGCCGCGGCCCGACCCGGTCGCCGAGCGCCGCAAGCGGCAGAAGACTCGCCACGACAGCGAGTTGATAGGCGTTGATGATCCAGATGGACGTGGCGGCGGACGCGTTCAAGTCACTTGCGATGACCGGCAACGCAGTATTGGCGATCGCTGTATCGAGCGAGGCCAGGGACGCACCCAGGAGAATGCCGATGAGCGCGCGAACCTGGCTCGCGCTTAGGACGTGTTCGGAGGAAGAAATGGCGATTCGCTCAAGGTTGGACTGAGAAAGATGCGGAAGTGCGCAGGTGCGAAGGTGCGTCCCAGCTCGTGCTGGATGTCGTGCAACAGAATGGATTGCGGCTCGGCCGCCCACGGCATGCAAAGCCGATCGGAAAGGGCCTAACCGGCCTTTTGCGCGCGGAGCACCACATGCACATGGTCAAAGTGTCCCGTGTCATCCAGGGCGGTGATGTCGTAGGAGCCGGGCTCTGTCAGGTGCACCTTTTGGGCCACGCGCGCCGGGGCGTGGGCGAAGAGGCGGCCGTTCAAGAGCCAGGATACATTTCCTTGGCCGCCGCGCGCATCGAGCTCGAGCGCGGGCTCGGCTTCGCCCGCGGCGCGCTCGACGATCTCGCCCTCGTGGGCACCGAAGATTTTCAGGCGCGTGTCCTCCGCACTGTGGATCGCGCACTCGGCCGACCAGGGCGGCGGCTCCGAACGCGAGCGAATCGCAGGATCGAGCCAGGATTCGAGCAGCACCGGCCAGCGCGAGCGCGTCTTCTCCACGGGCGCGTGGGCCGCGCAGTCGGGTGCCACGCGCAGCTCGGTCTGGCTGTCGACCCAGTAGTGAAGGCTTGATGCGCCGCGGCGCAATGGATCCGGCAGCGTCGGTGGTGCGGTCCCCTCCAGCAGCCATGCCGTGCGCTGGATGGCGCAGTCGCCGCGCTCAACCGAGTCGGCAAGGCGGCCGCTTGGCCAGCAGATCGGCGCCTTCGCAACACTTGCGGGCGGCTCGCTCGTGTTTCCGACGTAAGCCTGTGGAATCGCATCGAACAAAGCGAGTAGGAGGGGAGCCGCGACATTGGCTCCAAAAAATCCCGGATTGGGCGTGCCGTCGGGCCGTCCGACCCAGACGCCGATCGTATAGCGCTTGGTCACCCCAAAGGCCCAGGCATCCCGAAAACCAAAGCTCGTACCCGTCTTCCACGCGACTCCCCGGCCTCCGCGGCCGCCCAACGTATTGCCGATCGTGCCTCCGGTGGCAAGAATGTCGCGCACGATGAATGCGGCACCGGGGCTCATCATGCGCGTCTCGAGCTTGGGCGACGTCGGTTGCAGACGCGGCACGATCGCAACTCCTCCCCGGGCCAAAGCGGCGTAGGAGCCCACCATGTTCTCCAAGGTGACGCCCGCCCCGCCCAAGATCAAGGAAAGGTTCGCCTGCGCGCCCCGCGGCAGCGAAAGCTTCAAGCCGCCCTCGGACAAGCGCGTGAGAAACCGGGCGGGCCCGAATGAGGCAAGCACCTGCACGGCCGGAACGTTGAGCGACTTCGTCAGGGCTTCGGAGACCGAGACCGGCCCATGGAAGGACTGCTGGAAGTTGGCCGGCTCGTATCCATCAAAGGCCTGCGGCACGTCCGAGAGCAGCGACTCCGAATGGATGAGGCCGTCATCGAGCGCAAATCCATACAGGAAGGGCTTTAAGGCAGAGCCTGGCGAGCGTGCCGCCATCACCATGTCCACGGAGCTAAAGCGCTCATCGTCGGCAAAATCCGCCGATCCCGCATAACCCACCACCGCCCCCGAGTCGTTCTCCAAGACCAGGCAGGCGATCGACACATGCGCGGGCAATTGGCGCACACGATCGACCAGAAGGCTCTCCAGGCTCGATTGGATTTGCGGATCGATCAGTGTCGCAACACGGGTCTGGCCGCGCGAGGCGCGCTTTAGGCGTTCGGCAAGAAGGGGCGCCAAGAGCGGATCGCGGATCTGCAAGGCGGCAACCGGCTCCTCGCGCGCGTCCTTGATCTCGGTCGCAGTCCAGCGATCCTGCATGCGCTCAAGCACTTTGTCGCGGGCGGCGCGCGCCCGTTCGGGATAGCGGTCGGGGCGCAAGAGCGAGGGCTTTTGCGGCAAGACCGCAAGGAGCGCCGCTTCTGAAATCGAAAGATCGTGCGCGGACTTGCCAAGGTAGCCCCAGCTCGCCGCCTCGACGCCTTCGAGTACACCACCCATCGGCGCATAGTTGAGGTAGAGCTCCAGGATCTCCCGTTTCGAATAATGGAGTTCCAGCTGGAGCGCTCTGAAGATCTGCCTGAGTTTCCCTGGCACGGTGCGCGGCATCGGATCCAGAATGCGCGCGACCTGCATCGTCAAGGTCGAGCCGCCCGAGACGATGTGCCCGGTGTGCAGCCATTGGAAGCCGGCGCGGACGAGCGAGAAGGGATTGACGCCCGGATGCCACCAGAAGGCGCGGTCCTCGTAGCCGATCACGGCCTCGGTGTAGTAGGGAGAGACGCGTGCCAGCTCCACCGGGTGCCGCCAGACATAGGCGGCATCCGGAAAGGCTCGCAAGGGAGTGCCGTCCCCGGCCAAGACCACCATCGCGTAGGGCGACTCGCGTCCGGGAGCCGGTAACGGATCAAGCCGGTCGGCCACGAGAAACACCCCGACGAGCACGGCCACTCCCCCGAGGGCCAAGCGCACCCACCGGGAGGCAAGGATGGTGTAGACGGGAAGCTTCATCCCCTCATCGTCGCGAGGATCACGCCCTACTGGGCCGACGAGGCCGCGAGATCGGCCTTGACCGGCCGAGAGCTCGTGGTCCCATCCGTCACGACGAGCGCATCAGGCGCACTGGAGGTTCCGAAGATGTCGGGCCGGTACATCTCCTCGGCATAGGCCCCTGGAGCGACAAACCGTCCTGGCGTCACCACCCGCGCGCGATAGAAGAGATCGACCGGCTGCCACCAGGCGAGCTTGACGGCAGCGACAAAGCGATCGTCGCGGAATTCGACGTGCGTGATGCGCGTCGACTGCATCGCCTCGGCCGGACTGATGTTGCCCACCTTGATGTCCGAGAATCCTTCGCCCTGGGCGATGTTGGTGTTCTCGATCTCCAGACCCGCAGGCACACGGTCGATGACCAGCACGTCGTTGCGCAGTTCGCGTGAGCGCGCGCTCACATGCACCAGCACGGACTCCCCGACCTTCAGAACCCGTTTCGGATCCAGCGCGCTACCGTCAGCGGCCAGTACCTCGCGCGTGACTGAGATCCATTGCTCGGCGGGATTCGGGGCCTTGGTCGGCACGGCCTCGAAGCCGGCCGAGACATAGATGGGCGTTGGTCCCGTATTGGCGATCTTCAGCACCCCACCGAGATCCGTCGCGCTGACCGGCTGGCTTTGTCCATGTGTCCCGCCCATCTTCTGGGTCTGTCCACCCGCGGTGAGATCGGCCTGCCAGGCCGAACCCTCGAGGTTCTCGAGCTCCTGCCCGGCAAGAAAGAGCGCGAGCTGCTCCTGGGTCGAGAGCCAGACGCGCCCGTTTGCACCACCCAAGACCGTCACGATCGTGCCGAGGAGATCCGCCTTGTTCGGCACGTCGAGCTTGTTCCGCGAAAAGAGCGAATAGGCCATCGCCGCGTCGCGCAGTTCGCTGCCGTACTCCCCCCACCAGGCATGGTAGGCGGGCCTCACCTTCTTCACCGCTTCTGCGGCATCGACGAGCGAGCGCGGCGCGTCGCCCGCGAGTTTCAGGGCGACGGCGAGTTCAGCGAGGGCGAGCTTCGAATCCGCCGCGGCACGGGCCTCGTGGAGCGTGCGCAGCGTGGCCAAGGGCGCACGGTTCACCCGCGCCAGATCATAAGCGCCATAGGCGAGCGCGTCGAAATGACGATTGTTGAACTCGTAGAGGTTGGTGAAGTAGGCATCGTCGCCGCTGGCAGGCGCGGCCGCCACGTGGCCTGCAAGAGCGCCCGCATGGGTCTGAAGTCCTTTCAAGAGGAAGTCGAGCGCCTTGGTCTGCATCGTCTCAGGCACCGCAAAGCCTGCATCCTTCGCATCCAGGAGGAAGTTCGTCACATAGGCCGTGAGCCAATATTCGGTATTCGAGGCTCCCCCCCAGAGGCTAAAGCCCCCCGAAGGCGCCTGCAGCGCCGAGAGTTTTTCCATCACCTTCTCGAGTATCGCCGCCCGATCGGCCTGGGTATGCGGCGTGATGCCGTAGCGCCTTGCGGCCGCCTCGTCGACGAAGACGAAAGGATAGGCCGTGCTCGTGGTCTGCTCGACGCAACCATAGGGGTACTGGAGCAGCCCCTTCAGAAGCGCGTGCATGTCAAAGGGCGGCTCGCTCGAGACCGTCACCTGGCCATCGACCGTGTCGGGGAAGAAGCCCCCCACCTCGGCACTTTTCAGATCGACCGTATCACCGGGCTTCACGACAAAGCGGTGCATGACCCGCTGCGGCGCAAAGGGCGCTTCGACCTGGAGGGCAAAGGATCGATTGATCTTGACGTCCGGGCTCGTGACGCTGACCGTGACCGGTACCAGTTTCGAGAGTTGACCGGCTTCGGCCGCAAAGCGCAGCGTCTGCTTCTCCTGGTTCTTCAGCACAATCTGGCGCGTCGCATCCTTCAGGTTCAGGCCAGGATCGGCCTTGACCGTGACCGAAAGCGTCTCGTCGTGACCGGAGAGATTGTGCACATCCAGCCCGATCGTCGCCGTATCCCCAAAACTCAGGAACCGGGGCGTCGAGAGTTCGGCCACGATCGGGGCGGCGATGGTCATCTCGGCGTCTTTGGCCGCGAAGTGGTCCGCCGTCGCCGCCACGGCCATGAGTCGCAAGGTGCCGTTGAAGTCCGGCAATACCAAGGGCACATCGGCCTCGCCCTTGTCGTCAAAACGCACCGGTCCCGAAAAGAGATCGACGAGCTTGACCTTCTTCGGCGGACTCTTATGCGCCTTGGATGCATCATCGCCGCCAAAGCGCAGCTTGCCCTTCTGGCCGGCATACTTCTCGATCAGGTGCCCGTAGACATCGCGCAGATCCGTCGCATAGCGCATCTTGCCGAAGAACGCGGCGAAGGGATCCGGACTCGGGAAGTTCGTGATGTTCAAGATCCCCACGTCGACTGCCGAGAGCGTCACGACCGCGGGGTGGCCTGCGGCCTCGGGAGACTTCAGGTGCACATGCACGGTGGTCTCGGGAAGCGCATGGGCCGGCGCCTCCATCGAGAGCGCGAGGCGCCGGGCGCTGCGCTCGAGCGGGATGTACTGCAGACCGAGCGCACGTGTCGGCGTCACCCGATCGCCCGCATCCCCGGGACGCAAGACGAGCGCCGTCAGATACAGGTCGTGGCGCGCCCAACTCTTGTCCAGGGGCACGCTGATGGTGGTGCCGCCAGCCGACACCTCGGTGCGCTTGACCCAGAGCGTGCGATCGCCCTCGAGCGTGATGAGCGCCGTTCCGTCGTGGGGCGCCTTGACCTTCACGGTGATCGTGTCGCCTTCGTTATAGGCGGGCTTGTCGAGTTCGAGCGCGACCCGGTCCGGCCGCACCCCGGCCTGCTCGTCCTGCTGGAAGCTCCAGCCCGCATAGAAG
>CAJCID010000268.1 GCA_903970305.1 Rhodospirillales bacterium | reverse complement strand
CGTTCTTGCCGTTTACGACATCGAAGAAGGCCGATTGCAGTCTTGTTGTGATCGGGCCGCGGGTGCCTGCCCC
This sequence comes from Rhodospirillales bacterium, assembly GCA_903970305.1. Classification (GTDB taxonomy): domain Bacteria; phylum Pseudomonadota; class Gammaproteobacteria; order Burkholderiales; family Burkholderiaceae_D; genus BOG-994. Next base: position 15,808 of record CAJCID010000268.1, on the reverse strand, counting down.
GATCTTTCGGTCATCGAGCTCACGGACCGGTGTCACCTCGGCCGCGGTCCCGGTGAAAAATGCTTCGTCGGCCAGGTACACGTCGTCGCGCGTGAGCAGCCGTGACTTGAATGGAATACCCAGATCGGCCGCGAGCTGGATGACCGATTGACGCGTGATGCCCATGAGTCCAGAGGTCACCTCGGGTTCGATCAGCACTCCATCCTTGACGATGAAAAGATTCTCGCCAGCCCCTTCGGCGACATAGCCGTTGACGTCGAGCAGGAGCGCCTCGTCGTAACCGTTCATCGTCGCCTCTTGATTGGCCAAGATGGAATTGACGTAGTTTCCGCAGGCCTTTGCGCGACACATGGTGACGTTGACATGATGCCGTAAGAACGAGGATGTCTTGACGCGTATCCCCCGAGTGAGCCCCTCCTCACCCAGATAAGTGCCCCAGGCCCAAGCCGCGATGGCGACGTGCACCGTGTTCCCACGCGCGGCCACCCCCATCTTCTCTGAGCCATAGAAGGCAAGGGGACGCAGGTAGCAGGATTCGAGCTTATTGGCGCGCACCGTCTCCCTCTGTGCCTCGTTGATCACAGATTCGGAGAAAGGAATCTCCATCATGAAGATCTTCGCCGAATTGAAGAGCCGCTTGGTGTGATCTTCGAGGCGAAAGATTGCCGTGCTGCCGTCGGGCTGCCGGTACGCCCGGACTCCTTCGAAGACCCCCATGCCATAGTGGAGCGTGTGCGTGAGTACATGCGTCGTGGCCTCGCGCCAGGGCACGAGCTTGCCGTCCTTCCAGATGAACCCATCGCGATCGGCCATCGACATAGCATTCTCCAGCGAGAAATGAGGGAACGAACGCGTCCGTTGGTTCGAACTCGCCCGGCTGGGAGGTCCGGGCGCTATTGCCAGGCGCGGGACTTCCGACTAGAACGCTGATTATAGCAAGGGCAAGAGCACCACCGAGGGGGGATCCTCAGAGCCAGTGCGAAGGCGCGAGAAGAGATGCGAAGGCGCCCGGTGGACCTTGCAACAAGTGTTCGCAGGCGTCGCCGGGTTGGGGCCGGGCGAACAGGAAGCCCTGTGCGGTGTCGCAACCCATCTCGCGCAGCAGCTTGGCTTGTTCGAGGGTTTCAACACCCTCGCCAACGACGGTCAGTCCCAGCGTGTGGCCCAGGCCGACGATCGCTTGGGCGATCGCAACACTACTGCGATCGTGGGCCAGCTCCTTGATAAAGATTCGATCGATTTTGAGCTGGTGCAACGGGAACTGTTTTAGGTAGCTCATGCTGGAATAACCGGTACCGAAGTCATCGATCGAGAGCTTCACCCCCAAATTTCTCAGCCTGCGGATCTTGACGAGGACATCATCATGGTCATGCATCACAACGCTCTCGGTGACCTCGAGTTCAAGAATCTCCGGATCCAAGGCGTAATGTCCGAGGATCGCCTCGAGCTTCTCGACGAAATCGACGCGGCGGAACTGCTGGCTTGAGACGTTGATCGCGATACGCCCAGGCTCCAGTCCCCGATCACGCCACAGGGCACGCTGCGCACAGCTCGCCTCGAGCACGAAATCGCCCAGTGCGACGATGAGTCCGCATTCCTCGGCGATGTCGATGAAATCGATTGGATACAACGTACCTTGTAGCGGATGTTGCCAGCGCACCAGGGCCTCGCAGCCGACGACTTTCCCCGAGCTCAGATCGTACTGGGGCTGGAACTCGAGAAAGAGTTCTCGTCGCTCAAGGGCGAGCCGCAGATCCTGCTCGATCAGCAGCCGATGCGTGACCTTGAGCACCATGTCACGGGAAAAATGCCGGAAGTTACTCCGACCCGCTTCCTTGGCCGTGTACATGGCTGCATCGGCATTGCGCAACAGCCGGTCGGCGTCCTGGCCATGCTCGGGATAGCAGGCGATACCGGCGCTCGCGCGAATCACGATGTCGTTGCCGGCCAGGCAATAGGGCGGCGTGACCGCAGCAAGCAGTTCATGCGCGAGGCTCTCCAGTTCGGTCCGTCCAATCTCGGGCAAGACGATGATGTATTCGTCTCCTCCCTGGCGCCCGACCAGGTCTACCTCGCGCACCGCGGCACGCAGGCGTCGTCCAACCTCGGCCAAGAGGTCGTCGCCCAGCCGGTGTCCCAAGGTGTCGTTGATGTTCTTGAACCGGTCCAGATCAACAAGCATGACCGCAAGGGTCGTGCCGCTCTCTTTTGCGGCCAGTATGGCCGATTCCAGTTGATCCACCATCAGCTGGCGGTTCGGCAGACCCGTGATCGGGTCGGAGTGCGCCAAAGGCTCGATCTGCGCTGGCGCGGCATGGGGGCCTGGAGAATCCGAGAAAAGCGCGACATAGTGGGTGGCCTTGCCGCTTGGATCGCGCATCGCATCGATCGTGAGAATCTGGCGATAGGTCTCGCCGCTCTTACGGCGGTTCCACAGGGATCCTTCCCAATGGCCCTTCGTGGACAGCTCCGTCCAGAGGGTGGCGAAGAAGCCTTCCCCGTAGTGAACCGGATCAAGCGAATTGGGGACTGCGCCGACCGCCTCGGCTGCGCTGTATCCGGTTATCCGCGAGAACGCCTCATTCACGGCCACGATCTTCGGTGTGCAATCGAAGACCATCAAGGCTTGACTGGACGAAGCGAACACGCGCGACATCAGGTCCTCTGATCCTGCTTCGAAGGGCGTAGAGGAAAGCACTTCCCGCGCGTCCTGACCTTCTGAGAGCACGAGATCCGGGCTTTCCGGAGGGGTGTGCGCGGGACCAATACGCTGGTGCGAGCGCCTCATCGGAAGCGATTCTATGGGGATCCTGGGTGCCGCGAGTCGCTGTCCTGCGCGCTCGTTCCACAAGCGCGCCGCGCGCATCAAGAAGCCCTCACCATAAAGATGAGAGATGATGCGTTGACTGGTCAGATGCGCCGCTTTGAATGTCCCGGGCACGTGCCTGGAGATGATCTTCAAGTTCCACTGATGCGCCTCGAGCTCAGGCTGGGGTCTTCTTCTGGCTGCTGCGGCGTCCAACGTCATGCTCCCTGATTGTGAGGGTGAAACGCATTGGTCCGGCTCTGCCGGAAGGGCGGGGATTGCGCGCTCTGAAGCGGAAGTTCGCAGACGGATCGAACTGGGCAACGCCAGTTGGATCCGATACCGGTGGTGCGCTTGGCGCATCGACCAGGAACCGCTACACGAAGGCCCAGATCGTACTCAAGTTGGGTCTGCTCTGGCGTGAGTAGCTATACTTAAATCCGGCCGAACCTGCCGAAATTCTGTTCACAATTGCGCGATCTGCCAGACGCCTGCGTCAAGCCGGCACGGTCGCTTAGCGCTCCAATCGAATCTCTGGCGCGTCGGACAGCGGCATTCCACCGAGTCGAGGAGCGCTGTGTTCGCGTGACTCGGTTCTCGTCCCCAGATCGCCCCACATTGAAGCGCGTTTTCGCTATCGCGTAATTCCGGCTTTGCTTTCCGATCAGGGCTCATCTGGGTGAGGCCGTGAGCGCTCGGTCTGCAAGAGTCGTATGCGCAAGACCGCTGCAACACTATGGCCCAGGCCTGCGCGAGGCTGCCTGGGAAGGGGGAATGATCTTGCGCTATCCTTCAGCGCTCAGCCAGGCCCTAAACCACATCCCCTAAGCCACGGGCCCCTTTTTGCGAGAAGGACCGCTTGCAACTGATGGCACGGTCGCAAACCAAGGCACGAGGTCAACTTATGAGGAGCTTTGATGATCGGCCGCTTTTTTGTAACGCTCGTCAAGCACGGTGTGAATGGCGTACTTCGCCCCGATGCCGAGGAGGCCGGGGCATCGTCCGGACGCGGCGACCCGGGCGCCGAAAGAGTGATCGCGCTGGATCAGTCAAATGCCCTGGTCAAAGGGCGGCACGGCTGGTTTCTGGCGAACGCTTTCGACCACTATCTAGGGCTCGCCCTCGTCGAATATGGAGAATATGGCGAGATCGAGCATGCCTTTCTCGACTCACTCGTCAGCCCGGGTGACCACGTCATCGAGGTAGGCGCCAATATCGGGAGCCACACGGTGGGTCTGGCCAAGGCCGTCGGTACCCAAGGCAGTGTGCTGGCCATCGAGCCACAGCCGGCAATCTATCGGGTCCTATGCGCCAATCTGGCGCTCAATGCCCTCTCCAATGTCGCTTCGTGGCAGCTCGGATGTGGTGCCCAGGCAGGCTCCATGAGGGTTCCCAACATCGACTACCAGACTCGATCGCTACACAATTCCGGTGCGGTCTCGCTCGAGTCCGACGGACCCGGCATACCCGTCTCGATCGTCCCACTCGATGAACTCGGACGCGACTTACCCAGCCTACGGCTCTTGAAGATCGATGTCGAGGGTATGGAGCGCGAGGTGCTCGAGGGTGCCCGGGGCCTGATTCAGAAGCATCGTCCTCTGCTTTATGTGGAAAACGATCGCTTCGAGAAGAGTCCGGCGCTCATCCAGTGGATCCTTGATGCGCAATATCGGCTCTGGTGGCATCTACCCCCGCTGTTCAATCCCGCTAACTACTTTGGCGTGACCGAGAACATTTACGGCGCGGTGGTCTCGATTAACGTCTTTTGCGTGCCGCGGGAGATGGAGTTACCCGTGACCGGACCGCTGCTCGAAGTCACCGACCCGGCGTTTCACATCATGCGCCAATGAGCCGGCGATAGACCCCTGCGAGCCCCCGGGCGGCAGTGCTCTGCCTCTGAATCCGCCGAGTCAGATGGCCGCCGGCGCGGGAGGCGTCATTTACATTGTGAAGCGAGCCGACGTGCCATTAGAATCACAGCATCTCTAGCCATAGTGGACACGCCCATGGCCTTGCTCAAACGCCTCCTTCGTCCCGCCAAGCAGGATCCCATTTCGGTGAGCCAGATCGAGGCTCTGTTCAATGAGGCGATCGATCTCCATCGGCGTGGACAGGTCGGTGATGCGGAGCTGATCTATCTTTCGATCATTGAGGCGCAGCCCCGTAACTTTCAAGTGCTGCGGCTGCTCGGGGTGGCCGCGTCGCAGTCTGCCAATCCGCAGGGCGCGCTCGAGTGGATCGCCAAGGCCATTGCCGTGAAACCGGATTTTACCGAGGCGTATTTGGATCGGGGCAATGTGCTCCACTCCCTCGGACAGCTTGATGCTGCCCTGGCGAGCTACGATATCGCCATCGGACTTGCGCCAAACTTCGGCGAAGCCTTCTTTAACCGCGGCAATGTGCTCAGGGAATTGCGTCGTCTCGAGCCCGCCCTTGCGAGCTTTGATCGGGCTCTTGAGCTCGACCCGGGTCTTGTCACCGCGCACTACAACCGCGGGCGGGTGCTCCAGGAACTGGGGCGGCTCGAGTCGGCCATCGCAAGTTATGATCGCGCCATTGCGCTCAAGCCCGATTTCGTCGGGGCCCATTCGAACCGGGGTACTCTTCTCCAGGAGCTGCAAAGACCAGAAGAGGCGCTGGCAAGCTATAACGCGGCGATCGCACTGAAACCGGATTTCGCAGAAGGCTACTCCAACCGGGGTACAGCGCTTCAGGAACTGCAACGCCTCGATGAGGCGCTCGCGAGTTTTGACCGGGCGGTCGCACTCAAGCCGGACTACGGGGAGTCTCATTGGAACCGGGCGCTCGCAATGCTTCTGGCTGGCGATTACGAAAACGGTTGGCGGGAGTTTGAATGGCGCTGGAAGACAACCGAGGTCTTAGGGTCGTTCAAGCGTGAAGAAATGGGCGCGGCCCCCTGGACAGGCCAGGAGTCCCTCTCGGAAAAGTCGATCCTGCTGTATTGCGAGCAAGGTCTGGGCGACGCCATCCAGTTTTGCCGATACACCAAGCTACTTGCCGAGCGCGGCGCTCGGGTTGTCATCGAGGCGGATCGCTCTCTGGTCAGGCTGTTCACCACTCTTGAGGGAGTCGGCGAGGTCGTCGCCGTCGGGGACAAGCGCCCGAAATGCGATTTCTTCTGCTCGATGCTCAGCCTGCCGCTGGCGTTCCAGACGACCCTCTCGAGCGTACCCGCCGCCGTGCCTTACCTGAAAGCTGAGCCGGACAAGGTCTTAGCCTGGAAGACGAAACTCGATGGCGACTCACGACCCAAGGTCGGTTTGGTCTGGTCGGGAGGATTCAGACCCAATCATCCCGAGCTCTGGTCGGTGAATCGGCGCCGGAATATTGCGCTCAGGAAGCTTGCCCCGCTGAAAAATCCGGAAATCGAATTCTACAGTCTGCAAAAGGGCCAGCCCGCGGCATCCGAACTCTTGGGATTGATCGCGGAAGGCTGGGATGGTCCTGCGATCATCGCAGGGGTCGAAGAACAGGTGCTGGACTTCGCCGATACGGCCGCTCTGATCGAAAATCTCGACCTGATCATCTCCGTGGATACCTCCACAGCGCACCTTGCGGGGGCGCTGGGCAAGCCGGTATGGATTCTCAATCGCTTCGACACGGATTGGCGTTGGCTGCTGCATCGTGAGGACAGCCCCTGGTATCCGAGCGTCAAACTCTACCGCCAGGAGAGCTTGGGCGCATGGGATCCTGTGATCCTAAGGGTCAGGGACGATCTTGCTGCCTGGGCGAAGTCGGCGCGTGCCAAGGACTCGGCTGGCGCTACGGCAAGCTAGTCTCGCGCCGCCGCCCCAGGATCGCGTCCTGGGATATCCCGGGCCCGATCGGGAGCCGTAGCTTGCGTCAGGAACTCCTCGAGTGAGCGAACCGACGCGGCGTCGTCGATCAACACGGAGCGCCGTATCGCGATGTGACGGCGCACGCGGTCGCGATAGGCCCGGTCTTCGACGAGCTCGACGACCTTTTGGACATAGTCATCCTCGGAATCGGCAACTAACTCCGTGAGTTCCAGCGCCCGAAGAATGCCACTGGCGAGCCGGCCGCGCAGAAATCCACCCTCCCGGGTCACCACGGGCAGACCGCACTCGATGGCCTGCACCGCCGTGTTGTAACCGGAAAACCCAATCGTATCGAGAAGCACATCGGATCGTTCGAGCAGCCCGTGGAACCGCTCGCGCCCCTGCACGGCAATGCAGCGCACGTGATGTTCGAAGGACAGGCCGTGCGCGTCAAAGCCCGCTCTTAACCGTGCTTGCAGCTGGTCGGCCAGATGCTCGGGAGTTAATCGAAAGAACACCAACTGGCAGTGGGGAAGACGCTTCGCGATCGCGATGTAGACGCTGTCGTATGACGGCTGATACTTAAAGGGAGTTCCTGCACAGATCAATAGGGGCCGGGTTGGGTCGAGCGCGATGCTCGCCCAGTCCGGCTCGATCGCCTTGGTCCTGACTCCCTGGTAGGCATTGCCCAGCCGAACGAGCCGGACGAGGGTCTCGGTGTAGTGTTCTTCCCCCTCCTCGGGCTCGAAATCCTCGCCCGAAAGAAAGTAGTCGATCGTAGGAAGTCCCGAAGTATCGGGTTGACCCCAGGAGGTCACCTGCACCTTGGCCAAGCGCAGGCTGGCCAGTTTCACGGTAGTGGCGTCCAGACCGATCGCCGGATAGATGATGACCTCGGGATTCAGCTGCCGTATTTCCTCCACCCACGCGTGCAGTGGTCGGGGGCCGCTGAGAAACTCTTCGGCATGGGATCTCGCCCATTCCGTCTCTTCATCCTGGCCCGATCCCAGGGACAGGAGAATCAACTCAAAGCGCTCCCTGTCGATGTGCTGGATCCAACCCTTGATGAGGGCGAGCCAGACGGAATGACCGTGGACGTCCGCCGAGACGAGGAGGATGCGGACCCGCTGACCCCGGGGCCGAGCAGGCTTGGACGAGAAGTTTTGCCGGATGAGCCAACGGAGCATGGCCTTGACGCATATCCGACCATATTCCCGCATCAATTCCAGGTTGCTCTCTTCCTGGTAGGTCAGATAGAACGGCGAGCCGGTGCCGATGAACACATCGCCATCAGCCTCGAGCGGGTCCCACCAGGCCTCGAACGCCTTGAGCGCGTCGATGAAGCCCGCACGGACTCGAGCCCCGTCTACGCCGACCTCCTGAAAGGCAGGTGCATGGAGCATGGTTCGGGCCCAACGCGCCCGAACCATCTCCGGTTCCACCGCGAGAGCCTGATCATATCGATTCAAGGCGAGATCGAGTTCGTCAAGCATCTGGTGGTGATAGCCCAGATTAAAGTAATGTTCTGCAACGCTGGGCGCAAGGACGATCGCTCGCTCGTAGGCATCACGAGCGGCCCGATAGGCACGCTGGTATTGGTAGGCGCCTCCCAAGACGGCGTAGGCTCGCCCGAGCCTGAGAGCGGCCTCGTCGATCGGCCCACCCGCCGGCAGCTTCGCTGCCGCCGATGGACCGTCGGGTCCTAACGCCAAGGCAGAAGTATCAGAGCGTGGCAAGACTCCCCACTCAGGGTTCTGGGCGAGCCGCGCTTCGAGCAGGGCCGCGAAGCTCGCCGTCGCGCTGTACAGACCCGGTCGTAGGACTAGGGCTGTCTCGCAGCTGGCCAAAGCCGCTTCAAGGTCACCACTGTGTTTATAGAGATTGCTACGATAAAAGTGCAGCTCTGCCGGCTCAGGACACCGCGCGAGTCCCTCCTCGCAGTACCGGGTGGCGTCCTCGATCCGGCCCTCATTGAAAAGAGCCACGATCAAATCGCGATAGGCCTGTTCGAACTCGGGTCGGGATTCCAGAGCCGCTTCCAAGTACTTCACCATCTGACTGGATTCGCCCAGTATCCCCGCGGTCCTTGAGAGGAGGTAGAGGGTGTCCGCGTTACTCGGATCGAGTGCGAGCGCTGCCTTCAGGAAGTCCTTAGCGTCCGCTGCACGCCCCTCCTCGGTCAGAATGAATCCGAGATTGATGAGAGCGTCCCGGTGCGCGGGCTGCAGTTGCAGCACCGCGTCATAGCACGCCTTGGCCGCCTCGAGGCGGCCCGCCCTCAGGTGAGCGTCTCCCTGGGTCTTTTGCGAGTCGGCTTCGCTGGATTCGATAGACAGACCGCTCGATGGTCCGGGATTGAACCGATGCGCCGTGTCCGGCGATGACGGCTTCCTCTGGAACCATTTCAGTATCAAACGAGTTCAACCTCAAGCGAGTTCAAGTCAAGACCTGGCAGGCCAAAGCGGGACAGGGGACGGCGAGATCCAAGTGGGGAGTGGCCTGCCCTTGCCGGAGTGTAAGAGAATTGGCTAACCGGAGCGAGGCGCGCAGCTCGCAACCCCCCTCGCAACCCCCTTCGCTACCTCCCGCGCAGCCCGATTGGCTCTCGAATTCTTTCTATCCTCGTTGAAAACGCCCCGCCCATGTCCCGATGATGGCTTCAAGCTGTTGCAGTCCGTCGGTCAGTGCCGCCGGCCCAGGCTGCAGAATCTCGCTCGACTTGATCTCGTAGAGCTGTGCGTGGCGGACCGCTTGGATGTTGGCCCAGCCCGGCCGGGCTGCCACCTTTTCAGGCCGGAATTTCTTGCCACACCAGGATCCGATGATGATGTCCGGGTCACGCCTGACCACCTCTAGGGGATCATCAATAATCCTGTCTTTTCCGCTCGACTTCTGGGCGAGTTCAGGAAAGCAGTCGTCTCCTCCGGCGATCCCGATCAACTCCGAAACCCAGCGGATCGCCGAGATCATCGGCTCATCCCATTCCTCGAAGTAAATCCTGGGCCGACACTGCAGGGCCCGCGCATTGTGCCTTGACCGTTCGAGTCGGCCCTCGAGACAGGAGGCGAGTTCATCGGATCGATCTGGTACACCCACGAGGGCTCCCAGACAGCGGATGAACTCGAGAATCTGCGCGACGCTGCGCTGGTTAAAGACGTGGACCTCGAGACCGCACCGGATGAGTTCGGCCGCGATCTCTGCCTGCAGGTCGGAGAACCCCAAGACCAGGTCCGGCTTTAGCGCCAGGATCTTGTCGATCCGTGCGCTCGTGAACGCCGAAACCCGTGGCTTGTCCCGCCGAGCCTGGGCGGGGCGCACCGTGTAACCGGATATTCCAACAATCCGGTCTTCCTGCCCAAGAAGATACAAAGTTTCGGTGGTCTCTTCAGTCAGGCAGACAATGCGCTGCGGTCCCGGTCTCACGGTCGTCGTCCGCAGCGGGCGGTGAGCCCGAGGCCTGGGCGTTCGCCGTGCAGTGGGAACGGCCGGCGGCGCGAGGGTAGGCATGATCGTTGCGAAGCGACTTCGCGTGCGTCCTCTAGGGTATCTGCGCTCATCGTGTCCTCTTACGGGTCTGTCGCGCTCGCTGCGCACACTGGTGCCCTGGCCTTGCAAAGGGCAAGTGTTCCAGAACGTTCGGACACTATGTTGCCAGGAACTTGTATATCCTCGTAGTCAAAGCCAATCAAGGGAGTCCGAATGGAGTCAAGTGCGATCGAGGCCAGGGGTCTGCATAAACGCTTTGGCGGAGTGCACGCGGTGCGCGGCCTCGAACTGCACGTAGCTCGCGGCGAGGTCTTCGGGCTTTTGGGACCCAATGGAGCCGGTAAGACGACGAGCATGGAGATGCTTGAAGGCCTAGTCATCCCGGACGAGGGCGAGATTCGTATTCTGGGGCTCGGCTGGGCTCGCGATGGAAAGGCAATCAGGAGCCGGATCGGAGTGCAGTTCCAAAGTACTCAGCTTGACGACAAGATCAAGGTCCGCGAGGCGTTGACGATGTTTGCGAGCTTCTATCCGCATGCGCGCGACCCGGACGATCTCCTCAAATTATTACAACTCGAAGATAAGGCAGACGCTTATCAAAGTAAATTGAGCGGCGGTCAGCGCCAGCGCCTGGCGCTAGGACTGGCGCTGGTCAACAATCCCGAGTTGGTGTTCCTCGATGAGCCCACGACCGGGCTGGATCCGCAGGCGCGCCAGGGCCTATGGGAGATGGTGCGCCGCCTGAAGAGCGAAGGCCGAACGGTACTCTTGACCACCCATTACATGGAAGAGGCCGAGACACTCTGCGATCGCGTGGGTATCATGGATCAAGGTCAGGTGCTGCAATTGGGCACGCCCCGTGAACTGATCGCAAGTCTCAATCAGCCGAGCTACGCCGAACTGGAGTTCGAAGGGGACGCTCCCGATGTTGCGCCATTTGCCGAGCGTCTGGGGATGCCTGTTGAGGCGAAGGAGCAGCACTGGGTCGTGGTCCTGACGGATCCGCGGCATGATCTGCAAAAGGTCCTGAACTGCGTCGAGGCGCTCGCATTGCCCATGCAGCAGCTGCACGTGCGCCGTGCAAGTCTCGAAGATGTTTTTCTCCAGCGCACCGGCCGAAGCCTGAGGGATTGAGAGAGAGTCAGAACATGCCAGCACAGATCTACCTGAATCAGTTGTTCATGGGCCTGAAACTTTATCTGCGCATCCCGGCCGCCATGTTCTGGATGATCGCCTTTCCCATTGTGATGTTGATCGGGATGGGGACGATTTTTGGGGCCCACTCGGACCCGAACGTGAGGCTCGTCTGGGCGCGCGCCTCCACGGCCTCCCCCACGGATGATCAACTGACCGCGGCACTCGCCGAGGAAGGGCTGAGCGCGGAAGTCGTCGCGCCCGCCGAGGCAGAGGTCCTCTGGGGCCAGGGCAAACTTCCTGCGATGCTCGAAGGCGAGGGCGGACATTACAGCTTGCGCGTAAACAGCTATCTTGGAACGCAGGGGATGCAGATCAATGCGATGCTGCAGCAGGGATTCCTGCTGGCCCAGGCGCGGGCGCAGGGCGCTCATGAATTGGATCGGATTCCAGTGCATACGAGTAGTCCCGGGGGGCGCAGCGATGGACCCTATGCAGCCTATTTGTTGCCAGGGCTTCTCGGTCTGAATCTACTGATGATGGGGATTTTTTCCGTGGGGATGGTCGATGTAACGCTGCGGGAGAAGGGCGGATACAAGCGCCTCGCGACTACGCCGCTGCCGCGCTCCATCTACCTCGCCGCCCAGCTGAGCGTTCGTCTGATCGTCATGTCCATCTCGGCCGCTCTCTTGATTCTTACCGGCGCAATCGTATTCGGGATCCATAACCAAGGCAGTTACCTGAGCCTATTCGCGCTCCTGGTGTTCGGCTCGGCCTGCTTCATCAGCATGGGATATCTCATGGCCAGCTTCGCGCGCAATGTCGAGGTCTATAACGGCATCGCCAATCTGGTGTTCCTTCCCGTGATGCTCCTCTCGGGCGTGTATTTCTCACTGGATGCCGCTCCGGTATGGCTGCAGCGTGGCGCCGAACTTTCCCCGCTGGCTTCGCTCTTGAAGGCGCTGCGCGCCGTCTTCAACGATGGTGCGAGCCTCTTTAGCCAGTGGTCGGACTTGACTCTGCTCGCCGGCTGGACTGCCGTCCTCTTCGCACTCGCCGTCAGACGCTTTCGGTGGGTTTGAGCCGAACCATCCGTAGCCCTCTTTGGCCAGCAGAGGGACACGGACTCGCGAGACTCACAGCCTCAATGACTCGGAGGGGATCGGATTGTCCTTGGGCCCAGCGCGATCAAGGCCCTCAGGTGGTCGCTCTCTTAAGATCTGGTTTGCGATAAGGACTCGCCTGTCGGCCGCCGGAGCGGTCTTCTCGGCCGTTCAGTAGTGCCGAGCGCATGGAGGTCGACACGAGATCGTTGATCGGTTGGTGCCCGGAGCCGGACTCGAACCGGCACGTCTTTCGACACCTGATTTTGAGTCAGGCGTGTCTACCATTTCACCACCCGGGCTGGGCAGGATTCCAACTCCACCGTTCGGGCTTCGGGCAGATCGCCGACCGCCCGCCAGAATGGCCTCGTCGCGTCGCTACGGGATTGGAGAGGGATTGCTATCAATCTAGCGCATTATGGTACACCATGATCGACCCTTCGTCGGGCGTGGATGGCGGGTTCCTCCGCGCGGTCCCAGGGATTCATCTGGGCAGCAGGCGCGAGTAGGTCGCCTGGACGACCGCTCGCTGGATCAGGCGTCGAGCCTTCGCGCCGGGGCCGTTTCGTTTAAGATGCGCGCTTCTTTGAGTTCAGGATTCGCCGGTGCGGCTTTCCGACTTTGACTATCACTTGCCCTCGACGCTCGTCGCCCAATATCCCTTGGCCGAGCGCAGCGCCAGCCGTCTTCTCGATTGTACTGGAGCGTCCTTGGGCGACCGCCGCTTTACGGATCTTGTCGAACTCGTCGAGCCCGGAGACCTTCTCGTATTCAACGACACAAGGGTCATCAAGGCGCGCCTGAAAGGATTGAAGGACAGTGGTGGAAGAATCGAGGTGCTTCTCGAAAGAGTCACGGGCTTGGAGACCGCGATGGCGCAGATCAGCGCGAGCCATCCACCTCGTGTGGGCAGCGTCTTATCGTTTGGCTCGGGGGCCCGGGCCCAGGTGCTCTCCCGGGAGGGAGGGTTCTATGAGCTGCAATTCGATCAGCCTGTCGCGCAGGTTATGGGAACAGATGGAGAACTTCCCTTGCCGCCCTACGTCGAGCATTCTGCCAACGCCTTTGACGAGGAACGCTATCAAACCGTATTGGCCCGGACCGAAGGTGCAGTAGCGGCGCCGACTGCCGGACTGCATTTTGACTGGCCCCTCCTGGAAGCGCTGCGCGCGAAGGGAGTCGCGATCTCAACCTTGACTCTGCACGTGGGCGCGGGAACCTTCCAACCAATCCGACTGGAGAACTTGGCGGAACATCGCATGCACGCTGAACGGTACTGGATTTCTGAAGAACTCGTCCAAGAAGCCGTCGCGGCACGCGAGCGCGGCGCACGGATCATCGCGGTAGGCACGACCTCGGTGAGGGCGCTCGAATCTGCCGTCTCGAAAAGTGGGTTACTTCAGGCCGGAATGGGCGAGACGAGCCTCTTCATCAAGCCCGGATATCAGTTTCGCATCGTCGATCGGTTGATCACGAACTTCCATCTGCCGAGATCCACGCTGCTCGTCCTGGTCAGCGCCTTCGCAGGGGTCCAGAGGATCCGAGAGGCCTATGCTCATGCCGTGGCCGAGGGCTATCGCTTCTTCAGCTATGGAGATGCGATGTTGCTGGAGCGCGAATGAGATTCGAACTCATCACCCAAGACGGGATGGCCCGGCGGGGGAGGCTCGATCTCGTACACGGTAGTGTCGATACACCTGTCTTCATGCCGGTTGGGACCTATGGCGCGGTCAAGTCGGTCGCACCGCACGAATTGGAAGATGTTGGCGCCCAGATCATCTTGGGCAACACCTTCCACCTCTGGCTTCGACCCGGATTGAATGTCATCGAAAGACACGGAGGACTGCACGCCTTCATCGGCTGGAAGCGGCCGATCCTGACCGATTCCGGGGGGTTCCAGGTCTGGAGTCTGGGCGCTTTGCGCAAAATCTCCGAGGAGGGCGTGGCATTTGCGTCTCCCGTCAATGGCGACAAACTCTTCCTGTCACCCGAAGAGTCCATGCGAATCCAAAGCGTGCTTCGCTCGGACATTGCGATGGTATTCGATGAGTGCACGAACTGGCCCGCCTCGATCGATGAGGCCGCTGAGTCGATGAGTCTTTCGTTGCGCTGGGCGCGACGTTCGGCGAGCGCTCATTCGATGCACGAAAACCCCAACGCACTCTTTGGAATTGTTCAGGGCGGCATGTACGAATCCTTGCGGGACGAGTCGCTTGCCGGACTCGAAGAGATCGGATTCGACGGTTTTGCGATTGGGGGCTTGTCCGTGGGCGAGCCCAAGGAAGAGATGTTGCGCGTGCTTCAGCACATAGGCCCCCGCTTGCCCGCCGACAAGCCTCACTACCTGATGGGCGTGGGCACGCCTGAGGATCTGCTCGCAGGCGTCGCCTCTGGGATCGACATGTTCGACTGCGTGATGCCTACGCGCAACGCCCGTAACGGCTGGCTTTTCACCCGGTTTGGCGATCTGAAATTGCGTAACGCGCGGTACCGGGATGACATTCGGCCCCTCGATGAATCCTGCGGCTGCTATACCTGTGCGCACTTCAGCCGCGCGTATCTGCACCATCTCCAGCGAGTGGGGGAGATTCTCGGCAGCCGCCTGAACACCATCCACAATCTCTATTTTTACCAGGATCTGATGCGCGGCGTGCGCGAGGCGATTGTTTCCGGTCGCTTCGCCCAGTTCGACGCACAGGTCCGCAGCGAGCGCTCCCGGGGTGTCGACTAGGGAGGGCATAGGGTCTGGCATGGGTGCCGCCCCATGGGCCGTGATGCTAGCGGTGCCAGCGCAGGGACATGCAGGACAAGCCGGCGTCGATCTTGGCGATCTCGGCTGTTTGCAGCGGCATGGTCCGATAGCCGGCCTTCTCCAGCAATAGGCGGGTGCCGAGATAGTTCTCGCCGACCAGAACCCGGTCGTTGACCCGCAGCACATTTGCCGCCGATTCCTCGCCTTCAGGTACGACGATCTGCCGGTGGTCCCTAAAGATACCCGAAGCTGAGAGCCGAGCCGTACACAGTACGGTGTCATCGTCAAGAAGCGAACAGGCGGTCTTCAGATGAAGAACCTCGTGTGGGGTTTGGACAATGACGGCCTCTTCGCCCAATTCAGCCAAGCACTCATTGAGGGCCAGGGCGCCCTCCAGCGTGGTGCGTGCCGACAGACCGATCATGACTTTGCCGGGCAAGCGCAAGACATCACCCCCATCAACGCATCCGCCGGCGAGATTCAGCACCTTCGAAAAATGCCGTTCCAGGACCGGTCGGATGAATTCTGCCTCGCCCAGACGGCTCTCAACGCCCGGTCGAAGGACGATCGCACCGGCCGAAAAGACGAGGGCAGGGTCCTCGACGAAGATTGAATCGGGAAAAGCATCGAGGGCCTCGAGAATGTCGACCTCTACTCCGGCCGCTTGTAACGCGGCCACATAGGCCGCATGTTCGCCTTTGACCCCCTCATAGCTTGGGTCGCCTCG
>CAJCID010000267.1 GCA_903970305.1 Rhodospirillales bacterium | reverse complement strand
ATGTTGTAGAGCGCGAGCTCCGACATCTCGAACAACACCAGGCGCTTCGGCCCGAGGCCGATGATCTGACGGCACAGCTCCGAGCCGATCGAGCCGCCCGCACCGGTCACCATGACCACCTTGTCGCGGATGCACGCCTCGAACAACCCGGCCTTCGGCGGCACCGAATCGCGGCCCAGAAGGTCGCACACGTCGACCTCGCGGATGTCCTCCACATTGGCCTTGCCGGTCACCAGCTGCTCGAACTCGGGCACGGTTTGGACGTGCACGCTCAAGGGCTCGAGCGCGCTCAGGATCTCGCGCCGGCGGCGGCGCGTGAGCGAGGGCACGGCGAGCAGCACGCGGTCGATCTTGCGGTCCTTGATGAGGTCGGGCAACTCGTCGGGCGGGTAGACCTTGATGCCGTTGACCATGCGCCCGTGCAGGCTCCGGTTGTCGTCGATGAAGACGATCGGGTCGAACGCCCGGGTAGTCGAGAGGACCGATGACAGCCTCGCGCCGGCGTCACCCGCCCCATAGATGGCCACCCTGGCCTCGGTCGGCTGGATGTAGCGCGTGAGGAGGTAGAAGCGCACCAGGAATCGGGAGCCGGCGACGTACAGGAGTGCGAGGCACGAATAGATGATCACCACGCTGACCGACAACCCCGGAAGCTTCAGGGTCAAGCCCAGGATGGCCAGCAGCACGCCGCTGAGCGCCACCGCCAGCGCGACCGCGAACACGGCCTTGTGACCCAGGAACCGGATGACCGCGCGATACAGTCCAAAGCGCACGAAGATCGGCAGGCTGATCGCCACGACCGCGAGGTAGGCGGGCCAATCGGCGGGGTTCAAGGCTGGACGGCCCGCCTTCAGACTCAGGGCCGACCATAAGGCGAGCGGCATGGTAACCGTATCCGCGCAGACCGAGATGAGACGCTTGCTCGAGCGCGGCCATTCGACAGCCCGCCTTAAGAATGCGTCAGTGCCTTCCACGTTCTTCGATCCCAACGCGAGCCTCCATGACTGCACCCCCATGCCCTCGCTTTCGTGCTGCTTGTTCGCAGCGAGGACCTTGCTCTCCCTTCACGCCAGTTTACAGAAAATATGCGCTGACAGATTGCATTTGCACTAATTAACTGTTCGCAATGTGTAGCGCACTGTTCCAGAGGTGTAACGCCGCCGCAGTCCTTGGGTTGACCCACGAATTCCACGGACCATTCATAGGCGTGCGTCGGTAAAATTTTCACGGTACCAAGCGTAAGTCTGCTCGATACCAGATCTCAGCGGGATCTTGGGCCGCCAATTGAGCCCGCGCAGCCTCTGCACGTCGAGAAGTTTGCGAGGGGTGCCGTCCGGTTTTGATGTGTCGAAAGCCAATCGACCCTTGTAGTCGACCACCGACACGATCATCTCCGCAAGTTCCCGGATGGTCACATCCTCGCCCCAGCCGATGTTGACGATGGCTTCATCATCATAGGTCCGTAACAGATGTAATACCGCTTCCGCCAGGTCGTCCACGTGGAGGAACTCGCGTCGCGGCGCGCCGGTGCCCCAAACGACCACCTCGGCATCCCCGCGCGTTTTCGCCTCGTGAATCTTGCGGATGAGCGCGGGCAGAACATGCGAATTCTGCAGATCGAAATTGTCGCCCGGCCCGTACAGATTCGTGGGCATCAGCGAGATGGCCTTGAATCCGTACTCGCGCCGGAACGCTTGACACATCTTCACACCCGCGATCTTGGCGATGGCATACCACTCGTTGGTGGGCTCGAGAGGCCCGGTCAGGAGATATTCCTCCTTGATAGGCTGGGGCGCGAGCTTGGGGTAGATGCAACTCGATCCCAGGAACACGAACTTGCCGACGCCCGCTCGATGCGCCGAGTCGATGACGTTGTCCTGGATTAAGAGATTGTCACGGATGAATTCGGCGGGCCTGGAATTGTTGGCGTGAATGCCCCCGACCCGCGCGGCGGCCATGATGACGGCCTGCGGCCGGGTCTCCTCGAAGAAACGGCGCACTTCGAGTTGATCGGTGAGGTCGAGCTCGGCGTGGGTGCGCAGCAGGAGATTGCGGTAGCCCTGGGCCGAGAGGGCGCGCACCAGCGCAGAGCCGACCAGGCCCCGGTGACCCGCCACGTAGATGGGTGCATCGCGGCTCAGGTCGACGCCGCTATTCATGGTGGCTGTAGACCTTGAAGCCTTCCTTCGCGACCATCGCATCGCGCTTCGCGGTATCGAGATCCGCGGCCACCATCTCGGCGACCAGCTCGCTGAAATCGGTCTGCGCCGTCCAGCCAAGCTTCTGCCGCGCCTTGCTGGGGTCCCCGAGCAGGGTCTCCACCTCGGTGGGCCGGAAATATCGGGGATCGACCCGCACCAGCTGACGGCCGGTCACGGCGTCGACGCCCACCTCATCCACACCATCGCCCACCCACTCGATCCTCATGCCGAGGTGCGACGCGGCGGCGACCACGAAATCCCGCACCGAAAACTGCTTGCCGGTCGCGATGACGAAGTCCTCCGCCTCGCCCTGCTGCAGCATCAGCCACTGCGCCTCGACGTAATCGCGGGCATGCCCCCAATCGCGCCGGGAATCAAGGTTGCCCAGATGCAAGGTCTGCTGGAGGCCCACATGAATCCGGGTGAGCGCCCGGGTGATCTTGCGCGAGACAAAGGTCTCGCCCCGAAGGGGCGATTCATGATTGAAAAGAATGCCGTTGCAAGCGAACAGGCCGTACGCTTCTCGGTAGTTGACCGTTATCCAATAGGCATAAACCTTTGCTGCGCCATAGGGCGAGC
>CAJCID010000266.1 GCA_903970305.1 Rhodospirillales bacterium | reverse complement strand
CGCGACGCCGCCGATGTGGCCTTCGCCACCGTCTTTGGCGGGGTCCAGACGTCCGCGCCGATGATTCGAGCCATCGCGGTGGATGAGCCCGTCTCGGGAATCATTTTGCCGCATCACCGCAGCGATGCGATCTCGACCGATCGGCAGGTGGGCGATCCGCTGGAAGGCTATGTGTCGCAGCGCACGGAAGCCCGCATCTCATCGGGTTAACCTCTCGAAAGGGCAGAGCCAGACCTCGCTAGGTGTGGGCAACGTGGGATCGATACAGTCGATCCTGGACAGGCGCTCGACGCGTGCGGCTCTTCAGAGCGCTGCCCGGTTGGCGCAGAGTCAGATTCCCCTTCGAAGTCGCCCGTCCCATCCGAACACCTTCCTCATCCCTTTGGAGAGCTCCATGCCGAAACACCACCCGCTGTCCGATACCAAGACCCTTCGGGCCCAGGCGCGTAAACACATCGACCAGGGTTCCGTGACGGCCGGGTACTCCGCTGATCGTGCAAAGGTCCTGCAACTGCTCAACGATGCGCTCGCCACGGAACTTGTGTGCGTCCTGCGCTATCGCCGCCATCACTTCATGGCCCGGGGGATCCACTCCCAGAGCGTGGCGCAGGAGTTTCTCGAGCACTCGAACGAGGAGCAGGCGCATGCCGACATGCTGGCCGAGCGTATCGTTCAGTTGGGCGGAGCCCCTGACTTCGCTCCGGATGGACTGACCGCCCGCAGCCATGCAGAATATGTCGAGGGCAAGACGCTGGCCAGCATGGTTCGGGAAAATCTCGTGGCAGAGCGGATCGCCATCGACAGCTATCGCGAACTCATCATCTATCTCGGTGAGAACGACCCGACGACACGCCGCTGCGTCGAGACGATCCTTGCTGTGGAGGAGGAGCATGCCGACGAGTTGGCTGACCTGCTCGTGACCATTCCTGACAAGGCCTTCGCCGAACCGAAGGCCCGTAAATGAGGTGCCCTCGAATCAGGAATTCAACCCCATCTCAAGCTCGGCGTGTCAGCGCCGTGCCAATACTTCCCTCACCCGCCATCCAATAGGAGTTCTGTCATGCTGTATACGATCGCCGTCGTCCTCATCATCCTCTGGCTGCTCGGGTTGGTCTCGTCCTATACGATGGGCGGATTCATCCACATTCTTCTGGTCGTGGCCATCATCGTATTTCTGGTCGGGCTGATCGGTGGTCGCCGTTCGGGCTGAGCACCAAGACGCGCGCCGCTGTGCCGCTCGGCACGGCGCGCCCCCTGGGCTACCGGGTCTTCACCCGGATCGAGCTCGCCACCGAGTACACACCCTTTACCGTACGCGCGATGAGGATGGCCCGGTCGATGGCCTGCTCTGAATCGGCGGTACCGCCCAACTGCACCTTGCCGGTTTCATCCGTGGCGACCGTGATATTCACGAGGCTGAAGACTTTCTCTTCGGCCAGTTCTGTCTTGACCCGCGCCGTGATTGCCGACTCCCCAAGGTAGTCGGCGGCTGTGCTGTGCTCGCCGTCGGGGTCTGCGCCTTGGGTCAGCGGCGACCACGCAGCGAGACTCGCCGCCAGAAGCGGCACAATCAGTTTGAGATTCATCTGCGTTCCTCTGTCTTAGGGGTGGGGATCCGGGCGCTCTTCGTGGGGAACACGAGAGGTGCTTCCCCATGTGCCATCCGATGCGTTCGGGGCTGAGCGTGCGTGCGCAGGTTCGAGGGGGGTATCGCCGTGCAGCGCGCCGCGAGTCCAGCGCACGATGCAGCAATCGCACAATGGCACATCATGGCCCTGCCGCTTCTGGCAATCTGTACGGCGTCCCACAGTCGGCAACCGGCGCACCCGCCCCGAATTCATCGACCGATGCTGGGGCACGCCCCTTTAGGGATTGGGCTGACGTGCGCGGACCTGGTTGCGTCCGGCCCCCTTGGCGCCGTAAAGAAGCGCGTCCGCATAAGCGACGAGGGCATCATGCTTCTCGAAGCGCGCCGTTGCCTCGGTGACGCCAAAGCTGATCGTCACGTTCAAGTCCTGCCCCATATGGGGATGGACCTTCTCCCAGCTGAACGACGCAATGCGCTGTCGGATTTTCTCGCAGACTGCGGCCGCTTCCTCGAGCGGTGTCTCGGGGAACACCAGGGCGAATTCCTCTCCGCCGTAGCGTGCTGCGTAGTCGGTTGCGCGGATGCTCTCTCGCAGGATCGTGGCGATCTGCCGCAACACCTCGTCGCCTACGGCGTGAGAGAGCTGGTCGTTGATGCGTTTGAAGAAATCGATGTCGCCGAGCGCGACCGAGAGCCGGCTCTGGTAGCGCTGGGTCCGTCTCAGATCTGCACCCAGACGTGCATCGAGCGAGCGCCGGTTGTGAAGTCCGGTCAGGGAATCCTCGAAGCTCTGACGTTCGAGTTGCTCGAGGAGCCTCGATTTTTCGCGATCGACGTCATGCAGCTGGGCGTTGAGCGTGGCGAGCTCGGCCTGCCGGTGCTGGGCCAATGCCAATTCGGACTCGAGTTTTTCCAATTCGAGCCGCGCCTGGAGCACCTGCATCTTCTCGGCGGCCGCGGCGGTCTTGATCTGCGTTTCGATACGGTGGTAACGCCGGTGCGAGGCGAGTGCCTCGGCGAGCCGACCGGCCTGCTCATAGGCGGCGACGAGCGAGAAGAGTAGATTGGCGTGTTGTTCGGTCAACTGGAGGGTCGAGTAGATCGCGTCGGCGGACTCGAGGGTGGCAATCGCCGCCTCGATGGCTCCGGTGCGTCGCTGCGCTTCGCCTAGGTTGGCCAGCGTGACGGCCTCCATGCGCCGCCCATCCAATGCGCGCGCGAGCTTCAACTGCTCTTCGAGAATCTCGAAGCAACGCTTGAAATCAGCTGCCTCGCGCAGAGCCGTCGAGAGCGTATCAAAGCAGATCACGGTGAAGTCGGGCTGGTCCGCCTCCTGGGCGAGCGCGAGCGCGCGCTCGCTTTCAGAGATGGCCTGCAGAAACAGTTCCCGGGCCAGTTCGCCCCGGCCTTCTTCGCCGATGCGCATGCCCCGGCTGATCCGCGCGAACGCGAGATTGTTGAGCGTAGTGGCAACGTGATAGTCGTCCTTCAGGCCTTCGTAGATCGGCAGGAGTTCGCCATAGAGTTCCATGGCACGTTCGTCATCGCCCAGCATGTTGTAGACCACCGCGATGTCCATCAGGGCATCCGCTTCGCCGACACGGTTGTCGATGTTGCGGTTCAGATGGCGGGCCCGCTCGAAGGCGGACAGTGCTTCGGACATCTGCCCGATCGACGACAGGGCGATGCCGTGATTGATGAGGGCATTGGCCTCGCTTTCGGTATCCTCGATGTCCGCGAAGAGCCGGCTCGCCTCGCTCGCCGATTGCGCAGCGCCGACCGGGTCGGACAGATTGCGCTGACACACCGAGCGGATCGCCAGTCCCCGCGCCAGTAGCGCCGTGTCGCCCAGACGTCTTGCAATCTCGATGGATTCGTTGGCCGCGCTCAGCGCGCGCTGCGAGCTCGTGCCGCGTAGCTCGTCGGCGTCTTTCACCAGTGCCAGGGCGCGCTGGTACTCCATTCCCTGGGCGGTCGAGGGCACTTGGCGGCGCGGCGAGAGAAGGTCCATGGGAGATGATCGAGCCGATTACCCGGCTCAGGCGATTTCCATAACATTCTGAGTTTAGCTGAGTCGGTCCTGACAGACGATCTCCGGTCGGCCTAAACCTTTGGGTGATGGCGGTACTTTGCGCAGAATGCTAGTGACAGCGAAGCAATGCCGCGATGATCGAACGGTCTCGAAAAATCGGGCGGACTTCCGGCGCACGGCTGCCCAGAGGCACTGCACACCGGGCGCCGAAACCAAAAAAAGTCTCCCGGGCGTCCAGACAGCAAGAATCGGCGTGCGATCAGCGCGTAATCAGCGCGTAATCAGCGTGAGATAAGCGTGAGATCAGCATGAGATCAGCGTGAGATCAGCGTGAGATCAGCCTGTCATGAGCGTGTGAAGGCCCGCCTGCCTTTGGCCTGTCGCCGGCTACGCCGCGTCTCGGATCGGCTGGCTACCCCATCGAACGGCTGACCGGACTACAGGGCCTTCCACTTTCCGTTCTCGACGGTGACCATCACACGCGCGCGCTGGTCCATGCCATTGTGATCGGTCTTGCTCAGATTCATCACGCCCTGGGAGATGACGAGATCGTGCACGTTCTCGAGCGCGTCGCGCAGAGCGCGGCGGAATGCGACCGTGCCCGGGTCACCCGCCTTCAAGGCCTGTGGAAGGGCATTTTCCAAGAGCAGCGAGGCGTCCCAGAGATGCGCTCCGAAGGTCGTCGTCGAGCCCGGTCCATAGGCCGCCTCGTAGACCTTCTGATAGTCGAGTGCCGCCTTCTTGCTGGGATGGGTGTCGGGTAACTGGCTCGCGACGAGCACAGGCCCTGCGGGCAGGATCGTTCCTTCGACGTCGTGTCCACCGACGCGCAGGTAGTCGTTGTTGGCCACCCCATGGGTCTGGTAGATCGGTCCGGCATAGCCCCTCTCCCGGAGTTGCTTTTGCGGAAGCACGGCGGGCGTGCCGCGACTGGCGATGAGCACCGCATCGGGCTTGGAGGCGACGACTCGAAGCACCTGACCCGTGGTGCTCGTGTCGGTCGGCTGGTAGCTCTCACTGGTCAGGATCTGAATGTCGTTCTGCTTACACAGTTTCGTCACCTCAGTGATCCAGCTCTGCCCGTAGCTATCGGTGAGCGCGATGAAGGAGACCGAATGCACATGGTGAGCGACCATGTGCTCGACCACCGCACTGGCCATCAGCGAATCGTTCTGCGGGGTCTTGAAGACCCAGGCCTTCTTTGCGTCCATGGGCGTGATGATCGCAACGCTCGCCGCCAGTGAGATCACCGGGGTTTCACTCTCCGCTGCGGCATCGATCATCGCGAGCGCATTGGGCGTGACCGAAGAACCGATGATCACATCGACATGGTCTTCCGAGATCAACTTACGCTCGTCCTTGACCGCGGTCGTGGTGTCCGAGGCATCGTCGAGAAGGATATATTCGACCTTCCTGCCACCCATCTCCTTGGGAAGGAGCGCCACGGTGTTCTGCTGGGGAATGCCCAGCGAGGCGGCAGGTCCGGTTGCTGACACGATGATTCCGACCTTGATCTGGGCGAGGGCGGGGCCACAGACCAACGCGAGCCCGAGAAGGGGCCCCAGCACCATCAGATTGCGGCTCATCCGTAGAAAGTTCATGCATGTCTCCTTGTTGTCGTCGGCGTGGGCCGCACTCGTTGTCCAGCCACCATGGCGCGGCTCGCCATGGTGCACATCAATTCATGCGCGCGCTCTGCGAATCAGCTTGATCGGCCGCTCGGCTAGAGGACGCGCTCGTGCACCGTGTCGCTCGATATCCCGGTCGAGCGCGCGTCCCTCGGGATCCGCGAGAGCCGCTTGCCGCGCGCTCGCAAGCGCCCGAGCCAACGCGGCACCGTCCCGCCACTGAGCGAGCGCCGCGGGACTGGCGAGCGTTGCGATGATGCGCTCCAGGTTTTCGTGGGCGCGCGCATTGGTCGCGCCATAGCCTTTGATGAGGCGCGCGCAGAGCGCGATCTCCTGGGCCGGCAGAATGCCCAGCGCAGAGCAGTCGTGCAGAGCGCGAAGCCAGTCCCCGATACGCACCTGCTCCTGCTCGTAGCGCGCGCCTCGGGGTCGCAGGGGTTTGCAGGCCGCAACCAGCCGCAGTGCGATGAATCCGAGAATCGAATCGGTGCGCAACGCGAGCGCGAGTTCCAGCGGGCGTCCGATGATGCGTTGCACCCCTTCTGCCCAAGCGGCCACGAGCCTGCCAAGCCGCACCGGAAGGATCCCAAGCAGCTCCTCGAGTCGGGGTTTGAAGTAGTCGGCGATCTGTACGATATCGCCGGGGTGGGCCCTGACCTCGTCGCGCACCCGGGCAAAACGCGTGGCGCGGGTCTTCAGTTCGGCCACCCGGATCACGTCGTCGAACATCATCCAAAGCGCCAGAAAACGACCGGCCTCGCGGACCAGTTCAGCACGTTGCGAAACGGACGCAGCGAGGCTCTCGGAGAGCACCCGAACACTCTCGATGCGCTCCAGGTAGAGCCTCGCGTAGCTCTCGTCCTGATAGTCGATGAGCCGTGAGAGCGCCGTCGTCAGCACGTCCAAGGCCTCGTTTGGAAAGCGCTCGAGGGCGAGAGAAAGCCTGGCCGGCAGGGCCGGGCGCATCGATGTGGCGCCACTTGCCAACGCCTCGGCAGGGCCGGCTGCAAGAGCAGCGCGCGCCGCCAGACAGGCCTCGAATCCCCGGGCGAATCCGGCAAGGCTCTGAGCGACGCCCTTGCCTTGGGCGCGGATCGCCGCTTCGCAGAATTCGCGAGAAAAGGGCAGCTTTCCCGAGCCGGCCAGGGCCCCGAAGAGGACGGCACTGACAACGGTCTGCGCCTTTTTTGCCTCGGCCTGCATGTCGAAGGATATGAACTCGGCGCTGAACTCCCGGGCGGTCGCCTTCAACTCCTCGGAGTCGAGTCTGCCATCGCCCATCGCCATTTTTTCCAGGGTAGTCAGTGTGCGCGAGACCGACGAGATGAGGGTCGTATGGATCGGATCGACGAAGCCGGCCTGCAGGACGCGCGCGGTCTCGAGGAGCTCCGAGGCGATGACGAGTTCGACCGTGCCCGGTACCGGGGTCAGGCTGAAGATGGGGTGGCGACCCTGCAGCTCGTTTTGTGCAAGAGGACTGATCTCGACATAGTAGGTTGTCGCCCCGGTACGCTGGGCGACCCCGGGAATCGAAGTGCCCTGCACGGGAAACCCGGCGCTCGTTGCGGCATCGACGAGCCATTCGCAGAGCACGCCGCCTCCCTCGCCACCGAGCGCGGCAATGAGGATCGAGACCGGTCGGCCGTCTGTCTTGGGTGGTTGTTTCGAGTCGGCGGTTGCGCTCGAGGGGGCAATCTGGATGGCGGAATCCATGGGCTCTAGGCGGGTTGTACGAGGCGCAGCACCCCCGCGCGCACGCTGGCCATGATCCGATCCCGCCAGCCGGGGTTCTGGATCACTTCGGCCCGATAGAACGACGGACACAGCGTCGCCGCGTGGGCGTTGGCGCCGCACAAGCCGCAGCCCACGCAGCCGTCCTCGACTGTAACCACCGGATCGACCTTCAGGCCGTCGTGGCTGTCCTTCAAGGTGAGCGTTGGGCAACCCGAGAGTCGCATGCAGGAATGATCGCCCGAGCAGACGTCCTCATCGACGCCGTATTTCACCCGGACCACGCGCTTACCCTTTGCGAGCCGTCTCGCGTCGCTCGGACGGATGCGCCTTTGGCGTTCGAGCTGGCACTCGCCTTCGCCGATGATGACCTTCAGGCCCTTGAAGTCGGTCGTGAAGGCCTCGGTCAGGGTCGCCATCATCTTCTCGACGTCGTAGGTATGGACGGTCTCGAGCCACTTGAGCCCCATCCCCTCCAAGGTGGTTTCGATGGTGCGGTTATGAGCGAGCATGCCCGCCGGTTGTGCACGTGCGATCTCGCGAACCTCATCCTCGGGCGAGGAGATGATCTCCTGGGTACCGGTGGCCGAGGTATAGCCGTTCTTCAGGATCAGGAGCACGACGTCATCCCGGTTGAAGAGGGCCGACTGCACACCTGAGAGCAGGCCGTTGTGCCAGAAGCCGCCATCGCCCATGATCGCGAGCGTGCGCTGGCGCATCAGCGGCGCGACGGCGGCGGCAGATGCGAGACTCATGCCATAGCCCAAGATCGAGTGCCCCGATGAGAAGGGCTCGAAGGTCGCGAAGGCATGGCAGCCGATATCGGCTGCGATGTGGATCGGTCCGATCTTTGCCTGAACGAGCTTTAATGCGGCGAACACGGGTCGCTCGGGACAACCGATACAGAATCCGGGCGGCCGGGGTGGTACGGTACCCAGACGCAGCGCTGCGCCATGGCGTCGTTCTCGATTCGATTCGAGCCAGCGGCTTGCCAGTTGCGAACTGTGTTCCAGGAGCGCGCCCAAAGCCTGGGGGTTCGCAGGTTTCTCCTTGACTTGCTCAACCAGAGCCGCGATACCTGCAACCAGCACCTCGACCGTGTACTCCCCAGCCATGGCGAGCAGATCCTTACCGTATAGCGGGGTGTCGATGGCCGCGCGCCGCAGGATCGAGCCGATCTCGTGCTCCAGGAATTCAGGTTGCCCTTCCTCGATCACAAGGACAGCCTTCCTGTCTTCGGCGAACGCGGCGATCTGTTCGGGAACCAGAGGGCAGGTGACGTTCAATACCAGGATCGGGAATTCGCTGTCGCCATAGAGATCCGCAAGTCCGACCTCCCGAAGCGCACGCATGAGCGTGTTGTACAAGCCCCCCTGGACGATGAGGCCGACCTCCGTGCGCGGCCCATCGATCAATTCGTTCAACTCATGCTCCACGATGAAACGGCGTGCATTGGGTAGCCGCAGATCACTCTTCTGCTTTTCCTGTCGAAAGGTCGCGGGCGGATGCGACAGACGCGCATAGTCGAAAGGTGCTGGACCTTCCAAGTGGTGCAGAGCCGAATTGAGCGGTGCGACGTTGTCGCGACAAAGGAACTGGCCGCGCACGTGGCAGGCGCGAATCCGCAACTGCATGATGACCGGCAGGCTGGAGGCTTCAGAAAGCTCGAACCCGGATTCGACCATGCGTGCCATCAAGCCCAGGTCGGGTCGCGGATCGAGAAGGCAGACCGAGGATTTGAGCGCGAAGGCCAGCGTGCGCTCCTGGATCACGCTTGCTCCCTCGCCATAGTCTTCACCAACGATGATGAGTGCGCCTCCCGTGACTCCGGCCGAGGCCAGGTTCGAGAGGGCGTCCGAGGCGACATTGGTTCCAACGACGGATTTCCAGGTGACCGCGCCGCGCACCGGATAATGGATCGAGGCTGCCAGGAGAGCCGCTGCCGAAGCCTCATTCGAGCACGCCTCGACGTAGACGCCGAGCTCACCGAGAAACTCGGACGCCTGAACCAGGACATCGAGCAGATGGGAGACCGGCGCTCCCTGGTACCCGCCGACATACGCTACACCGGCTTCGAGGAGGCCCTTGGTGATGGCGAGAATTCCCTCGCCATGAAAGACCTCGCCCGAGCCACGCTTGAGCATCTCGACTTCACGGGTGAAGGAACGCTCCATATTTCGACCTGTCTCCTCATTTTTCTCCGCGGCCCGAACCGGGAGTGACCCTTGCGGAGGGATTCCGAACTCTTCTCCGAGCCAAGTGTAGGCCTAAGCAGTTATGCTGTCGAAAAGATAGGACCTATTTGGCATATCGATCCCATGAATATCTACTCGGTCGACCTGAACCTCCTGAAAGTGTTCGATGCGATTTATGCCGAGCGCAGCGTCAGTCGTGCCGCGGTGCGGCTCGGACTGACCCAACCCTCGGTGAGTCACGGGTTGGCGCGCTTGCGGTTGCTCTTTGGAGATCGGCTTTTCGTGCGCGCCCGAGCGGGAGTCGAAGCGACGGCGGCGGCCGAGAGGATCGCCCAGCCCATCTCGGAGGCCTTGAAGAATTTGCAGGCGACGCTCGATGCGACGAGTCGTTTCGACGCCCGGCTGGCCAGGCGGACCTTTCGGCTCCATCTGAGCGACTTCGGTGAGGTGGTGTTCCTGCCGCCCTTGCTCAAGGCGCTGCGCGCACGGGCCCCCGGCGTCTCCCTCGAGACTCGCCAGATTCCCTGGGGCGAGATTCCCGAAGCCCTGACCCAGGGCCAGGTGGACTTCGCTCTGGGCTATCTGCCCTTTCTGGCGGGACATTTTGAGAGCCAGCTTCTGTTCCATGAGGAGTACGTGCGGCTCACCCCTGCAAAGGCAGGCAAGCGCTCTGCCAACGCCCCGTGGGACTACATCGTGGTGAGCTCGCATCCCCCGACGCAGAAGCATCTGAGCGAGCGCGGCCTTGCGGATCGGATCAAGCTCTCGATCCCGCATTTCATGGTGGTCCCGGCCATCCTTGCAAAGACTGATTTCGCGGTCATCCTGCCGCGGATGGCCGCCCGATCCTTCCAGCCGGCGAGCGCATTTCGGATCACCCCGCTGCCGGGGCCGAGCCAGCCCTTTGATGTGAGTCTCTACTGGACGCGCCGCGCGGCGACCGATCCCGCTTCCGTGTGGCTGCGAGCCTTGCTGGTCGAACTCTTTGCGTCGGGCGACGCGGCGGTCAAGGCGTGAGGGCAGCCCGCTGCGGTCGCGACCGGGCCCGGCGCTGCGGTCATCACTGAGCTTTGCTCGGAGTGCTTTGGGGTTCGGGCGCGAGATCCAGCAGTTTTGTGGGCACTTCGATGACGAAGTCGGCCGCTGCAGCCCGCTCGGATACCTTCTCGGGCCACATCTGTCGGGCGATTGCCGCGACCATGACGGTGCGAAACCCCAGTTGTCGCGCCGTCACGAGCTCATTGGAGCCTCCGTCGCCGACGAACAGGCATTCGCGGGCCTGAAGACCGATACCGCGAAGACAGTGCAGGAAAATCTCTGGCTCGGGCTTGACGCTTCCCACCTCACATGAAAACGCCACGGTATCGAAGCATCCGGACAAGGGGGACGATTCCCAGCCAGCGGTCTCCATCGCGTCGGCATTGCTCGCCAGAGCAAGTCGCTTGCCGGCCTTTCTCAAGTGCTGCAAGAGCCTTACGTTTTCGGCGGGGATATTGCGGAGCGCGAAGCGCATCCGTTCGATCCGATTGTGCACGGCAGCCTCGATCACGGCACCCTCGATCTCGGGATCGATCGATCGAGCCATGAGCGCGACGATCCGATAGGGATCTCGCTCCTCGCCAGCGAGGCGAAACCGGGAAGACCTAAAGAGCTGGTCGTCCCATTGCTCGCGAGGTACACCGAGCATCTGGTAGGTCGCTGGAAACTGCCCCCAAGCGTGTTCCGGGGCCGTCAACGTATGGAAGAGATCGAAGACCAGCCCTTTGGCTGATGCGACAAGGTTCAGCAGTTCAGTCATGACCGCGTCTTGCCTTCTGTGCCAGGGCGCGCCGCCTCCGATCGATTCACGCTCGGGCTTGAAGCAAAGCGAGCACCGTCGAGACCTCGACTATCCTGGTCGGCTGGTTGAAACAGGTCCGGTATGTCGCGCATCACCGCTTCGGTGGGCGCTCTCACCTTCAGATGCTTGGCCAAGAAGACGAGCCGGTCGTGCCGCGCCTGAGCGTTCAGAGCATGCGGTGCGTCATAGAACTTCACCTCTTTCTGGACCTTGATCAGGCTTGCGTAGCCGCTGACCCGGCTCTGACTGAAGAACTCCTCTTGCGAGCCGTACTGCAAGAGGAAAGTCGTACCCGTCGCCCGGGAGATGAACTTGCCCGGATCGAGCCAGCCATATTGGGCCACGAACGCGTCGAAGGCCTCGGGCCCGATCTGCTGCCGGAACTCCTCTCCTTCCTTGGATCGGTCGTCCTGTTCGTCAGACAGATTCCCCGCCATCAGCACGAAGGCCTTGAAACGTTTGTCGGCCCCCGAGAGGATCCCACCCACGGCAGCGTTGTAGCTGTGACCGACATAGGCGAGCCGGTGACGATCGACATCGGAGCGGGCGAGCAAGAGATCGGCGCCACGCCGCGAGTCCACGACTTGCTGGATCAGGTCGGCGACAGGGGCTTGGCTCAACGGATTCTTATCCGCAACATGACCGGGACGCGCGATGGGTCCGTCGGTGAGCAGTGATACCACTCCGCTGGGTGCAAGGGCCACCGCTTCGTCGAGAAACTCCTTGCGATTGCGCAGAGCCGAGTTGCTCCAATACCAATGACCCCAGATGACCGCAGCAAAAGGCCCCCGGCCCTCTGGGACGACGAGGTAGGCGGGCACCCGACCGCCCTTTGGACTCGCGTAGGAGATGTCATGGATCGCGACCCCGCCCCGATGCTCGACGCCCGACTCCTGGATATCAAGTGGTGCCCCGAAGTCATAGTCGAAGTGGCCCGCTTGACCTTGCCCGTGGGCGCTGGAGGTCATCGCGGCCGCGACAAGTAACAAGGCAGACAGGGTGTTCACAAGGTACTCCGATGAGGAGGTGACGGAAGTGTTGCCGCTCCGAAGTCGTCGCTCGCTGAAGTCAGGCGCCCTGGGTGAGCTCAGCGCCCCCTATTTTAGCGAACCCGAGTCAGTGCGCCAGCGCCCACCCACCTCACACACCGGGCCCGGTACCGGCTTGTAGCAGGCTACTTCCCTGGATCCTTGACCGCCTTGAAGCTGTCGAACTCGAGGGCCACCGCATGCCCGTCTTGCATCTGCGTGCGGCGGATGTAGACTGTCTGGACGATATCCCGGGTCTCGGGATCGATGGAGATAGGTCCACGCGGACTCTCCCAGCTGGCCTTCTTGGCCAGTGCGATGAAGGTTTCGCCGTCGATCTCGCCGCCCATGTTGGCGAGCACGCTCGTGATCAGGTGCATGCCGTCGTATCCGGCGACCGACATGAAGTTCGGCCGAATTCCGTAGGCCTTGCGATAGGCCTCGACGTAGCTCTTGTTCAAGGGGGAGTCGTGGACCATCGAGTAGTGACCGGAGGTGACCGAGCCCTGTACCAGGGGGCCGATCACTTCCAGAAGGTCGTCGTCGATCAGATCGACCGTACCGATGAGCTTGATCCCCTGGGCATCGAGGTCGCGCTCCTTCCAGGTCTTCAGAAAAGAGATGGTCCCCTCGCCCGGAGGCAGGAAGACGAACACCGCCTGGGGATGAGCATCCTTGATGCGTTGCACGAACGGCGCGAAGTCAGTGTTCGTCACGGGCACGCGGACCTGGCCCACGATTTCGCCACCCTCGGCCGTGAAGGCCTTCTGAAACCCAGACTCGGCATCGAGTCCTGGTGCATAGTCGGCCACGATCGTGTAGACCTTCGCAATACCGTTCTTGCTGGCCCACTTGGCGATCGGCTGGGCCAGCTGCGGCAGCGTATGCGAGACGCGCACGATATAGCCGGACTTGGTCGTGATCGCCGAGGCGGCGGCGTTCATGACGACCATCGGATGCTTGCTGGCCTCGGCCACCGAGGCGGACGCGATCGCTCCCGGCGTGAGCGCATAGCCCGCGAGGAGATCGACGTGATCGCGGGTGACGAGCTCCTGCGAGAGCCGCTTGGTGACCTCTGGTGCGGTGCCGGTGTCGTCACGGATGAGCAGTTCGATCTTGCGACCGTTGACGGTGTCGCCGTGTTGGGCGAGATAGAGCTTCGCGCCATTGCTGATCTGCAGGCCGTACTGGGCGAAGGGACCGGACAAGGGCAAGACCATGCCGATCCGGATCGGCCCCTCCCCGGCCTGGGCCGCGGTGGCGATGAGTCCCAAGGCGAGCCACTTCCACAATCTCTGCTGGCGCATTCCTCTCTCCCTAAGTTTTGGAGCAGGGAAGTCGCAGGTGTCGGCTTCCACGCAGGTCGCAGCATACACATTCACGGCGCCGACCAGCGCTGCATCGCACCAATTCACCACCGCCCTACGCCGAGAATCCCGCCGGGTAGAGAGATGTTTGCGACTTTTGAAGGCCTGATTGTAGGTATACTTAGTATCTGATCCGGCCAGAGAGCCGGTGTTCCTTCTGCGTCGATGCGCAAGGAGACGATGATGCCGCTTGGCCCGCATGCCAGTGCTTCCCGGCAAGCGTTTTATGAGTCGATCGCGCCGCTTGGTCTCGCTCCGCTTTGGGAAGTGCTGCACGCGCTCGTGCCGCCGCGGCCCGCGACGGCGGCCCAAGCGGCTCTGTGGCGCTGGCAGGACGTGCGCCCGGAAGTGATGCGCGCCGGAGAGATCATCGGGGCTGCCGAAGCGGTGCGGCGCGTGCTCATTCTGGAGAATCCGGGCTTGCCCGGACAGTCCTCGATCACCGGCACTTTGTACGCCGGCCTGCAACTCATTCTTCCGGGCGAGATCGCGCCCAGCCACCGACATACCCAAAGCGCGCTGCGCCTGGTCCTCGAGGGCCTGGGCGCCTATACCGCAGTCGATGGCGAACGGCATCCGATGACTCCGGGCGACTTTGTCATCACACCTTCCTGGACCTGGCACGATCATGGCAATCCCGGCAAGGAGCCTGTGATCTGGCTCGACGGGCTGGACATCCCCCTCTTACGGATGCTGGATCTGGGCTTTGCAGAGAACCAGGCCCATCCGACAGATCGTCCGCCCGAGCCCACCAGGCCGCCGGGCGATGCGTTGCTGCGTTATGGCGCAAACATGGTCCCGGTGGCCGACGAGAGGGCGCCCACGTCAGCGCCGCTCTTTGTCTATCCCTACGCCCGCTCGCGCGCCGCCGTGTTCGCTTTGGCGCGCGGCACCCTACCGCACCCGGTGCACGGATTCAAGATGCAGTACATCAATCCCACGACCGGTGGATCGGCGATGCCCACCATGGCCACCTATCTTCAGCTGCTCCCAAAGGACTTTGCGAGCGCCGCCTATCGGTGCACCGATGCAGCGGTCTTTAGTGTCATCGAGGGTCGCGGCTCGGTCGAGATCGGCGATGAGGGCGCAAAGCGTGTCCTGGAGTTTGGCGAGAAGGATCATTTCGTCGTACCGTCGTGGCAGCGCTTTCGGCTTCGGGCAGCGGCCGAAACGGTTCTCTTTAGTTTCTCGGATCGCCCGGTGCAAAAGGCACTGGGGCTCTGGCGCGATGCCCTCGAGTAATTGGAGAGAGAGCCCATGAACGAGAAGTGTCTTACTCCCCTAAAGCCCGTCACGGTCCCTGTCGTCGGACACAGCGAGCTCTTTCACGTGCGCCGCGTCTACTGCGTGGGGCGCAACTATGCCGAACACGCGCGCGAGATGGGTTTCGATCCCGATCGCGAGCCGCCGTTTTTTTTCTGCAAACCGGCTGATGCAGTCTGGAGTGTGGCGCCCGGCACCACCGGGAGCATGCCCTATCCGAGCCTGACGAAGAACCTGCATTACGAGATCGAACTCGTGGTTGCGATTGGAGCTGGAGGGCGCGACATTCGCACTGAAGACGCGCGTTCACATGTCTTCGGCTACGCGGTGGGCCTGGACATGACGCGGCGCGATCTGCAGATCGCCATGCGTGAGAAGGGCCGGCCCTGGGAGATCGGCAAGGCCTTCGACTGGTCTGCGCCGATTGCGCCCATCCACCGGGCCACCGGCAAGGAAGACCTCAGCTCGCGCGCCATTGAACTCGCTGTCAACGGGGTGACCCAGCAAAAGAGCGAGCTTGGCCAGCTGATCTGGTCGATCGACGAAGTGATTGCGAATCTGTCGACCTACTTTGCTCTGGAGCCGGGCGATCTGATCTTCACCGGTACACCCGCCGGGGTCGGCCCGGTCGTTCCTGGGGATCTGATGCACGGCTCGATCGAGGGTTTGGGCGAACTCTCGGTCAGGATGGTTTAGCCCTCCTCGTCTTCGGCATGGGGGGCGCGGCTCAAGAGATTGTTCTTGTCGACGAGGATCTCGAGTAAGCGCAGGAACTCGCGCGATTCCCGGGATCTGAGCGGGGCGAGGATGCGGACCTGGGTGCGCATGACATGTGGGCGCAGCTGGCGCAGCAGCTTCGTGCCCGAGGGCGTGACACGGAGTTGCTTGACACGGCGATCGTGGACGGCCTGGGTGCGCTTGATCAAGCCCCGTTTCTCGAGGCGATCAATGACCCCGCCCGTGGTGGACGCGTCGAGCGCGATGGCACCGGAAAGCGAGCGCTGGTCGATCGAGGGATTCTCCCTGATCGTCTGCAATGCGGCGAACTGGACGGGCGTAATCTCGAACAACGCGGTCTGCTCGTAGAAGGCAGCCACCGCGATCTGCTGCAGACGGCGGATCAGGTGCCCCGGCAGATCGGAGATGAAGGGTTCGTCGGAGTTCTTGGGCATCGGTCGGTTAGCGTCGGATAACGGTAGGCCAGCCGTCGGCGAAACGCGTTGTGCCAGCGGCACGTCTTGGAATCTCAGTTTCGATCTTACGACAAATTGCTGCTTCGGATTCACCCCTTGGGATCGGAGAGACAGATGGCCGAGGAAGACAGGATTCTGATTGTCGGGGCAGGAATCGGGGGCCTCGCGACGGCGCTCGCACTCGCCCGCCTGAAGGTGCCAAGCCTCTTGCTCGAGCAAAGTGCATCGATCGGCGAGATCGGCGCGGGGATCCAGCTCGGGCCGAACGCATTCGCGGCCATGGATGCCTTAGGCGTGGGTGCCCAAGCGCGCTCGCGCGCCGTCTTCACCGAGCGTCTGGTGATGATGGATGCCGTGGACGGATCAGAGGTGGCTTCCTTTCCAGTGGGCGAGGCGTTTCGCGAGCGCTTTGGCAATCCCTATGCTGTCATCCACCGCGCCGACATCCACCAGTCGATCTTGGACGCCGTCGGACAAAGCAATCTGATCGAGTTCGCGACCTCGGTGAAGGTCGAGGCGATCGAGCTCGAGGCAGGCGGCGTCTCGGTCAGCGATAGTTCTGGCCGCCATTATCGTGCGGCAGCGCTCGTGGGCTGCGATGGGGTGAAGTCAGTCGTACGCCAGCACTTGATCGGCGATGCCGCGCGCGTGTCCGGACATGTGGTCTACCGTGCAGTCGTTCCTGCCGAAGAGATGCCCGATGATCTGCGCTGGAATGCACCTGCGGTCTGGGGGGGACCGAATTGCCATCTGGTGCACTATCCGCTGCGCGGCGGCTCGCAATATAACATCGTCGTCACATTCCACAGCCGCGAGAACGAGACCTGGGGGGTCAAGGACGGCAGCAAAGAGGAAGTCCTGTCTTACTTCGAGGGGATACTCGAGCAACCCAGGCGCCTTTTGGATGTCCCGAAGACCTGGCGGCGCTGGAGTACGGCCGATCGCGATCCGGTCCTGTCCTGGGGACGGGGTCGCGCGACCATCTTGGGTGATGCCGCACATCCGATGCTGCAGTACCTCGCCCAGGGTGCCTGCATGGCGCTCGAGGACGCGGTCACGCTTGGCGCCGCCGTGGCCCGGTGCGAGTTCGACTTCGAATCCGCCTTTCGGCTCTACGAACGCTCGCGCATCGCGCGCACGGCGCGCGTCGTGCTCTCTTCGCGCGAGATGGGTCGAATCTATCACGCAGACGGCATCGAGCGTCTGGTCCGTAACGAGCTCTGGAAGGGGCGCAGTTCGGAGCGCTACTACGATGCTCTGGAGTGGCTCTATGGCTGGCAGGCCTCGAGCTGCCTCGCCGCCCCACCGTCAAGCCAGGTTTAGAGCCTGACTTTACCCTATCGATTGACTTCAGTCCGCTGGGACGGTATCTCGAAATCAATCAGGCGCTAACGCGTTCGCGCGGGGTATCAGCTCCTAGCCCAGTGGGAGTTTGCCGAAGAGATTGGGTGGTTCAAAGTCCACCTGGAGTGGGCTTTTGATTTGTCTCGCACGCGCCTAAACGCCGTTCCATAAAATGACCGCAGAAGACCAAAACGGCCCGATTGAGTAAGTCAGCGAGCCATTGGAATTTGGTTGCGGGGACAGAATTCCACCTTCACAGAAGGGTCCGGCTCAAATGACCGATCGTTTCGGATGCAAACTTTTCGCCCGCGGAATCAGAGGCAGTGTCAGTGTCTTGACACCCCATTGCGATGTTATTACAATCGTAATAACTCGATGGAGGCCACCATGATTGAGCTCAAGGTTCGAAAGTTTGGCAATTCGCTTGGCGTGGTTCTGCCGCGCGAAGTCATCAATCGACTTCAAACAGGCGATGGGGCACCTCTTTTCCTATTGGAGAACCCGGACGGGTCCTTTCAGTTGACTCCGTACGATCCGGATTTTGAGAAGAAGATGTCGAAGGCGGACGACATCATGCGGCGATACCGGAATACGCTGCACGTACTTGCGAAGTGAAGGAGCCCACGTGGATTGATGAGCGCGATGCGCTCGGTCTCCACCGCAAGTCATTGGTCGCACACGGTGGTGCGGGCGGGATTCGCGACATCGGCTTGTTGGAGTCGGCGTTGTCTCGCCCCCGACAGCAGCTCGTATACGGAGACAATCCAAGTGTCATCTCGTTGGCTGCAGCCTATACAGGCGGAATCGTACAGAACCACCCTTTCATCGACGGAAACAAGCGCGTGGGTTTCCTTGTTGGTGTCCTGTTCCTAGAGCTCAACGGCTACCGCTTTGGTGCGAGTGAGCAGGAAGCGGCGCAAGCCGTGCTCGACTTGGCTTCGGGCGCGCTCGATGAGAGCGGCTATTCCGACTTCTTGGAACGCAACTCTACGAAGCAGAAGGAAGGCCAAGAGAAAGAGGCATGATAGATGTTCCCTGGCGAGTTACTGAAGCAGTAATTTGCCGCTTGAAGCGAGGGGTCAAGATTGGTTGCAAAGGCAAAGGTTCTCGCCAGAATCGAGCAAGTTTGAGTCAAACCGCTTTCAGAAGCGCGGTTCGACGTGCGGATTCCGGCATTGCGGACGATTTGCGATGCTGCGTTCGGGTGGCAAGAAGGAAGACCAACGGTCTCATAAGACAAACGGCCTACCGAGGTAGGCCGTTGATCTGTATGGTTGCGGGGACAGGATTCCACCTTTATGGATGGGTCCGCCTTCATTGACCAGTCGCATCGCACTTGCCGTCGCGCTTGCGCATTTTCGCCTCGTACCCCCTGATTCAAAAAGGATATTTATCTAACATGTAAACATGTTATGAGGAGCGCGCAATGAACTTCAATATCTATCTCGACGATGAAACAGGCAGGCAGTTGAATCGTGCCGTGGAGCAATCCGGAGAGAGTCGGAACGCGCTGATTCGCCAGGCGCTGAGTGAATGGTTGGGAAGGCACGGAACGCCCCAGTGGCCGCCCGAGCTTTTGTCCTTCGAAGGACTGCCCGAGATACCCCCGTTCGAATCGACGCGTCATGGGCTCAATCCGCCGTCAGATGATCCCTTGACGTGAAGTACCTCCTCGATACTTGCGCAGTTTCGGATTTCGTCCGAGGGCAATCGAGCACTCTCGCTCGAGTCAATTCGACGGCGCCGAACCTCATTGCCGTGTCCGCGCTAACTCGGATGGAGATTGACTATAGCCTCTTCCTCAACGTTGAGCGTGCTCAAAAACTCGCACCTGTACTTGAAGCGTTCTTCTCGGCAGTAGCCACGCTGCCATTCGATGAGGCAGACGCACGAGCGGCAGCAGCAATTCGAGCCTCCCTCAAGTCAAGAGGGCAACCCATCGGCGCCTACGACGTCCTGATTGCAGGTACTGCCGTGGCGCGGGGGCTCGTCGTTGTCACATCGAATCTTAACGAGTTCGAAAGGGTAACCGCGCTTCAAATCGAAGACTGGCGATGAGAAGTCATTTGAAATTGCCGAGTTCTTACTCGATTGCCGTGTCTCCCCTAGGTGACCGTCTTGCTTGTGTCGGTAGGAATGTCGTCATGGTCGAAACTTCAGTTCGGAAACGGCTATGGAGTTCTCATCCGGTGTCACATCCTTCCTGCGTGAACTTCAGCCGACATGGGACGCCGCTCGCAGTCAAGAGTACTACTGGTCGAATTGCAATCCTCGACGTTGAATCAAGTGCCACCATAGTCGATTTTGCCAATCAAAGAGATGGGGAAGGTGCAGAGGCCATTTTCTCTCCATGTGGGAAGTATCTCGTCGACGCTCCTGGACCGGATACGTGACGGTCCGAAGTGTAGAAACGCGAGGGAAGGAACTCGAGTTCTCACAGCAAGGCGCAATGATTGCGAGCGTTTCCTGTTGTCGCGATCGCCAAAATTGGCTCTTTTTGCATCGGCCAAAAACACGGCCTGGCGAGAACGACTCGGACGCCCCGTTTCGCTGTCCTGCGTACGTGGACGTTCAGTGGGGCCGCACGTCAGATTCCGCTGAATCTATTTCCGGTCTACGGTATCTGTCTCTCGCCGCACGCACGGTGGATTGGTGTCGTCGGTCTCCTTTCGCGAGAATCACCGGAAACACTTTTTATACCCGACATCAGATGGAGGCGTAGATCAGTTGGGAGAGCGGCGGACTGATTCTCCGTGCGTCGCCGGTTCGACTCCGGACGTCTCCATCCCGTGCTTGCGTCTGGATGACGGGCGGTGTAACTTACACACTGGAATTAGGCAGATACCCGTTCGCGCGGAGAATCAGCACCTCGCCCAGTGGGTGTTTGCCGAATAGATTGGGAAGCAACAGAGTAGGACACCAAGGCCCTCTTCGCGAAGGTCTTGGCATTTCTGGAAGTGCCAGGTAAAGCGATCAAGTGCGTACTTCGATTGACGCTTTGCAGGAATGGCTCTCAAGCTGCCATCTGCACCTCCTAGCTCAACGCATCGCTGAACGCACGCTTTTCTTGGCCCGAGTGTCTCAGTTGGGGGTCGGAAGCGAGCATTCAAACTTAGCGAAAGTCAAAACCAAAACGGCCCGATTGCGTGAGCAAGCGAGCCGTTGAAATATTTGGTTGCGGGGACAGGATTGAACCTGTGCCCTTCGGGTTAGAGCCAGAGTGTCGGGCCGAAAATCGCCGCATAGGCGAGTGAGCCGATGAGGGCGATTGCGATCCACACCCAGCTGCGCGAAAAGTAGAGACCCGGTCCTGGTACCACGTCCTTCGAATCGAGGCGCTTCATCATCCAGATGAGGCCCGAGGTGCCTCCCATCGAGGAGGCGAGTGCCGAAGTGGCGACGATCAGGATCCCATAGGGGTTGAGCAGTCCGATCAAAAGCGACACGCTAGCTCCGGTGAAGTAGGAGATGAGGACCGTGCGCCGGGCGCAGCCGATGCGTAGCGCTCCCGTGCCCGCCGCGTGAGGCGCGATCTCACGCGCGCAAAACCCGACGACCCAGAAATAGGCGACGCCACCCGTCAGGGCGAGCACGACCCGAACAACCCATTCGGGGTCGATGGCGTAGAAGGCCCCGTCGTGGCCGGTCCCGAAGTCACCAATTCCCGAGACGCCCGAGAAGAGTGCGTAGCCTGCGGCCGTCATGAGACCCAGGCTGCCGAGAAGCCAGAAGAAGTAATACGCGGTACGCGCCCGCGCCGGCATCACCCGGGCGAGCGCAAGGCAGGCGAATCCGGTCACTAGACTCATGAGGGGACCGGCGAGCGCGACGAGCCGGATGCGTGTCTCGGACAAGCGCGTATCGTCGCAGTTCACATAGAATGCGCCGAGCTCTGTGGGACGGCTGCCAAGCAGCGCGCAGGCCGTTGCGTGCCCGAGATGTTCGTGCAATCCCACAGCAATCAAATAAGCGAGTGCCGAGACCGCGACGAGCGTCGCCCGATCAGGCAATCGGGGAGTTGCACCCGGATCCGGCGCTGTTGGCGGGAGTGCCACCGCGGGGCTCATTGGCGGCTCGCGCAGGCAAACGGTGCGCGGCAAGAGCCGTGCGCGCGTGCCGCGGCGCCGCAAAAAAAATTGCCTCGAGCCCGAACGGTGCGTAACATGCCAAGGATTGTACCGAGTAGCGAGTTCCCCATGAAACCGTATTTTCCACGCCAGGCGCGGTCTGCCATGGCGCTCTTTGCCCTCGTTGCGACGCTGGTTCTGCCGGGTCTCGCAACAGCGAAGGACTGGACTGAACTGCGCGTCGGAGTCGACGCTGCCTACAAGCCCTTCACCTACAAGACCGCGGACGGCAAGCTCACCGGCTTTGACATCGACATCGCCAACGCGCTGTGCGTGCAGATGAAGATCAAGTGCAGCTTCGTCGAGCAGAACTGGGACGGCATCATCCCGGCTCTGAATGCGCGCAAGTTCGACGCCATCATCAGCTCGATGTCGATCACTGACGACCGGCGCCGCGCGGTGGATTTCACCAACAAGTACTATGAAACGCCGACCCGCATCGTCGCCAAGGCGGGTAGTTCCTATAGCGCCCCTGAAAGCTTGAAAGGTAAGCGCGTGGGGGTTCTGAAGGCCTCCGTGCAGGAGAAGTATGCGCTGGCCGTGTTGGCTCCTGCCGGAGCGAGCGTGGTCAGCTACGACACTCAGGAACAGGTCTACCTGGACCTGAAGTCTGGGCGGCTCGATGCAACGGTCGCCGATGCCGTCGAGGCCGGCGAAGGATTCCTGAAGTCTCCCGACGGCCAGGGTTTCGTCTTCATCGGACCGGAACTGCGCGATCCCAAGTTCTTCGGCTATGGCGCCGGCATCGCCGTGCGCAAGACCGATTCCGATCTGCGCGACAAGCTCAACGAGGCTTTGAAAGAGATCCGCGCCAACGGGGTCTACAAGAAACTTAACGACAAGTACTTCAGCTTCGACGTCTATGGCAGTTAGCCTGCCTGGGCTGCCGATCGTAGGGCCCGAGGGGCCAAGGGGCACAGCCAGCGGAACCGATGGACGGCTACCTCCTTAGTATCCTCGGAGGAGCCTGGCTCACGGTCGCAGTTGCCGTGGGTTCGCTCGCCGTCGCGGTCGTGCTGGGCTTGGCCGGGGCGGCGGCGAAACTCTCGGGCAGGCGCGTCCTGGTCTTCGCCGCCACCGTCTACACCACCCTCATCCGCGGCATTCCCGATCTGGTCCTCATGCTGCTTGTCTTCTACGGCGGACAGACGCTCGTCAATCTCGCCGTCGAGCGACTGGGCTACGATGGCAACATTGATGTCAATCCGTTCGTCGCGGGAGTGATCACGATCGGGTTCATCTATGGGGCCTACCTGACCGAGACGTTTCGTGGCGCGATCCAGGCGATCCCGCGCGGCCAGGCCGAGGCCGGGATCGCCTTTGGTATGTCCCCCCTGCAGGTCATGGGCCGCATCGTCTTGCCGCAGATGGTGCGGCTTGCGCTACCGGGCCTGACCAACAACTGGCTGGTCCTCGTCAAGGCGACCGCGCTGGTGTCGATCATCGGCCTGGGCGACATGATGTATCGCGCGAAGCAGGCAAGCGGCGCGACACGTTCGGCATTTCTCTATTTCCTTCTGGCTGCCCTCGTCTATCTGGCGATCACAAGCTTCTCGCTCGTGGCGCTGCGTCTCGTTGAAAAGCGCTTCTCCCTGGGAGTGCGTCAGGTGGAGCTCTGATGCAGTTCGATGTCATCTTCGCGCCCGAGACGCTCCTTCTGTATGCACACGGAATCGTGACCACGCTCGAACTGCTGGTGATGTCGCTTTTCTTCGGGATGATCTTCGCCTTGCCGCTCTCGATCCTGCGCAGCTCAGATAAGCCCTGGCTCTGGGGTCCCGTGTGGCTCTTCACCTTCGCCATCCGTGGCACGCCGCTTTTGGTCCAGGTCTATCTGATCTATTACGGCGTGGGTCAACTGCCGTGGGTCGAGGCTCGGTGGGATTCGATCTGGCCCTGGACCTGGTTCAAGGGTCCGCTCTTTTGCACGGTGCTGGCCTTCGTGATCAACACGACCGCCTATACGATCGAGATCATAGCCGGAGCGATCCGTACCACGCCGCACGGCGAGATCGAGGGCGGGCGCAGTGTCGGCATGAGCGAAGCTATGCTCTACCGGCGTATCCTGCTGCCCTCGGCGCTTAGGCGCGCGCTGCCTGCCTACTCCAATGAAGTCATCCTGATGCTCCAGGCGACATCGGTCGCAAGTGTCGTGCCGTCCTTGATCGACATCACGGGTGCGGCCGGCAGCGTCTATTCAACCTACTATCTGCCCTTCGAGGCCTACCTGACGGCAGGCGCCATCTATCTTCTGCTCACGCTCGGCCTGGTCGCGCTGTTCCGCTTGGCTGAGCGTCGCTGGCTCGCCTACCTGCGCGTGCGCGGCACCTGACCTTCTCCTTGAGAGCGCCATGACCACGAAACTGAAGGTCGTCGATCTGCACAAGCGCTTCGGCGCCAATGAGGTGTTAAAGGGCGTCTCCCTGACCGCCCAGGCGGGTGATGTCATCAGCATCATCGGATCATCCGGATCGGGCAAGAGTACCTTCTTGCGTTGTATCAACATGCTCGAGCGTCCGCACGCAGGCGCGATCGAGGTCGCCGGAGAGCCCATCTCGCTAAGGACCGGTCGCGACGGCGCACTGCATGCGGCGGACTCGGGTCAGCTGCAGCGCATGCGCGCGAAGCTCGCCATGGTGTTCCAGCACTTCAACTTGTGGGCCCATATGACAGCGCTCGAGAACGTCATCGAGGCCCCGATCAGGGTCTTGAAGCTCGGACGGGCCGATGCGCTCGCCCGGGGCCGGCTCTATCTCGAGAAGGTCGGTCTGGCCGGCGTCGAGGATCGCTATCCTGCGCACCTCTCAGGTGGCCAGCAGCAGCGGGTGGCGATCGCCCGGGCGCTCGCGATGGAGCCCGAGGTGATGCTCTTCGATGAACCCACCTCGGCCTTGGATCCCGAACGCGTGGGCGAGGTGCTGCAGGTCATGCGCGCGCTCGCCGAGGAGGGCCGCACGA
Source organism: Rhodospirillales bacterium (assembly GCA_903970305.1). Taxonomy (GTDB): domain Bacteria; phylum Pseudomonadota; class Gammaproteobacteria; order Burkholderiales; family Burkholderiaceae_D; genus BOG-994. The sequence continues at coordinate 41,916 of CAJCID010000266.1, read as the reverse complement.
TGATCGTGGTCACGCACGAGATGGGCTTTGCGCGCGAAGTCTCCAATCACCTCTTGTTCCTGCACGACGGCCGCGTGCTCGAGGAAGGTGCTCCGCGCACGGTTCTCGCGCAACCCCAAAGCGACCGGCTGAAGCAGTTTCTTGCCGCGAGCCTGAAATAGTCCGACGAGGTGACGCTCCCGCCTTAGCGCTCTGCGCTCGCATTCTTCCTGTCGCGGCGCTCCTCGCGGGCCTTGCGGATCGGCGTGAACGTCCACCAGGCACGGGCTTTGCCCGTCTTGGCCTCGAAGATCGCGGCGGCGAACACGTCCCAGACGCACGGGTCTTGGCGCTTGCCGGTGATCCGCTCGAGTCGTTTGAAGAGGACATCCGGATCCGACCGGGCGAGTTGCGCGAGGCTCGTGATACCCAAGAGATCGAAATCGGCACAAGTCGCTGGTCCGACGTTGCGCAGACTCGACAGAGGATGCGCGGCCCGTGATGCTGCTCTGGATCGACGGGCCGCCGGATTCATGCTCGTGGGCGCAAGGCCAAGGGGTGTCATGCGGGCTACTGGAAAAGAATCGGGCGATTTCATCATTTTGTGCGCCTCGTAGTGGGCTCTACAGGAATCGGGACCATCTGCCCTGTAGGCTGATCCATCAAACGATAGCCCTTTTTTCGGAAACCGCAAGTCTTCGAGCCCTGACGTCGGAAAGCTGGGAACAATGCGCAGGGGTGGCGTGGAGCACTCACGCAAGAACAGGCGCGAGGGGCGCCCTTTTCCAGAACGGTAGGATGACCCGACCCCGGCCGAGCGCAAGAAAGAGAAGCACTATTCCTGCTGCAGTGCACACCAACACCGACAGCACCGAGGCCTCGATACCAAAAGCGCCTCCGGTCTCCCACACGGGTCCGTGTACGGCGACCGTGAACAGGCCCTTGAGCTCTTCGCCCGATATCGGCACTGAATAGATGCTTGCCCCTCCGAAGTTCCACGCGATATGGATACCCATGCACATCCAGAGCCTGCGCGTCAAGAGGAATGCAGCCCCCAGGAGCAGCCCTGCCTCGACCATGATGGCCAGCGCACTGATCCAACTGGCATGGGGATTGGCGAGATGAAGGGCGCCAAAGAGGACCGAGGAGAGCGCCAAAGCAATCCATGTGCCGAGGCTTTTCTCGAGAATGCGAAAGACGATTCCGCGAAACAGAGTCTCCTCGAGGACGCCGGCCAGGATCATCGTCGCCAAGGGCACGATGACGATAGTCCAGGGATTCGATCCCGTGATCTCGTAGCCGCCAAGCAGAGCGAGGAGCCCGACACTTGCGCTGATCAGTACGGCCCCTCCTGCTAGCCCCGCGGCGCACTCGCTTAGCGCACCGCGCGCTGCGAGTTCAGTGACCCGGCGCTTTTCGATCCAGCGAACGTACGCCGAGTAGAGGGTCAAAACGAGCGCCGACAGGAAGAGCAGGACCACGGTCTGACGGACCTCCGGGCGCGGAAAGATTGCCTCGAGCCCGACGCGAACCGGGCCTTCTCGCAGTGGGATCTGAATCAGAATGAAGGGGACCATGACGATCGCGATGGCGATGACGATGCGCGCCAGTGGAGAGTCGAGGAGACGCGAAGCGAGGGGGCGCGGCTTGGCTGGTTCACTCATGGGTGTCATGGATGCTTTCGATGGATGCGATGTGGGCGTTCTGCCGAGCCTCGCGCAATGTACCTGGAAAGCGTAACTAAGGGGTGATTGTGCGCAGCAAGCGCGCTGGAGATCTGTAGCCTCCTGCCGACCTAGGGGTGAAGGAGGAGTTTCTGCACCCGCCAATTCAACAGTTCAGCGACATACAGCACGTTCTCAGAAGGGCAGGCGATCTCGTGGATCCAGCCGAACTGTTTGAGCTCTCGCCCTGGTCCGCCCAGTACGCCCAAGACCTTGCCATCGAGGCTTAACTTATAGATCCGTCCCGGATAGGCATCGGAACTGTAGAGCACCGGATTCGGGCCTGGGGTGATGCAAATCGCCCAGGGTGCTCCCGGGGAGAAGGTGCCCGAAGTCGCGTTCGGGTCGAGCGGGTTACCAATGACCGGTCGAACGTTGTGATCAAAGGGCACATCGATCGTGAACGCGCGCAGGAAATTGCCCTCCCCATCGAACACCTGGATGCGTCGATTAAAGCGGTCCGCGACATAGATGTTGCCCTCGCGGTCCGAGGCGATGCTATGCGGCGTATTGAATTCGCCAGGTTTGTCGCCGCGCACACCGAATGACTTGATCCAATTGCCGCTGCGATCGAACTTGGCCACGCGCGAATTGATGTAACCGTCGCTGACAAAGATGTTGCCCGAGCGATCCCAGGTCACATCGGTCACCTGCCGAAAGCGTCCGTCCTCGGCGGCCAGCGGCGGTTTCGGATGTTTCAACGGCGCCGTATCCTCGTCGGAGGCCTCTTGTTTGCGCCCAAGCACCATGGCCACGCGTCCCTCCGGGGTGAATTTGATGACCAGGTCCGAGCCCTTGTCAGTGACCCAGATGGCATCGTCGGCATCGATCTTCACTGCGTGGGCGAAGGACCAGGCATACAGATTCTTGCCGATCTCCCGGATGAAGTTGCCCTGGGCATCGAATTCTAGGAGCTGGGCCGCTGCCGCCCCATAGGCGGGCCCTTTGGTGTTGCCCCGCGAAAAGACGAATAGATGGCCCTTGGAGTTGACCGCCACCCCCGAGACCTCGCCAAGATACAGGTCGGGGGGCAGCTTGATCGGATCGACGACTGAATCGAAGGCGATCTCAGGCACGCTACCCTCGGCCGCCCGGGCGCCGCCCGCGAGCCCTGCCGCGCCCATCATCAAGATGACCGCGATCCAGTAGCGAGGCCAGCTACTTGCGACCGTAGAGCCGATTTGCCCTCGAGAATGGGTTGCTTTGGAATTCACTCGAAGACCACGCGCGGGAAATAGAACGAGACCACCCAGTTCGGCTGATCGACGATCTCGGAGATGCGTAGATCGCCGCAGACGCTTCCCAGCATGTAGGCCTCCACAGCCGAGAGATGTTGGGTCTTGCAGAGGAGATCAATCATGCCGGATACGGCCGCGCGCGCAGCGGCGAAGAGGTCCGGACCGATGCCCGTGGTGACCTCGTAGCCGCGCGCATCGAGATGCCTCGATACCGGTCCGGGAGTCGTGAAGCGCGGAAAGGCCAGTGGGGCGTTCTTGATCAGATCGAAGCGGGCGGCAAGCACGGCCGGACTTTCGATGGCGGTCCCGCACACCTCGCCGTCACCTTGCGCAGCATGCGTGTCCCCCACCGAGAACAGTCCTCCGGCGACCTCGACGGGCAGATAGAGCTCGGTCCCCGCACCCAGATCGCGGATATCCATGTTGCCGCCGACGCGCCGGGGAGGCACGACGCTATGCAGGCCCGCCTCGGCAGGCGCCAAGCCGATCGTCCCGCAAAAAGGTTTGAGCGGAACGGCGCCGCCGGGACCATAGAGGGCGGGCAGGGCGAGATCGGGCTGGTACTTCCAGATCTGCAGGGCCGGATCGGGAAACTGATCGGAGAGGAGGCCAAATCCTGGAATATTCGCGGTCCAACCCCAGCCGGAGGGCGCGAACGAGAGGAGGGTCACCTTGACGACATCACCTGGCATGGCCCCGTCGATGTAGACGGGCCCTACGACCGGATTGACCTTGCTGAAGTCCAGACGCGCGAGGTCATGCAGCGTCGAGTGCGCGGTAAGCTGGCCGCCCGAGGCATCCTGGGGATGGAATTCCATCACCGTCCCCGGCGCGATGGTCGCGACAGGTGGAAAGGCATTGTTCCATCCGTAGTGGCTATGGGTGCCGTGGATCGTGTGGATGTGGGTCGGGGGTTGGTTCATCGGGTGTCTCTTCGCGAGGTGCGCGACCAGGTCGTTCGCACTGAACGTGCTGTGGCTTGCACTCTACGCTATGGAAGCCGGGTCTTGGCGCGGGTGCGCGGCGGCACTTCGGTTGGTTTAACGGGTGAGCGCCTGGCTGATCCGCTCGAACTTGGCTGCGTAGAGGTTGTAGTCATGATGGGTGGTGCTGTTCTCCATGGCCAGTTTGAGCTCATCGCGCGCCTCCGGAAGCTCACCCAAGCGCATATGGGCGAGCCCGAGCCAATAGTGAAACTCGTGATACCAAGGCTGGCGCCGCACCTCCTTGGCAAAGAGGTCGCGCGCCGTGGCGTACTGGGCATTCTGCATGGCCGTCAGGCCCCGGTTGAAATCGGCGAAAGGCGGATTCGGCTCGATCGCTCGCAGTTGCATGGCGAGCACGCGTGCTCTCTCGGTCTCGCCTAGAGCTTCGAGGACCGGGATCAGGTTCGCCATCGCATCGCTATTGCGAGGCTCACGCTCGAGCGCGGCGACCAGAACCCGGCGCGCGTCGGCCCAGTTGCCGTGGCGCGAATAAATTGCGCCGAGCGTGTTGTAGCCATTCAGAAAGCGAGGATCGGCATTGATCGCTGCGCGCGCCCACCAGTAGGCTTCGTCGACGTGTCCCTCGGCCAGGGTCTCCACGGCACGGTTGTTCATATACATGGCAACCACCGTCGATTCGTCGATCGGGCGCACGGCGAGCTTGGCCGCGTCTTCCTGGGGCAGGAAGTCCACGACCGTGAGCGCGTCCTCGTCGTGGCCGAAGGCGACCGTGGAGTGCGGCTTGCCCAGCACGAGATTCACGTGACCGATGGCCAGATACAGATCGCCATTGCGGCTCCAGGTATCCTCGCCCACGGCCAGCTGAAAGTGCACCGGGACATGCAGCTCGTGTGCCAGTGAGGCGGTCATGATCACGAGCGAGAGGCAATTGCCGGAGCGGCTCGCGAAGGTTTCGGAGGCGTTCCGGGTCATCGAAGCGTCGTACTCGAGCCTTAACTGACCCCGTGTGTAGAGCGCCTCGATCAGTCCGTCCTTGCGGCCGTGGATGAAGAGATCGCCCGCGATCTCGTCGCTGACGTAATGCTGCATTGCAGCGCTTGGCGCGAGAACATCCTGGGGGCGGATCGGACTGGGCGGGGGGGTGAACGCCGCGTCGTCCAACAGTGAGGCAGTCGCAGGAGTCTGCGAGAGGTCCGCGCAGCCGGCCAATCCGAGCAAAAGCGTCAGCACCACCATCAAAGCCGGCGGGGCCAGAGCGTGTCGCCTTGGCGCCTGACTCGCGACCGTCACCATGTGTGTCCTCCAGGAGCTTCCAACCCGGGTTGGCCGACGTTGAACGACGTCACTTGATTCTAGCCCCAAAACTCGACTTCGGGCAGAGGATGCCCCTCACCCGGCATGGAGGAGCCGCCGTCGACGATGAGGGTGGCGCCCATCACCCAGTCGGGGGCTCGGCTGGCCAGGAGCCCAGCTACCCCCGCCCGATCATCGATCGCGCACCTGTGCGCCAGCCGTGGCCGCCCGTCACGATGGCGAGCCTGCCCGCTCGATCGAACACGGACCACTCCACGGGCTTGCCCGGACCGGGCGTAGTTATGCGAGCGCGGCGTTCCGCGCGGCAACCCGAGCAATCGAGGGCCGGGCCTGCCAGGTCGCGACATAACGCTCGATGACGGGCGCATTCGGAAGGAGTTTGAAGGCCGTGATCCAGGTGAGCGCGGTACCCCAGAGGACATCGGCGGCGCTGAACCGCTCACCGAGCAGGTAGGGACCCTTCTCCAACTGATCGGTCAGCGTCGCAAGCGTCGTCTCGAAGTCGGCATAAGGGGACATTGCGCGTGGCGGCGCCTCCCGCTTTTGAGCACGGTCGACGACCGCTGGCTCAAAGCATGAGCCGTAGAAGGCAAGCCAGCGTAGATAGGGCCCGCGCAGCGGATCGCCGATTGGAGGCGCAAGCCCCGCCTTTGCAAACTCGTCGGCGAGGTAGACATAGATGGCCACCTGTTCAGTGGTGACGGCGCCACGGTGGACGATGGCCGGGATCTTACCCATCGGGTTGATGGCGCGATACTTGGGCGTCAACTGTTCGCCTGCGCGCAGATTGACAAGCTTCAACTCGTAAGGCGCGCCAAGCTCTTCAAGCAGATGCAACACCCCGTTGGAGCGCGATTGGGGGGAATGGTAGAGCGTGACGGTGGGTGAGGTGGTCATCGGGGGAGCTCCTGACGGACAAGAGGGATCGAGGCTGCGATCGGCGGGGACCTGTTGAAGTTTGACATCTCCCCCTGGCTAAAGCGAGGAGATTCCTACTCCGACGGGATCCGACATATTAGCGCTTCATCTTCTGGATCCCGCCCAGCAGCACGATGCCGAAGAAGAACAAGACGAGCCATCCGGCGCTGCTGGCGAATTTGAACATCAGGACCAAGCCCACGAGTGCTGCAGCGCTGAGGACGAATCCCATCACGAGGGTCGCCATCATGCGGGGCCGTGAGATACCCTGCTTCTTGGGCTTGCGCCGGCCGGGCCAGCCATCGGCGACGAAGGCCGCGGGGAGTGCGAAGAGGATGTCGCCTGGCCCGGGTCGGCTCGAGGGATCGAAATTCACGAGTCGCCAGCCGCGATCGCGTGTGGACCGGGCAAGCTTATCCATCCATATCCACAGGGGTTTGAACAGAATCACCTGGGCCAGCATGACGGCATCCTCGGGTACGGGTGGATTCTGGAGCGGGGGCCAGGGCCTTTTCTTTTGCTGTTGCAAGAGTTCATGCTCGGTGATGCGCGCGAGGTAGACCAGTGGATACGTCAGAGCGCGCTCAACCCGCAGCCCCAGGCCAAAGCCTGCAAGAGCCACAAAAACCAACACGGGGAGGATTGCCAAACCGGTCAATCCGACTGCGAGCCACTCCAATCCCAGGCCCGAGCCCGCGACCGTCGTGCTGACGAAGCCACAGCCGATCAGCCAGACCAGCACCAGGTAGCGCCTTTTCAAGAACAGCTGAAGCGTCCAATGACCCAGCCGGGTCCCTCCGACCATCCTCGAGAGGAGAAGCGCCAGTACCGTGACGACGGCCAAGAAGAATGCCGGGAGGGCGCGGTCCTGGAACGACCAGATCGCAAGACCTGCGAGGACACCGAGAAAGACATCGGTCGAATACAGGGTCCAGCGTGGCAGCCGGATCGGGGCGACAAGGCCCAGTAGGGCGGGCGATGCGAAGGGGCCACAGTCTCTTTTCCAGCGGGCCTGCGCGAGGAGAGCGTTCTGCCATTGCCAGATCCAGGCGAACCAGCGTGGTCCGGACTGACCAAAGAGCATCTTGTGCCAGGGATTGCGGGTCAGATAGCGCCCGATCAGATACTGATCGGCCAAGGTGTTGAGAAGCGCAACCCGACCCGCCACCGCCCCTCCGAGGCGCCGGCCCAATTCGAGCATCTGGGCGTCCCAACCAAACTCGGCGTCGGCGAGAAAGACGAGCGCGAGCGGCGGCGCGGGATGGTTAAAGAGCGCGCCCAGAAGAAAGGCCTCGTAGCGCAGGCGGACGTCGATCGTCGCCTCCGACAACTGCTGCATCTGCTCGCGAAACTGCGCCGCGCCCTGCGCATCTCCGCCTGAGGCGAAGACCTTCAGGAGCGCGCCAATACCATTCAGAATGGCCGGATCGGCGCCGGACTGGAGCTTGCGCACCGGCGGTGGGGTCGCATTGTTTGCTAGAGGTCCCAGCGCCTCATCTGGATCGATCGGGGTCTTGGCGGGGGGCTGAGGAGCTTCAAGGACGGGAGGGATATCGGGCCCAAGATCGGGAGCTGACTGAGGTGCTGCATGAGGGGCTGCATGAGGTGCTGCATGAGGGGCTGCATGCGGGGCTGCATGCGGGGCTGGATGCGGCGCTGGTGGAGCCGCTGGTGGAGGCTCTGGATCCGATATTCGATCCGATGGCTGCCGGGACGGCGGGACTGGCTCAGTCGGTGCGGCTCTTGGCCCACGCTTCCTTTGCCGACCCGGTTCGGCCTTGGGCGTAAGCTCGCGCTCTTCCTCATCGGTCGCGCCGTCGGGATCACCTGGCTCGCGTGCCTCCACTGGAACGGGGATCTCCTCAGGTGCAGGGAGGCCCAACTGCAATCCGAAACCGCTCCCAAGGAGCGGGGACTGCTCTTTGAGCAGAGGCCCCGGAAATACCGGGCGTGGCACGTGCCAGCGCAGCGCGGCTTCATAGGCTTCGCGGATTGCCGAGAATTCCTCTGGATGGGTTTCAGGGCGATAACGCCGGATCGCCGCTGCGTAGGCACGCTTGATTTCGGCCTGGGTTGCTCCCGGGCCGATCCCAAGGAGTTGCCAGCCGTTTAGCGTCACGGTCGAGACGCAAGCCGAGGAGGGTGGCCTTCCTTCTTTACGCGGTTCACCAGGCGCCGCCCCGCTCCAGGGCCGCCAACCGGTCCTTCAAGGCATCGCCTGCAGCCTTGATCTCACGGGGATCCTGGCGTTCGAGCACGGCACGGAACTCGTCGAGCCAGCTGCCCACGAACTGACGCTCGTCGCCCAGGAGGTGTTCGTACAGCCGGTCGCCGCTCTCCAGAAGCAGACGGTTCTGCTCCTGATCCCGAGGATGGACCTTCAGCTCGGCCAATTCCAGGCGCCGCCTTTCGATCTCCTCTTCGGAGACGTCGCCCGAGAGCTTCTTGATGAGGAGATTCTTGCTGATCCCGGCCCGGCCGATGTCGATGTCCACGTCGAGAATACCATTCACATCGTAGGTGTAGCGGATGTCCGCCTTGACCTCGCCGGCCTTCTCCAGCGGGATCGTAAACTCCATCCCTCCGAGATGGACGTTCTTGCTGCACTGGCGGGATTCCCCCTGGTAGATGTCGATGCGCAACTTCTCCTGAAAGTCGGCGACCGTCTGGACCGTCTTGACCCGGGACGCGGGCACGACCGTGTTACGTTCGATGATCGGCAGAAAGATGTCGCCGATCATCGTGCCCCGAGCATCTCTTTCTGACACCGAGGTACCCAGGCTGTGCGGACACACGTCGGCAAGAACCATCTCCTCGAAGGCCGCGTCGCGCCCGACGAGCCCGGCGCAGACCGCGGCACCCAGGGCAATCGTCTGGTCCGGGTCCGGATAGCGCGCGGGCAGTCGCCCAAAGAGCTGGGCGGCGAGCCTGCGGATCATCGGCATGCGCGTCGCGCCTCCGACCAGGACGATTTCAGCCAGCCCAGCAAGCTGCAGGCGCGCATCGCGCATGGCCTGCTCGACTGGGCTGCGCAGACGTTGCAATAGGCCGGAGCAGGCCGACTCATAATCGCTCGCCGCAATGCGAAACACGCTGCCTCCGAGGGCGGCGGGCAGTTGCACCTCGGCCTCCTTGTCTTCGCTGAGCGCGCGCTTGGCTGACTCGGCCGCAAAGCGCAGCGCCGAGGCGATCTTGGGTTCGGTGCGTTTTTTCGGAGGCAAGGCGAGTTGCTCGGCGATCAAGCGCATCATCATCTCGGTGAAGTCGTCCCCTCCGAGGAAACTGTCGCCTCCGGTGGCGCGTACCTCCATGACCCCGGAGAAGCGCTCCAGTATCGAGACATCGAAGGTGCCCCCGCCCAGATCGAACACCAGAAAGGTTGCGTCGTCCTCACGATCGGCGATGCCGTGGAACAAGGCCGCAGCGGTCGGCTCGTTGATGAGGCGCTTGACCGAAAGTCCCGCAAGCTCTCCAGCCAAGCGGGTGGCCTTGCGCTGGGTGTCGTTGAAGTAGGCCGGCACCGAGATCACGACTTCTTCGACGCGCTCGTTCAGGTGCGCCTCGGCATCGGCGGCAAGCGAGCGTAACACCAAGGCAGAGAGGTCCTCGGGTCGAAAGTGGCGCTTGCCCAGAGCAATCTGCTCAGTCGATCCCATCAGCCGCTTGAACGACGCGACGCTCTGGCGTGGCGCGGTGTAGAGTCGCTCGCGCGCATTGCGCCCGACCAGGATCTCGTTGTTTTCGTCAAGCGCAACCACGGAGGGCGTCGTGAACTCGCCGAAGACATTCGGAATCGGCGTGGGCACGCCGTCCTTCAGATAGGCAATGAGGCTATTGGTCGTGCCCAGGTCGATGCCAAATATCACAATGGTTCCTTGCGCGGTGGTCCTGCGGTCGTCCCTTCAGCGCAATCTGTGCATTCGGACAGAGGGGCTCCGCTCGAATTCTCACCGATGTGCGGCGCCGACTCAAGCCTCGTTGCAGGGCTCGGTGCCAGGCTTGTTGCCGCCCGGTACGGATCCGCCTGGCCGACGCGGGCGTGCCCTCGGCCTTCGAGCTACTCAACGGCCAGGTGGCCGGCCTCCTCGACGCGCAGCCGCAACGGCCGGATCAAGAGGATGAGCGGCATCGTGACCAGGGTCAGGATCATCATGAAGCGAAAGTCATCGACATAGGCGATCATGGAGGCTTGGCGCGTGACTTCCACATTCAAGGCCGCGAGGCTCGAGGCATCGCCCAAGCGCAGGGCCGACACGGCGAGCGGATTGAAAACGCTGATGTGCTCGGCCAGTGTGGAATGGGCGACTTCGGTGTTGCGCGTCAAGAGCGTCTCGACAACGGAGATGCCGATCGACGAGCCGATGTTGCGCGACAGACTGAACATCGAGGTCCCCGCCGGCCTGAGGTCGGCCTTGAGCGTCGAGAAGGTCACCGTGCTCAACGGCACGAAGATGAAGCCCAGGCCGATTCCCTGGATGATCCCCGGCCAGACGATATCGCTCTCCGAGAGCACGAGCGAGTAGTGGCTCATCTGCCAGAGCGAGAAGATGGTCAAGGTGAACCCGACGCTCATCAGAAGCCGGATGTCGACCTTGCGCACGAGGCGCCCCGCGATGAGCATCGCGAGCATCGTGCCGGCACCGCTCGGGGCGAGAACGAGGCCTGTGGCGATGACCGGATAGTCCATCAAGGTCTGCAGCATCGGCGGCAACAGGGCGCGCGTGGCGTAGAGTACGAGGCCGGTCACGAAGATCACCAGAAACCCCGTGAAATAGTTTCGGTCACGCAGAATGCGGGTATCAAAGAAAGAGTCGTGGCCGCTTAAGGCCGTGTGCGCGAGGAAAAAGGCGGCCGCCAAGCCCGCGCAGACGGCCTCGACGCAAATCTCGGTTGAGCCGAACCAGTCCTTCTGCTCGCCCCGATCGAGAAACAGCTGAAGCATGCCGATCGCAAGGCTTAAGGTGGCAAAGCCGAAGAAGTCGAAGCGCCGCCCCACCTGACGCGTGGTCTCGCGCATGAACGTGAGGATGCCGAAGAAGGCCACCGCGCCGATGGGCAGATTGATATAGAACACCCAGCGCCAGTTGTAGTCCTCAGTCAGCCAGCCGCCCAGTGTCGGACCGATGATCGGACCGATCATGACGCCCATCCCCCAGACGGCCATGGCGGGTCCTTGCTTGCCCGGCGGGTTGATGTCGAGCAGGGTCGCCTGGGACAGGGGGACGAGCGCCGCACCGAACACCCCCTGCAAGAGGCGCGCGACGACGATCTCCGAGAGAGTTCCTGATAAGCCGCACAGCGCCGAGGTGATCGTGAATCCGAGGACGGTCAGGAGGAAGAGATTCTTGCGGCCAAAGCGGTCGGCCAGCCAGCCAGTCGCCGGTGTGGCAATCGCCGCGGCCACGATATAGGACGTGAGAACCCAGGTGATCTGGTCGCTCGAGGCCGAGAGCGTGCCCTGCATGTGCGGCAGCGCCACGTTGGCGATCGTACTGTCCAGAGTCTGCATGATCGTTGCCAGCATGATCGAGACCGTGATCAGGCCGCGATGCGCGACGGGGGGCGGGGGAGTGCTCATGCAAAAGGGGGACTCGGTCCTGCAAGACGGCAAGATGAACGGCTCAAGACGCTATTTTCGCATATCCCCAAAGCGCCCCGAAAGGGCGGGACGTGCCGGGGCAGCCCTGGTCGAGGTTGTTACAAAAAATTCTGCACGCGACAAAGGCTCCTCTGAAGCGGTCCAGCCAGGTTGCATGCCGATACAAACGAAGGAGATTGGGTTGCACCTCCCGCCCAAAGAGAGTCCTAGGATGAACTGATCGGATGCCGGCTCATCCCGCGCTTCGTGGTCCAACAACTTTTTGAGGTGATTGCCATGTTTGCCACACTGCTGACCCAGAAGGATTCCGACTCGAAAAGTCGGTCGTTCGACGACTGGTTTGAATCGTTCACCCCCGCCAAGACCGATGGCTCGACGCGGGCTGCCGAGCAGGTCCAAAAGCTCGTGCGTCACCAGATCATCGAGGAGTGGATGGCGCAGCTCCCGGCACATGTCCGTCCGATCGAACTCGCGGCCCAGTTTGAGAGTGTCCTTCTGAATGTGATCGGCCGCTGGGATAACCACTCGGCGGTGCTCATCTATCTGGATGAACTCGTCGTCACCGACCGGCTCGATGAACGCTGGGTCTCGCCGCAGGTCTTTGCGGAGATAGCGCGCCTGTCGCGCTTTGTGCGCCAGACGCGCCAGGCCAGAGCGCTGGGGTGAGAGGTAACGTCCCGCCGGGGAGGCACGTCCGTGAACTGCTTCGACTCACCGAGGCTCAAAGAGGGCGTACGTGAGTTGGGTCGGGTCTATCGAGGCGGCGCTCTCGCACGGGCCGCCCTCGGTCGGGGGCGCGTGACCGACCGGCAAGCTGGTCTAAAATGGGCCTTGCGAACGCGTGACTTCACAAACCGTATCGGACCCGTCTTGATGAGCGTGGTTGAGGTACGCGATTCAGGACCGCGATTCAGGACCGCGATTCAGGACCGTCAATTCGGAGGCTTCCTTGACCGAGCCGCACCGCTGCGATGTGCGGCGCAGGAGGATGTTGGGCTTGGCCTCGCGCACCCTGGGCCTCGCGGCCCTGCCCCCGGTACTGGGATCAGCTCGGGGCGAGGCAGCGCTCGAGCGCACCCGCATGGCGGCCACAACCGTAGTGGTAACGGTCAGGGCCGCGACAAGCAGCGGACAGATCGTGCCCGGCCAGGCGGGCTTGTCCTACGAGAAAGCCAAGCTGGGCACGCCCTTTTTTTCGGAGAGCAACGCTACACTCGTCGGTCTTTTTCGAGGAGTGGGACCGAGTCTTCTGCGACTGGGCGGCAACTCGGTCGACGAGTGTGTCTTCGTGCCGGATGGCGCATCTCTGGGGAACGGCAGCAGCGCTGGCGCGCCGTTGCCCACGCCTGGCGTCATCACACCCAGCGACCTGGAGCGGCTGAGGGGATTTCTCGACGCGACCGGCTGGCAAGTCCTCTATGGAATCAACCTCGGACAGAACACTGCGGCGCGTGCCGCCCTCGAGGCGCGCGTGGCGGCTCAGATCCTGGGCGAACACCTCGTCGCCTTTGAGCTCGGCAATGAACCGGATCTCTTCTCGGCCAACGGACTGCGTGCACCAACCTACCGTTTCGAAGACTATCTTGCGGAGTGGCAGGGCATGCAGACGGCGATCCGTCTTGCCGTTCCCAAGGCGCTCTTTAGCGGACCGGCGAGCTCCTACGATCTGCACGGTTTTTCTCTACCCTTGGCGAAGGCCTCGGGCAGCGGGCTTGCACTCCTTAGCCAGCACTATTATCGGGCCAACGGCGAGGACGCGACATCGACGCTGGAACTCCTGCTCTCGCCCGACCCGGGATTACCGGGCGCGCTGACCTCCCTGGCGCGCGCGGTGAGTGACGCAGGCACTGCGCTCGGGTTTCGATACACCGAAGCGAATTCCTTCTACCATGGCGGCCGCCCTGGCGTTAGCAACTCCTTCGGTGCCGCGCTTTGGGCGATTGAATTTCTTTTCGAGACTGCCCGAGGTGGGGCTTCAGGGGTGAACTTCCACGGTGGGGGTCACACCGCCGGGTACACCCCGATCGCCGACGACGACCTCGTGGCCCTCGGGCCCCGGCCCGAGTACTATGCAATGCGTTTTGTGAAGGAAGTCGGGGTGGGGCGCCTCGTCCAGACCGAGATCGAGGCCGGCCGGCTGAACCTTGCCGCTTACGCCGTGCGGGGCGCCGGCGCGTCGCTCTCGGTCGTGCTCCTCAACAAGGAGCCGTCGCGCGCGGCGCGGGCTATCCTCCGCTTCGACGAGAACGTTTCCGGCGCCGAACTCTTGAGTTTTGGCGCCGCCACGCTTGGCGAGCACGAGAAGATCCTGCTCGCGGGTGCTGCGCTCGGACAAGACGGCAGCTGGAATCCGCCCCGGCTCGGCTCCGTGTCCTCAGCCGCGCCGCGCCACCTCGAAATCGATCTGGCGCCAGCCAGTGCCTTGCTGGTGCGGACCCGCTAGGGCGCGCTCGACGTCCTGTACAGTCGTGCCTGGGCGGGTCGGCCCAAAGAGTCGCCGACCCGGCTCGGTGAGCGCCTGGGCAAAGACCAACCGAAGCATCGATCTCTCCAGAAAAAATAATGCAAGCCAGCCACTACCGCCGAGTGACATCCGAGCCGCCGACGAGCCTTTTGGGTCTGTATCGGCAGCTCTGGCGCTACGCTGCCGGGGTGCGCACGAACTATGTGACCGCGATGAGTCTCCTGGGATTCTCGCAGGTGATCAAGCTCACCGTACCCTGGCTCGCTGGCGAGGCGATCAACACCATCCAGACCGGGGAGTCCGCTCGGCTCGCTCACGCAGGCTGGCTCATCGCCGCGATTCTCGCGGTCAATGTCGTGGCCTGGACGTTGCACGGTCCCGGACGCATCCTCGAGCGCAACGTGGGCTTGGCGGTGCGCATCGCGATGTCCGATGCGCTCTACGCGAAACTGTTGGCTGCGCCTTTGCCGTGGCACGAGCAGCATCACTCGAGCGAACTCGCCCAGAGGGTCCAGCAGGCGACCCACGCGCTGTACGATTTCACCCAAAGTCAGTTTGTCTATCTGCAGAATCTGATCAACATCATCGGCCCGCTTGTGGCGCTGTGCATCCTGTCCTGGCCGACCGGTCTGTTTGCACTCGTGGGCTTTGTCGTCATCGCCTACGCCATCCTGCGCTTCGATGCGGTGCTCTTGCGTCTTGCGGTCTTCGAAATCGACGCGGACCGGCGCTATAGTGCCGGGCTCTTGGACTTCACGCGCAACATCTCGACGGTGATGGCCTTAAGGCTCGAGGCCGCTGCGCGCAGGCTCGTCGGTCAGCGCCTCGTCGATGCCTTCAAGCCGCTGCGGCGCTCGATCGAGGTCAACGAGGCGAAATGGTGCACGGTCGACCTCCTCACGATCGCCCTGGTCTGGGGCCTGGTCGCGCTGCAGGCCTGGCAGGCCACTCGAGCAGCGGCGGCCGGGGCTGCCGCGACGGGGGGAGTGGGAAAGCAACCGGCCATCCTCCTCGGATCGATCTTCATGGTCTATCAATATGGGCAGCAGGCGGCTTCGGTGATCAGCGCCTTGGCGACCAACTTCCAGAATTTTTCGAGCGTGAAGGCGAACGTGGCCAGCGCTGAGCCGATCTGGGAAGCCGAGGAGCGGTCCGCGGCCGCGAGCTTTCTTGCACCACAGTGGAAGAGGATCGAGATCCGCGAACTCGAGTTTCAGCACGTGCGTCTTGAGCCATCAACCCACGGCAGCGGCGCGGTGTCGGCGGCCTCAGCGACCTCAGCGACCTCAGCGACCTCACGCACCGTCACGACCCTGACGGCGGATCTGGTCATCGGTGCTGGCGAGCGGATCGCGCTCGTGGGCCCAAGCGGTGCGGGTAAGAGCACCTTGTTGCGGGTCCTGGCAGGTCTCTACGGGCCCGAACGGGGTGAGATCGCGATCGATGGACGCCCGATGGATGCGCCACGCGATCTGGCCCGGCTTGCGATCCTCGTCCCCCAGGAGACCGAAGTGTTCGAGGCGAGCCTGCTCGTGAATCTGACCTTCGGGCGGGAGTATTCGAACCAGGCGATCGAGCGTGCGCTCTATCTGAGTTGTTTGGATGAGGTCGTCGCCTCCTTGCCCCTGGGCCTTAAGACGCCGATTGTCGAGGGCGGCTTTAACCTGTCGGGGGGGCAGCGCCAGCGTCTTGCGCTTGCCCGCGGCCTGCTCGCAGCCGAGGAGGCATCGATCCTTCTGCTCGACGAGCCGACTTCTGCGCTGGATCAGGCGACCGAGTCCAAGGTCTTCGAGAGGTTAAGGGAGAGTCTGAAGGCGGTCGCCATTTTGGCCTCCGTACACCGCTTCTCGGCGCTGCGTCATTTCGATCGCGTGATCCTGATGGCCCAGTGCCGTGTCGTCGACACGGGAACTGTGGGCGAGTTGAGGAGCCGCCAAGGGCTGTTTGGTCAACTGGAGGAGGGTGAAGGCTCTCTTGCCGAATCCGGCTCGAGCTGAGCGTGCAGGGCGCCGCGCAAAGTCGTCCTCCGAACCGTACTGGCCTGAGCGAATCCGGGGTTGCCCGCTCGCAGTGCATGTTCGGGATCGCTGGGGAACTCAGAAGGCGAACCTTGGATGAGTCCCTAGCCTATTTTTGCCGTGTATTGGGATTTCTTGCGGTCATCCGGGTGCCAATGAGCCCGCTCAGAGGCCTTGAAGGGCCCCCCATGAGGCGCTCTGCACCCTGGGTCTGAAGGGCGTGTGCGGAATTGAAATCGACCAGAGTTGGCAGGGGTACACGGATATTGTTGCAAAAAGGCGTAGATTCATGCCTAGCACCCCCTTCTTTCGTTTAGTGCAGGAGGACGGTTACAAATCATCCTTTGGAAGGCTTACCTTTCATCCCTTAGCACGGTAGGCTGTATCAGGGTTGCGCCCTATCCGACGTGCTTTGGCCCTTCAATGAGTCAACCAAGCCATGCGATTACTGATCATCGAGGACCATCCGCTTTTTGCGCGCGCCATCCGGGACGAAGTCATCCGGCTTGCTCCGCAGAACTCGGTCATGATTGCCGGAAGTGCCCAGGATGCATTGGATGCATTGCGCAAGCAAGAATTTGATCTGGTCCTGGCCGATCTCGCCATTCCGGGAGCCAGCGGTCTGTCGTTGCTGAAGCAAATCCGGGCACAAAGCACCACGCGCGTAGCCATCATCTCGGCCAGCGACGATCCGGTGATGGTGCATGCCGTGTTCGCCGAGCGCGCCGTGGGCTTCATCTCCAAGGCGAGCCCGCCTGAAGCATTCTCCCAGGCGCTCTATCTGATTCTGGCCGGGGCATCGCACTTTCCCGAATACGTCTATGCAAAGAGCGCTCCCACGCCCGGAGCGATCCAGCTCACCAATCGCGAGATCACGGTGATGCGCCTCATCGCCGCGGGCAAACAGAATAAGGAGATCGCGCGCGAACTCGCGCTTGGGATCCCGACGGTCAAGAGCCATATCAAGCACATCTATGCCAAGCTCGGCGTGAAGACGCGGGTTGCGGCTTCGATCAAGGCCGGGCAATGCGGCATCTTGCCCAGTTCTGCGAGCCTCACATGAGTTCCGTCGACGGGCCTGCGGAGGGCGTGCTTCCCGATCCGGAGGATTACGCGAAGGGAGCCGAGGCCTTGCACGAACAGATCATCGGCTCGTTCTGTCACGACCTGCGTCAGCCTCTGAACGCGGCGCTGATGCGGCTGGCCTCGTTGAAGAGGGCCTACACGAGCGGGCAGGATCGCGAACTGCTCGAGGAACTGCACCTCAATCTGCGCGAGATCTCGAACATGAGCGAGACGGTGTTCGACGCGATCAGGCTTTCGCGCTCCTCGATCAAGCCCAATCTTGGCGCGGTCTCGATCGCGGCACTGTTCGAGCGTCTGCGCCACGAGTTCACGCCGCTGGCCGAGCAGAAAGGCCTAAAGCTCACGGTCTCGCCTTCGCCTTATGTCGTGGTGACAGACGAAATACTCCTCGGACGCATTCTGTGGAACCTGGTTCACAATGCGCTGAACTACACGCACGAAGGGGGCATCTTGGTCGCTGCTCGCCGGGTGTCGGGCCAGTTCTCGCTCGAGGTCTGGGACACCGGCAAGGGCATTCGCGAGGACGAGATCGAGAAGGTTTTCACGCCGTTCTATCGCGGCGCGAGCGAGCGCGAACAGTCGCCGGGGAAGAACACAGGCATTGGCCTTTGGAACGGACGCGAGTTTGCGCGCCTGCTTGGCGGCGATCTCTCGGTCCAGTCGCGCCATGGTCGCGGCAGCGTGTTCCGGTTGCGCCTGCCCGTGCCGGTCGAGACGCTCAAGCCGCGTCCCTCGCAAAGTGTCGCGGCAGCGCGGCCGAGCCGGCTTTTGGTCGCGCTCCTGTCTTCGGACAGCGAGGTGCTGATCGAGCAGCAAAGGCTGGTACTGGCGCGCGGCGATGCCCACGTGTCCTTCTCCGACCCCCTGCAGATGCTCGCGTACCTGAACGTGCCGCTGAATCGTCCCGATGCCCTTGTGATCGACATGTGCACGGGTCCGGTGAGCGCGGACTTTCTGGTGGGCATTCTCGCGGTGCGCTACCCGGAGCTGCCCGTGGCGGTGGTTGCCGATCCGAGGGACGGCGCCTTGGCAACGAGCCTTGGACGATTCGAGGTGCGGCTGCTCGAACGCCCTCTGGCGGCCTCGGGTCTGGACGAATTTCTCGGTCGCAACGACACCCCGACCGCAGCTCTTGCCGTCGCCGACCCTGCTCGTGACTCGGCACCCGCTCACATCGAGGCTGCGGACCTTGCGCTGCACTCGAAGAAACCTGCGGCGTTTCTCGCCGATCCTTCGATCCATCCGGTCGTCTAGACGCGCGCCGCGGTTTTCTGGGTCGATCGAAGTGCGAGAAAGAGCAATCGGGCCGCTCAGGCGCTATGATGCATGAACGGTTTGCGCACCCTCATCGGCAGGAGTGGGTCTAACGCGAGCCACCTGAGTCTCGATCATCAATCCATTGTCGAAGGAATCTGACCATGCGCTATCGACCGGCCGACCCAAGGGCCGGCGGCGAGGCCAAGCTGCTCGCACACGACCCGCTGGGCGGTCCCTTGTTCGTTCGACCTTGAGCCATCGCACCCGCGTGCTCTCTGCGCCGCTCTCAGAGGAGGCCTCTTGCTGAGCCTGGGCATCGACCTCGGGGGCACCAAGATCTCCCTTGCCGTCCTCGATGAAGGGGGGGCCGAACTCTACCGCGATCGGCAGAGCACGCCGCGCGGCGAGTATCTGCGGATACTCGAATTGATCGAGGCGATGGTGAACCAGGCCGAGAAGCGCCTCGGTCGTATCGATTCGATCGGCATCGGCACGCCCGGCAGCGCGAGTCTCGCAACCGGATTGATGCGCAATGCCAATTCGGTCTGGCTGAACGGGATGCCGTTCCAAGGCGACATCGAGGCTCAACTCGGTCGCGAGGTGGCGATCGCAAACGACGCCAATTGCTTCGTGCTCTCGGAGACCACCGACGGCGCCGCCCGTGGGGCCTCGGTCGCCTTCGGCGTGATTCTCGGGACAGGCGTCGGCGGCGGCCTGGTCGTAGAGGGGCGGCTCCTTGAAGGATTCAATCGCATCGCCGGGGAGTGGGGGCACAATCCCTTGCCCGATCCGCAGGGCGCGGATCGGCCAGAACCGCCATGCTATTGCGGACGCACCGGTTGCATCGAGACCTATCTCTCCGGACCTGGACTTCAGGCCAGCTATCACCGCGCCACCGGCCAGAGCGTCGCCGGTGAGGAGATCGTGGCACGTGCCGCTCGGGCCGAGCGAGCCGCCCGGGAGGTTCTCGATCATTACGCGGATCAACTGGCAAAGTCGCTCGGCACGGTCGTCAACCTGTTCGATCCCGAGGTCATCGTGCTTGGCGGCGGCCTCTCGCGGATCGGAGCGCTCTACGAGACGGTGCCCAGGATCTGGGGCCGATATATCTTCTCCGACAGCGTACGCACGCGGCTCGTGCCCCCGGTCTGGGGAGACGATTCTGGGGTGCGAGGAGCCGCGAGGCTCACCCACTCCAAGGCCTTATCGCCAAAGGAGCCATCCCCCTTGGGCGCGGCACCCCGTGCAGGCGTCTAGCCCCTTGGGCAGGGTGGGGCGAAGAGTGGGGCGAAGAGTGGGCCGATCGCTTCGACTTGGCCTATGCGCCCTGGGCGTCGTCTTGACACCGGTTTCTGTGGCCGATGATTCCCAGGCCCACCGGCTCGTCGCCCGCTTCATCGGCCTCTACAACGAAGGCGACGCGGCGGGGCTCTACGACCTCTTTGATGCACGTGCGCACGCGCAGTTCACCGCCCTTCAGCTGCAGCACCGTCTGCCTCGGCTCAGTTCGCGTCTGGGCCATATCGAGACCTTTCGCTATGTCAGCTCGAACGCGCCTGTGACCTATGACGGTGAGCCCTATCTGTCTCTCGTCTATGCGCTAAAGCTCTCTGGGGGCCTCGCCGATTCGGCCACGCTCTATCTGACCATCACGGCTGACCAAACGCAGCTCGACGCGTGGGCATTTCGCCTGGCCGGCGAGACCGACGAGTCGATACCGGGATCAGCTCAGCCGGCACGCTAGAGCTTCTTCTCCCCCAAGGCTCTATCCAGACCATAGGGCTTGACGAGTTCCCAGACGTGCTCTGGAACCATGTGCTTGATGCGTCCAGGCTGCTCGCGGCGCAGATGAATGACCGACTCGACCGCTTTCATCTCCACGCGCGCGCGCGCGAATTCCAGTCCCCGGGGGCCGATCCGGGGCATCAGCCAGCCCACGATGGGTCGCACCCAGTCGGGCATGCGCCGTAGCGGCAGTCCTCCTGCTGCACGCTCGACGTTGGCCAGAAAGCCCTTCACCGGTCCTTTACGGTTGCCCGCACTACCGCAGGCACGGGTGCGTATCTCGTCACCGAGCAGTTCCAGGAGCTCCTTGCCTCGCGAATTGCGCACGAGGAGCCACTGCTCACCCTCGCCACCCATATAGCCGACCGTGATATCAGCCAAGACATTCGTATAGTCCACGCAGGTGCGGCAGGTCAGCGGAAAGAAATCGGCTGGCAGCTTCGAGAGCGGCAGCTGCAGAAAAGGGATCGCCTTCTGACGGCCATCGCGGAACCGCAACTCGACGTGATAATCGGCGCGAAACTCAAGATAGGTGATCGAGTCGGGGTCGTCCGAGAGCAAGCCCAGGAACTCGTGAAAGCGTTCGGTCGTGGTGTTGTCCGAGCAGGGCGTGCCGATCACGTAGAGCTTCTCGAGTCCGAGTTCCGCCTCGAGGGCCCGTAGGGCATAGATCTGGCAGGGGATGCCGATGACGGCCAGACGCCGATAACCTAGACGGCGCGCCGGCTCGAGGAGCGCAAGAAGAGGGGCGTAGCCCATGCGCATGCCGCGGCAGGCGGACATGCCCTGGGCTTCGGTGACGAGCACGGGGATCGGACGCCAGGGATCGTTCGGATCCGGCGCCATGGTCAGAACCGCGTCGACGCCGTGCGACTCGAGCAGCCGCTCGCCCAGGCGGGTGACGATCCCTGTCCACTGTGCGCCGGGCCGAGGTTCGGCCAAGGACGCGCGCAGGATCTCCTGATGCGGCCCGAAGAACAACTCGTCCGGGCGCGCCGGATCGCGCTTACGGCCCTGCACGCGCTCTTCCATCCCGGGATAGTCCGGCTGGATGAATTGACAGGCACTCGCACAGCGCTTGGGCGTGCTGGTCCGGGAGATGCCACAGTCGGTGCAGAGATTTCGCGGGGGAGCGGGCGCCAGGGGCGGCGCCCATACGGCCCGGGCGAGCGTGCGACCCTCGCCCCCTCGGTCGGCCCTCACCGATCCATCGTCCAATTTCTTGTTCACGCTTTGTCCCTGTGCGGTACTGCCGGATCGCGCTTGGCCCTCTGGCCGGGGTGAGGCGCACGCCGAGCGTATCTTAATGGGAATCCCAAGGGGGCGTCCGCAATCGGCCCCCAGGGTGGGATGGTCAAGTTTTTCCCGGAAATTCCGATAATCACCGGGAGGGTACCTACACGGGCATCAGACGAGAGGATGGGAAATGTTTCGATTCAAAGACTTGCGCATCAGTCAGAAGCTGGGCCTGGTGTGGGCAATGGTGTTTCTGACGATGATCGTCGTGGTATCGCTCGCGGTCATGGGCAAGCGCGCCGCGCTTCTCGATGAAAAGGAAGCGGAGCTGACCCACGAGGTCGACACGGCCTTGGGGATCCTGGACGCCTACTATGCCGAGCAGCAGGCAGGGCACATCGACGAAACCAAGGCGCGTGCCTTGGCCTATGCGATGGTGGCGCGGCTCCGCTATGCGGGCAAGAACTACTTCATGATCAGCGACATGGACACCGGGGTGGTGGTCATGCATCCGTATCGTAGCGACCTGGTCGGCGCTCCGCTGGACGCAAAGACCCCGACGGGTGTGACGCTTTCTAGCATCGCGCAGGCGGCCCGCAAGGGTCCAGAGGGATCGTTCGTACGCTATCAGACGATCAGGCCCGGTGCACCGGTGGATTCGCCGCAGTATCCGAAGCTGAGCTTCGCCAAGCCATTCGCAGCCTGGCACGTCGCGGTCTCAACGGGTCTCTATGTCGATGACGTCGACGCGCTCGCGCGTGCCGATGCCCTGTCCTTCGGGCTCGTTGCCTGCGTCCTGATGGCGGGCCTGACGATCGTCTGCATCGCGATCGGGCGTGGTATGTCCAAGCCCCTGCACAAGGCGATGGCCGCAGCCGAGGCGATCTCGGCGGGCCGACTGGACACCGCGATCGAATCGCACAGCAACGACGAGGCAGGACGGCTCCTGCTCTCGATGCAGACGATGCAGTCGACGCTGCAGAATTTCATGCGCGCGCAGAACGAGATGGCACGCCGCCACGGTGAGGGGCAGTTGAGCTACCGAATTCCGCTCGCCGGACTGCCGGGCGACTACGGCGCCATGGCCGGAACCATGAATGAGGTCGTGGCCTCGCACATCGCTACCGAGAAGCGCCTGGTCGAGGTGGTCACCTGCTACGCGCGCGGTGATTTCTCGGTCGATATGGATCGCTTGCCTGGTGAAAAGGCGCAGATCTCGACGGCCATCGACGAGGTCAAGGCGAGCTTCACGGCCATCAATCACGAAGTCGTGAAGCTCGTCGATGCTGCGCTCCTGGGCGATTTCTCGGCGCGTGGTTCAGCCAGCCAATACGAAAACGACTTCCGCAAGCTCGTCGACGGTCTGAACCGCCTGATGGAAGTCAGCCACACCGGTCTGCACGAAGTCGTGCGCGTGCTCTCGGCCCTGGCCGAGGGCGATCTGACCGAGGAGATCACGAACTCCTACAGTGGGACTTTCGGCCAGTTGAAGGACGACAGCAACCGGACCGTGCGGCAACTCGCGCTTCTCGTCGGTCAGATCCGCGCGGGCACCGACAGCTTGAACGCGACGGCACGCGAGATCGCAGCGGGCAACATGGACCTCTCTGGTCGCACCGAGGCCCAGGCGGCCAGTCTCGAGGAGACCGCGAGCGCAATGGAGGAACTGACTGCGACGGTGCGCCAGAATGCGGACAACGCGAAGGAAGCCAACCAGTTGGCCATCGGCGCGTCCGACGTGGCCCGCAAGGGCGGTGGTGTCGTACAGCAGGTCGTCCAGACAATGGATTCGATCAGCGAGAGCTCAAAGAAGATCGTCGAGATCATCAGTGTCATCGACGGCATCGCCTTCCAGACCAACATCCTGGCGCTCAACGCTGCGGTCGAGGCGGCCCGGGCCGGTGAGCAAGGCCGCGGCTTCGCGGTCGTGGCGACCGAGGTGCGCAGTCTCGCACAGCGCAGCGCCGGCGCTGCGAAGGAGATCAAGAGTTTGATCGTGGACTCGGTGAACAAAGTCCAGTCGGGCTCGAAGCTGGTTGCAACAGCGGGCACGACCATGGAAGAAATCGAGACCGCGGTCAGGCGCGTCAACGACATCATTGCGCAGATCGCCGCTGCCTCGATGGAGCAAAGTTCCGGTATCGAGCAGGTGAATCTGGCAATCAGCCGCATGGATCAGGTTACCCATCAGAACGCAGCTCTTGTCGAAGAGGCTGCAGCGGCGGCGGGTTCGATGGAACAGCAGGTTCATTCGCTCGCGCAGGCTGTCGCGGTCTTTACGATCGCGGGCGAACACCAGCCGGCTGGCGACGCTGCGAAGCTCGCCCCGACCCGGGTGCCGCAGGAGCCACGTCCCGTGGCGAAGGCCCAGGCGACTGATGTCCAGAAGGGCCAGCGCACGCATGCAGGCTCGAGTCCCAAGTCACCGCCCCGCTCGGCGGTCACGACGGGTATGAAGGCCGCACCGAAACTGCCCAAATCGAGCCAGGAAGCGACTCTCAAGCGATTGACCGAGGGCAGCCCAGAGCCCGAGCCTTCCGCGACCGTCGAGCGGCGCGGGCCGAACCGCGCACAAAACGTCGCGAGACTGCCGGCCAAGGGCCAGCGCAAGCGAGCTGCAAGCCCTGCCGCCTCCGCAGCCGGCGCCAAGCCCGCCACCCTCGTGCCGGGAGCAGACGACGACTGGGCCGAGTTCTGAAGTGACACCGCCTGTATTGATGCCCGTCTTCGTTGCCGCGCGCGCTCCCCTCGAGGCTTACTTGCTCGGGGGCTTTTCAGGGCCCCTTCCAAGTTGCTCAGAAGTCGCTCAGAGCAGGTCTGCCGCAACCAGATCCGCTCAGAGGTGAGGCCAATGACTCAGAAGGCGCGCCCGGGGCACTCGTCATTGGCCCTCAGGCGGTTGCCAGAGCTCCACCTTGTTTCCTTCCGGATCGATGACCCAGGCAAACTTTCCATACTCGGATTCGTCGATCTTCTCGAGGACGTTGCAGCCTTCTTCGCGCAAGACCTTGACCAACGAGTGGAGATCTTCGACGCGGTAGTTGATCATGAACGGGGCGCTGCTGGGCGCAAATTGGTCGCTTTGCGCCGAACCAATCGACCACACGGTTGTTCCGGCAACCGGCTTGCCATCACCGTCGGCCCACGTGAATGCTGCGCCCCCCCAATCTTGAACGTCGATTCCGAGATGCTGCTTGTACCAAGCTTGTAGCGCCTTAGCGTCTTTGGCCTTGAAGAAAATGCCGCCAATGCCGGTGACTCGTTTCATAGATCCTCCAGGGAAAGTGGGTCGGGGGGAGTGGGTCTTCTGCGATGTAATCCAACGTTACCAGCAATACCTCGTGGGCACGGCACTGTAGAAGGGCGTGATCGACGACTCCATCGATATCGACGAGTTCGCAAGTCGCCCGGCATGCTCCAGTGCCTCTCGAGTTCAGCCGGTGATGAGGACGGGCCGGGCGCGGCGTGCCCTCCAGCCTCTCGCGTGACGCGTGCAGATGTCGCGTCAGAGGCGCGCTCATCTTCAGGCTTGGAGTTACAGTAATGGAATCGCCCTGAAGGGTCAACAAAGAACCAAGCTCCTGGATTTACGATGTTCCACAGAGGATATGGACCAAAGAAGGTGGTGGGAGAAGATGCCCGCTCTCGACATCGGTCTAACGGTTGCCGCCAGGGCAGTGCGGGACTCGATCGCCGTATGATCGGCGCGGCCCACGCCATGCCGGCCACCGCGCATCGGGTGCTGTCAACGCGGGCGCCGCTCGGGGTCGCGCCGCGAGTCCAGAACAGGCCGCTTAGTCATCCCATGCACGCCGATGGTCCCTGGTATGGCCGAAGCATGGATGCATTGGCGCGCATGCTGGTCTTGGCCGCACTCCTTGTTCTCGCCGCTTGCGCGGGCCTGCCGGAGGACGCTGGGCGCATGCCCAGCCATGCCTTGCCTGCCGATCCGAGCCACGCGCTCAACGCAATGGTCGACGAGGTGGTTCCGCCCGGTCCCGAATCGGGCTTTGCGCTCCTGCCCGTCTCCTCGGTTGCGTTCGCCACCCGCCTTGAGCTTGCGAGGAGGGCCGAGAGCACCCTGGACGTGCAGTACTACGTTTTCCAGGCCGATCCCACCGGACTCTCCTTGATGCGCGAACTGCGCGATGCCGCACAGCGAGGTGTGCGCGTGCGCATCCTGATCGACGATCTCTACACGACGGGCGAGGACGAAGCGCTCTATGGTCTGTCGACCTACCCGAATATCGAGATCCGACTCTTCAATCCCTTCGTTGAAGGGCGCTCGAGCTTTCTCGGGCGCCTTCTTCTGGCCGCGAGCGATTCCTCGCGCGTCAATCACCGCATGCACAACAAGCTCTTCATTGCCGACAATGCGATGGCAGTCGCGGGTGGGCGCAATGTCGCCGACGAGTACTTCATGTATTCGGCAGAGAGCAACTTCGTCGATCTGGATCTATTCATCGCTGGCCCCCTCGTTAGCGATCTCGAGTCGATCTTCGATGTCTATTGGAACAGCAGTTATGTCTACCCCCTGGCCGCGATTGTCGAGCAGCCCGCGGATCCGGCGCGGGTGCGCGCGGACTTCGATCGCAGCGCTGGTGAGGCCCAGGGCCCTCCACGGGAAGAGCTGCCGCCCCCCTATGATGTCTGGGGTCATCTTCCCGAGGAGCTGACCCTGGGTCATCTCCACTCCTTGAAACTGGCCCGAGCCGAGGCTTTCGCGGACCCGGTCGACAAGGCCTCGGGCACGCGCGAGGATTCGCTCGAGGGAACCGTCATCGACCACGTGCTCCACATGATGAATGCGGCCGTAAAGGAGGTGCGTATCACGTCGCCCTACTTCGTGCCAGGCGAGAGCGGGCTTGCGATGATGAAAGCCGGGCACGATCGGGGCGGCCTCGTCACGGTGCTGACCAATTCGCTGGCCTCGACCGACGCCCCGGCTGCCGAGGCGGGTTACGCGCAATATCGCAAACCGATGCTCGAGGCAGGAGTCGAGTTGCGCGAACTCAGTCCCATGCTGACCAGGAAGCGCCGCCGGCTCGGCAACTTCGGGGCGTCGTTGGGCAGTCTCCACGCCAAGGTGGTCACGATCGACGGGAAGATCCTCTACATGGGATCGATGAACCTGGATCCGCGCTCGGCGCGCCACAACACCGAACTGGGCATGCTGATCTATAGTCCCGCACTGACCGAGGAGGTGAACGGCCTGATGGACGAAAAGAGCCTCTACCACCTACGACTCTCACCGGCCGGTCAAGTCCAATGGGTCGCCGAGACCGACGAGGGCGAGTTCATCTACGACGTGGATCCTGAGACCACCTGGTGGCGCCGCACCAAGGCGCTGATCCTCTCTTGGATGGTGCCCGAGAGTCTGCTCTAGGGTTATGGATCAAGAAACGATCGATCGCAAGGCGCGCGAAGCCCGGAACGCCGGCTCGCGCGTCTCCACGCTGCGCCGGCGCCTGCTCCTCGGGGCCGGGGCCTTTGCCTTGGCGGGCTGTGTGGCAGAGAAGATCTCAGCCTTGGAGGACCCGAACCTGGACGAGCGCGTGCGCTCGATCCTTCGGGCTGGCCTGTCCATCGATCTGCACAGCCACGCCGGCCGGGTCATTCCAGGAAGGTCGGGCAATTTCGAGAGACCTTTCGAGCCGGTGCGTGAGCCGATGCGCGAAGGGGGCATGAACGTCATTTGTCTTGCCGTTGTAGGCGACACGCCCGTCACGCGCGTGAACGCGGATCGCACCATCAGCGCGGTGCGGGAGCCTGGAGCGGGCGAACTCTATGCCTGGTCGCAAAGGTCCTTCCCGAGGGCGCTTGAACTCATCGCCCAGGAGCGGCTCCTCCAGGTGGTCGATCGCCCGTCCCTCGAGAAGGCCCGATCGGCAGGGCCCGCGGTCATCCTCGCCTGCGAGGGAGCGGACTTCCTCGAAGGGCGTATCGACCGGCTCGACGAATACTACGAGACCTTCGGACTGCGTCACCTGCAGCTGACCCACTACCGGGTCAGCGAGATCGGCGATATCCAGACCGTGCCTCTCGTTCATGACGGCCTGACCCCATTTGGCGAGGCGCTCGTGCGCCGCTGCAACGAACGCGGCGTCGTCGTCGACGTGGCCCATGGCCCCCTCGAACTGGTCAAGCGGGCCGCGGAAGTCAGCGTCAAGCCGCTCGTCCTCTCGCATACCTCGCTGGCGGCCGTCCCTAGGACCTATTCGCGTCTGATCAGTCCCGAGCATGCGCGTGTCGTCGCCGGCACCGGCGGGGTCATCGGCGTGTGGCCTCCGGCGTCGCGCTTTCCGACCATGATGGCTTTGGCAGGGGGCATCGCGGCGCTCGCGGACGTCGTCGGAATCGACCATGTCGGCCTCGGTACGGACATGCTCGGTCTGACCGGACCATCGGTGTTCGGCTCCTATCAAGATCTGCCCGCGCTCGTCTCGGAATTGCTCGCGCGCGGCTTCACCTCCGCTGAGATCGGCCAGATCATCGGCGGCAACTATGCCAGGGTATTTGACGCCTCGATGGCGGCCTAGGAGGAGGGCCGCCCTCCTCCTTCGGGTTGCCTGACGAAGCCCCGGACTCGCTTATAATCCGGAAGAGCGTCGTGTGCGCCGCGGACTTAGGATCGCCTTTGGGACCGGTCCGAGTGCCCCAGTGGACCAGCTCATTCCCGGTCGGTCAGTGAGAGCCCTTGGGCGATCGCTCCACCGGGGTCGGGGCAGGACTGCCACCCGCGCCGCTGCCTGGCGCGCAGACCAGGACAGCCGGGCCCCATCTTCCCGTAGGGAGCGGGTTCGATACGACCCTCGAATGGGGTTCCTATCGCAGGACGTCTGTGACTTATTTTTTGGGAAGGTATGCGATGGGGCAGTCGAGGGGCAGGGCTTGGACGCGGGGAAAGATTGCCAGATGGATCAGCCGTTCGGTCACGGTTCTCCTTATCCTCGGGTGTTCGACGGCGGCATTTGCGTGGGTTGCGGCAAACACCACGGCGCGCGCGGCGAGTACCGTGGCAGCCGCCCCGGATACGGCGGTGGCGGCTGCGGTAGCGGACATCCCTCTTGCCTCGGCGCGTGCCCAGGCGGTGACGGTACCCAGTGCGCCTGATGCCTGGGGGGGTGCCCGCACGGGATCGGAGCCGACACTGTCGGACCGGGTGGTGAGCTATCGGATCGAGGCCACTCTCGACCCGGTCCTGCACACCGTCCTGGGCCACGAGGAGCTCACCTGGCGGAACCGCAGCAAGCAAGCGGTGAAGTCGGTCTATCTGCACCTCTATCTGAACGCCTTCGAGGGCAACGGCAGCACCTATTTCACCGAAGACCGGCTACCCGGATTCGCCTCTCGCTCGGGGCTGGAGACGAAGGATGGGCAATGGGGTCACATCGAGCTGCGCTCTTCGAGTCAGGGCGGCCAGAACGCACCGTTCATGTTCGTCCATCCCGACGGCGGCCCCGAGACCGATCACACCGTGGTGCGCGTCGACCTGCCCACTGCGGTCCCGGCAGGCGCCAGCACCACGCTCGAATTCAACTTTTTTGATCAGCTGCCGCGTGTCGTATCGCGCACCGGATATTTCGGCACCTTCCACCTCGTGGGCCAGTGGTTCCCGAAAATCGGAGTGCTGGAATTGCCCGGCGAGCGTGGCGCAACGGCAGTGCGCTGGAATGTCCACGAGTTTCACTTGAACAGCGAGTTCTATGCCGACTTCGGCAGCTTCGACATGCGCCTCACGGTGCCACAGGGCATGACCGTGGGCGCAACCGGCGAAGAGGTCGATGCGCCCGTGGAGAAGGCGGGTCTTGTCACCCACCACTTCGTACAGAACGACGTACATGAGTTCGCCTGGACGGCCGACAGCCGCAGCGCCAAGCCCCTCGAAGCGGTCTATCGCGGGCCGGGTAGTCCCGAGGTCAAGGTTCTCGTGATCTATCCGCCCGAATATGAGATGGACGCCCAACCGGTGCTCAAGGCAACCCTCGATTCGCTCGCCTACTTCTCAGAAACCCTAGGACCCTATCCCTATAAGACGGTCACGGCCGTGATCGTGCCCTACAACGCCGATGAGGCCGGGGGCATGGAGTATCCGACCTTCTTCACGGTCACCCATACGAAGGAGGTCGAGCCTGATACCTTCGCGCGGCAGGACATCGATTTCACCACGATCCACGAGTTCGGCCATGGCTATTTCTATGGGATTCTCGCCTCCAACGAGTTCGAGGAGCCCGTGCTCGATGAGGGCATGAACGAGTACTGGGATCAGCGCATGATGGGAGCGCGCGGCGAGGATGTTCATTTGACCACGGCCTTTGCCAAGAAGCTGGGCATTGATCCCCACCTGCCCGGCTTCGAGTTCGAGCATGTGACGGCCGAGCTCTACCTGCCGGCCGATCCCGTGGGCGCCAACAGCTGGGATAGGCTGTCCTCGGCCAGCTACCTTACGACCTATTCGCGTACCGCCACGACCATGCACGATCTCGAAGCGCAGGTCGGCCACGCGGCTTTGGAGCGGGGCATGAAGCTCTACTATGCGCGCTGGAAGTTCCGCCATCCGAGCGTTGCGGACCTGGAGGCGGCGCTTGCCGAAGGAACGGGTCAGCGCAAGCTCGTCGAGGATTCCTTTGCCCTCGAAGTTTATGCGGCCAAGAAGGTCGACGACGCCGTGACAGGTATTGTGAGCAAGCCCGAACAGCCCTTGTCGGGAACGCGCTTTGTCGAAGGCAAGTGGGTGGAAGATACCGAGGAGTCGATCGAGAAGACCGCGGCCGAAACTGAAAAAACCTGGCACAAAGATCATCCGAACGATACCGTTCACGGCCCCTATCCGTTTCGCACCATCGTCACGGTCAGGCGCTACGGCGCGCCCGTGCCCGAGACGCTCGTGGTGGCCTTTGCCGATGGCACCAGGGAGACCGTGGTCTGGGACGACGACCTGCTCTGGCGGCGCTTCTCCTGGGTCAAGCCGGTCAAGGCGGTCTCGGCCGAACTCGATCCCGAGCGCGCGCACTTCCTGGACGCCAATCGGAACAACAACAGCCTGACCGTCGATGCCGTTGGGACCGGGGGGCAGGGCGTGGCCGGAGCCCTGCGCAAGTTTGCTGCGGGCATCCTCGGTGGACCCGCATCGCGGCGCTGGAGTTCCGATCTCGCGGCTTTCCTGCAGAACCTTCTCACCTTGGTCGCGACCCTATGATTGCTCACCATCCGAAATCTGACGGCGGACTTCTTGCCACCGTCGGCCGGGCCGTCGCCCAGTGGCGTATCGTGCTCGTCTGGCTCGTCCTGATCCTTGTCCCCACGGCCGTGGTGACGCTGCCCATGGGGCGTTTTTTCGCACGCGAACTCGATCATTCGATCTACGCGATCGAGTGGGCCAGGCAGTTGAATGTCGATGCGATGATTGATCTTCTGGCGCGCGGCTTCGTGGCGATCCCTTTCGTCGGCGGTACGGGGCTCCTCGCCGTGTTGCTGACGGTGCTGCTCAGTCCGCTTTTGACCGGCGTCGTCGTCACCTGGATCCGCATGGACCGCACCTTGGGCTTCGTTGCGCTCCTGTCTGGGGGAGTGGCCGAGTACGGCCGCGTGCTGCGCATGTCCCTCTGGTCGATTGTTCCGTTCGGCCTCGTCATCGCACTTTTCGCAACGGTGACCAACTGGATTGGTCAACGCGATGAGGAGGCGATCGTCTCCTCCGGGATCGTGATGCAAAGGATCGCCGCCTGGATCGGGTTTGCGCTCTTGCTCGGACTGGTGCAACTGACGCTTGAGGCCGGCCGCGCTCAGTTCGTGCTCGATACCGCTCGCCGCTCGGCCATCCGAGCCTGGTGGCGCGGCGTGCGGCTCGTGATGGCGCGGCCGTTGGCCTCGATCGGGACCTATGCCGTGGTCACCCTGCTGGGCCTGGGCTTGGTCGGCCTTCTGGGACTTGCGCGCATCAACCTGCCGCATGCGGCGCTGCCCGGATTTCTGGTCGCTTTCGTCCTGGCCGAGCTGATCGCCGCCAGTCTCATCTGGATGCGCATCGCCCGTCTCATGGTCCTCGTGCAGATTGCACGCCAGCAACTGGCGCTCTCTGAGGCACGGGGGCGAACTCTGCACTAAGCGTTGCATAGGGGGGCCAAGCGCCCACCCGGCCACCGTAACCTGCCCCGGGAGCACACCGCCGCCATGGAACCGACTCAGAGCTATCCCGACGCCGCTCACTCGGACCCCGTACGCATGGGGTGGATGCAGGGCTCGCCGCCACCGCCGGACAAGACGATCCTCTATGAAGATGGCAGTTTTCTGCGCTTTCCGCAGACGCGCTGGTCCTATTCCCACATGCGCCAGTTCGGCCCGACCGTCGAGGTGCAGCGTGGGGCGGGACCGCTCGCAGTCTTCCCCCGCAATGAACAGACCGATCTGGACGCACTGACGGTGACGCTACGCGACGGGCGCCGTGTGACCTGGCAAGATGCCCTGGAGCTCGGCTACACCGATGGGGTCGTCGTTCTGCACCGTGGCGCAATTGTCTACGAGCGTTATTTCGGAGCCGGTGGCGAGCACCGTGCGCACATCGCCTTTTCGGTGACGAAATCCCTTGTCGGGACGCTCGCGGCGCTTCTGGCCGACGAGCGCCTGCTCGACACGGCCGCACCGGTCACGCATTACGTACCTGAACTCGCCCGTTCGGCCTGGGGGGATGCGAGCGTGCGTCAGGTGATGGACATGACGGTTGGCGTGGATTGTTCCGAGGACTATACCGATCCTGGCGCGGGTGTCTATGACATGCTGCGCGCGGCAGGCGCAATTCCAGCACCGCCTGGCTTTGCCGGGCCGCACACCCTATGCGACTACCTGCGACACGTTCCCAAGCTTGGCGCGCACGGCGAGGCCTTCGCCTACCGGACCGTCAATACCGAAGTGCTTGGCTGGATATTACGACGCGTCAGCGGTGTTTCGCTCGCCCAGCTCCTCTCGGAGCGGATCTGGCAGAAGCTCGGTGCTGAGCATGATGCTTACCTCTCGGTGGATCGGGCCGGGACCGAGCTCGGCGGCAGCGGCCTTTCCGCGACGCTGCGGGACCTCGCGCGCTTTGGCGAGATGATCCGGCAAAAGGGGACCTTCAACGGCCGCCAGATCCTGCCGCACACGGTGGTCGACGACATCGAACGGGGCGCCGATGCGGGACACTTCGCGCGCGCCAAGATCTATTCGCACAATCTGCCGCGCGCCTCGTACCGCAACATGTGGTGGGTGACCCACAATGCCCACGGCGCCTTCACGGCGCGCGGCGTGCACGGCCAGGCCATCTGGATCGATCCAAAGGCCGAGATGGTGGTGGCGCGCTTCGGGTCACACCATCTCGCGGCCAACATCTATCTCGATCCGACGCTCTTACCGATGTACGAGGCCATGGCCGAACATCTGTTGGGCTAGCGCGGTGCACAGCGCACAATCGCGGCCCCGCTCGGGGCCACCTGGCAGGAGGAGGAACGCTTGAGTTCGCTCATGAAGCTCTTCGAAGCGCTTCTCTGGAAGATGCGCTACCTCGTCATGCTGGGCGTGGTGGGTAGCCTCATCACTTCGATTGCGTTGTTCGTCGTCACGAGCCGCGCGGTCGCAAGGCTCGTCACCAACGCCTGGCGGCTACTGTTCTGGGATGGCGAGGGCGAGGGGAGCAAGCTGATCGCCGAGGCGATCGTTTCAGACATCGTCAAGATCGTCGACGGTTACCTGTTCGCCGCGGCAATTCTGATCTTCGCCTTCGGGCTCTACGAGCTTTTTGTCAGCAAGCTCGACATCGCCCATAGCACGCCTGGCGCGCGGCGCATTCTGGACATCCAAAGCCTGGACGATCTCAAGGCAAGCCTGGGCAAGGTGGTCTTGATCGTCCTGGCCGTAGCCGTACTCGAGCAGGGCCTTGCGGTGTCGGTGCGCGAGCCTTTGGATCTGGTCTATCTCGCAGGTGGCGTGGCACTTCTTGCAGTTGCACTCTATCTGAGTCATGCGCACCCTGGCAAAAAGCGCAGCGAAGCCGACGCAGCCGAGGCAGCCGACTCTGAAGAGGGGCACGCCGAGCCCCGGGACGACCGCTAACGGTTTCGCTAACGGTCCTCTAACGGTGCTCTAAAGGGCGTCTGCTGCGCGTGCCCTACCATGCCACCTTCTCGCCCCGGTAGTCGAGGAAGGCCGCCTTGCGCGTCGCCGGACTCTGGTCCATCACCTCGAGAAGCCTGCCCGCTGCATCGGCGGGCATGAGTGCGGTCCCATCCGTGATGTAGGGCGCGGAGAAGCGCGAGCGCACGGTGCCGGGTTGCAACGCCAAAAAGACCGCTTCGGGACGACGCCGGCAGACTTCGATGGCCGCCGTCTGCAAGAGCATGTTTCGTGCTGCCTTGGACGCGCGGTAGCCATACCATCCGCCTTTCTCGTTTGCGCCGATGCTGCCCACGCGCGCCGACAGTGTGGCGAAGATCGAGCGGCCGCTCATCGGCAAGAGCGGCACGAAGTGCTTCAACAATAGGGCCGGGCCGATCGCATTGACCTGGAAGGCGCGCGCCAAGCGTTGGGCATCGAGCTGATCGAGGCGCTTCTCCGGTCCGATCCCGTCAATCTCGAGTGCGCCTGTCGCATCGATCACAAGGTGGTAGGGTCCATCCGGTGCCGCCTCGCGGGCTAAGGCTGCGATCGAATCCTCGTCCTCGAGCGTAAAGTGCTGACTTGTTCGACCGAAGGCGAGAATCCTGTGCGCACCCGGTGCCGCGCGCAGCACCTCCACGAAGGCGCCACCGAGGGCGCCTGTCGCACCCAGTACAATGGCCTGCCAGTTTGCTGGAAGGCTCGTCACGGGGAAGGTTCGGGCAGCGCTGTCAGTCTCATCAGCGAAACCTTAACGCAAGCGACGAACGGGTGCAGGCCCCGGCGATTCACGGATAGGCTGCGGGCGTCTTCAGGTAGGCATCGAAGAGGGTTTGAAACTGGCCGCCGTCGGTCGAGATCGTCGTCTGGGAGCTCGCCCCGGAGCTAAAGACCACCGCGAACACTCCGATCGCGGTGAACTGGCCCGCATGGGTCAACATGTAGTGCACATGATTGTCCCGATAGTGCTGGGTCGTGCCGCCGGGAGTTGTCGAGGGCACACCCATCGGCGTTTGCCAGTAGAGAATCGGCAGATTACCCATCACCCCGCGCACGGTCGACCAGGCGTCGATGCTCTGGGTGTAGTTCGGACTGGTCAGGTTGGTCTCGTCCCAGTAGAAGGGTCCCGAGCCGCGCCCGGCGCACTCGGCAGGGGGTGAGGCGACCTCCATGCAACCGGCGTCGCGGTCGCTTGTCTGGGCGACGATGAAGTCGGCATGGTTCGCACCCAGCTCGACCATGTACTGGGCAACGCTTGCCGAGGTCCCGCTCCAAAGCGATGGCGGAAAACCGATCTTGGCATTCGGGGCATATTTGCGGCCCATGGCGAGGAGACACCCGGCGATACCGATCGCGTTGTTCGGTTGCGTCGTGCATTCGGGTTCGGCATTCACGTAGGCCGCCAGTGCGGCCGGATTGCCACTCGGCGCCTGCTGCTCCACATAGCCCCAGAAATCAGGCTCGAGATTAACGAGGACTGGTTTCGACCAGGATCCGATCACCTGAAACATGAGCCGCGCCTGTGACCAGTAACCGGTCATGAACGAGGGCGTGTTGATCTCGGAGATGTTGCCATCGCCATTGGTCGCCATCTGGTAGAGCGTGAACATCGGCACGGCCCCCAGTGCGCTCGCCGATTGGGCCGTGTCGGTGATGTAGCTGCCGTTCGGACTGTTCCAGTAGGGCCAGGTACCGGCTCCGACACCTACGAGGTAGGCGTCGTAGATGTCTGGCGCAAGCGACTGGCTTTGGATCGTCGAGAAGCTGTTGCCCGCACCCAGCCCAACGAGGAGACGCGCTGGCTTACCGAGTGCGGTCGTCATCGAGGTCGCACCCGTGGCGCTGGTGCCTGTACCTTGAGAGCCCGAAGACGAACCGGTCGAGGATCCGGAGGATGCGGAAGAGGAACTTGAATTCGCCGGGCTGGTGCCTTGCGAACTGCCCGAAGAGCCGCCCCCGCCACAACCGCCAAGAAGGAGAGCCACTGAGATTGCACAGATGGGTGCTGGGAACGCAAAGCGCATGGGTTCGTGAATACTCCGGCCAAAGCGAGGCTCCGAGTATACGGTAGTGAGTCTGAGGACTGGCTTGCCGAATCGGGCCAAAAGGAGTAGGCAAAGAGGTCCTGCAGGTTCATCCCCTAGACCGGTGAAACCCCTTGGACCCGCATGGCCTCGACCTTTGGAGCCTTCTCGGGGCGAACTCATTCCCTAAGCCTCCCAAAGACGCTACGGATTTGACCTAGGCCAAAGGTGGGGACGAACTTGGAGGGACGAACTTCTGGCGAGGATCGCCAGGCGGGTAAAGTCCTGATCAGGCTCGAAGCGTCGGCGAAAAGTTGCCGCGCATCGCCCAATCGGCGCGCGTGAGCCCGTAGAGATGGGCATCGGCATAGCTGCCTGCATAGAAAACCTGGCCGCGCATCGTACCCTCATGGTGAAAGCCGCACTTTTGCGCAATGCGCTCGGAAGCGCGGTTGCGTGGGTCCATACAGATCTCCAGCCGGTTCAGGGTGCGGTTCTCAAAGAGGTAATCGACGAGGAGCGTGACCGCCTCGGTCGCATAGCCTTGGCCCCACAGGTCGGGCGAGAAAATTCGATAGCCCAGTTCGCGCGTGCGCGTGTAGGCCCGCGTGGGCAGGTGCACAAGATTGCCGACCAGGCGGCTCTGGCCGTCGACGATGGCGAGCATCTCGAATTTCTCGCTCGACAGGCCGTTCTCCTCGAAGCTTTTTTGAAACTGCACTGGCGCGCGCATGAGCTTGCTGGAGTAGTCGCCGCGTCCCTCCAGGTCGTTGATCTGGGAGAGGAGTTCAGGCAGGTCCTCTTCGAGGACATGGCGCACCGAGACTTTCTTGCCAATCAGCATGGGTCCGCTCCCCTCCTCCGGTCCGGCGGTCAATCGCGCTGGGTGTTCTGGTTCAGATCGACCCGCTCCGCGCAATTCGTGTCGCTGAAGATCATGAAGGTCGCCGTGATGTCGTTCTTGCTGTGCACGTCCGTGCGGTAGGCCACGCCCGCGCTGTCGGACAAAGGGGTCTTGGTCAGCGCCGGGAACACCCGCGCAAGATCGTTCTCCTTGATGCAGATCTTGGTGCGGTCAAGGTAGGCGCTTAAGAGCACGCGCGCCGGACCACCGCCGCGCGGCACGAAGTCTCCATAGTGAAACGGAAAATCCAGGTACTCGGGCGCGGGCGCCGAACGCCAAAAGTCGCGACTCGTTCCAGCGATCGGCGCGTTGCCGCGGGCGGCAGTCGAGTCGACCGCCTCGCCCACATGAGGGGCCACCGGCATGCGCAGCACCTCTCCGACCACCTTGTAGTCGGAGATATCGCCCGAATCGACGAGTCTCTTGAAGTCCTGCAGATATTCCGCGGGTGAGCGCACCGGGGCTTGGGCGTGCCCGGCTGGGGCAACCAGGGCGAGCACGGTGGCGGCGAGAGCGGGGAGATGCGCACGCCCAGAGCGGGCCGGTGCAAGACACGAGGGTTGCCAAAGAGCGTGCAGCAGATTGCGCATGAAGGCCTTCGCAGATGATCCGAATTGGGCGTTAGTGTACGAAATCGCGACGCACTGCGCGAATTCGTGGCCAATTCAGGACCAGGGGGCGGGCCCTGATCCTGGCGCCCTGCCGTACCTTCACGCGTCCAGAGGCTTCAAGTCACCGACGAGGGTGGGCAGAAGTTCGGAGACCGTCGGATGAATGTGCACCGTGTGCTGGAGTACACGAAAGGACGCGCGCGCACTCATCAGATCAAGGATTGAGTGGATCGCCTCGTCGGCCTCGATGCCCAGCAAGGTCGCACCCAGGATCTCCTCGGTTGCCGCGTCGACCAGGATCTCCATGAAGCCGTCGGTCTCGCTCCGCTCGCGCGCCCGGCCGACGCGCTCCATGGCCATGCGTGCACGCAGGATCGTGCGGCCGGTCTTTCTTGCGCCCTCGGCCGACAGTCCAATGCGCGCAAGCGGGGGATCGATGAACAACGCATAGGCGCTGATCCGATCCGAGACGCGCCGCGTGGCCTGATCGAGCAGGTTGTCTGCGACGATCTCATAGTCGTTGTAGGCCGTGTGGGTGAACGCCCCGCGTCCGTTGACGTCGCCCAGGGCGAAGATGTGCGGCACGTTGGTCGCGAGGGTGTCGTCGACCAGGATATAGCCGCGCGCATCGGTCAGAACCCCGGCCCGTTCGAGTGCGAGATCGTCCGTGTTGGGCCGGCGTCCGACCGCAACCAGACAATGACTGCCCTCGAGTTCGAGAGGCCCTTTGGCGGTCTCGAAGCGGGCCCGCAGCCCGGTCGGGCTTCCCGCGTAGGAGCCACGCTCGAATTGCAGCTTTGTGACTCCCGTATGGATCTCGATACCCTCCTTCTCGAGAATGTCCGCCACCGCAGAGGAGACGTCGGCATCCTCGCGGGCAATGAGCCGCGGTGCCAATTCCAGGACCGAGACTTTGCTTCCGAAGCGGCGAAACATCTGTGCGAATTCGAGCCCGATGTAGCTGCCGCCCAGGATCACGAGATGCTCGGGCAGTGCCTTCACCTCGAGGATGCTGGAATTGGTGAGGTAGTCGATCCCGGCAAGTCCGGGCGTCTCGGGTACGCTCGCGCGCCCGCCGACGTTCAGAAAGATCCGGTCGGCCTCGAGGACTTCGCCTGCGACAGTGACCTCGTGCGGACTCTCGAAGCGGGCATGGCCATGGATGAGGCGCAGCCCAGGGGTCTCTTCGAGCCAGCGCGTGACCGACTCGTTCGAGGCGCTGCGGATCTGGTCCATGCGCGCCTGGACTTCGGCCATGTCCACCCGCATCGGCGCATCGACGTGCACACCGAAGGCTCTGGCGTTCTGCACCACATGGGCCACGCGGGCTGATGCGACCAGGGCCTTGGTTGGAATACAGCCGACGTTCACGCAGGTCCCGCCAATCCGGTAGCGCTCGACGATGGCCGTCTTCAGTCCGGACTTGGCGAGCCGCACCGCGAGGGCAGGTCCGGCCTGTCCCGAGCCGATGACGAGGCAGTCATAGTGAGCCATGTTGGAATCTCCGAGGGGGCGGCCTGTGGGCGGCTGGTGGGTGGCGTGTGGGGAGCATGTGGGTTGCTCGGGGATCCGCGGTGATTGCATCGAAGGAGCGATCGGCACGAACACGCGTTCAGTCAAGCGCTCGGGCAACCCCGCGAGCCTGCTATGCTACGCCCGCCTCGGGGTACCTCCAAGGGGAGTTGGATGAGATCAGCTCCGCGCGGATTTCCGTGCGTGAGATTCTCGGGAGATTCTCGTGAAATTTTCGTGAAATTCGGGGGTTGATTCTTCGCCTGGCGGGTGCGACTCCAAGGAGGCCCTGGGGAAGAGCTGCCAAGACCCAAGCACCATGCAACTCGGCCTTGGGGCGCGGGTCAGAAGACGAGAGCGACTGCCCCCGAGTGGTTGGACAAACCTTCTGCGGCACAACGTGTGGTCCGCCCGGATGAGGAGCCGGGGCATGATGGAGATCGTCAATCTGGTCCTGCACTTCGACCGATACCTGGGCACGGCGATCGGCCAGTATGGCCCTGCCATCTATCTGCTGCTCTTTGCAATCGTCTTCTGCGAGATCGGGTTCGCGCCGCTCTTTTTTCTGCCCGGTGATCCGCTCATCTTCATCTGTGGGGCCTTTTGCGCAAGCGGCGCCCTCAATCCCTGGATTCTCGTGCCGCTTCTGATCGTCGCGACCGTGCTCGGCAGCAGTGTCGGCTTTTGGATCGGCAGGCTTCTCGGGCACAAGGTCTTCAGTCAACACTATCGCTGGCTGCACAAAGAGGGGCTCGAGAGGACGAGGAAGTTCTACGACCGCTTCGGCAGCGTCGTTCTCATCTTCTCGCCCTTTCTTGCGGTCATCCGAACCTTCGCTCCCTTGCTTGCGGGGGTTTTCGATCTGCAGCTTGCACGCTTCATGCAATTCAATGTTCTGGGTGCCGTGTTGTGGATCGGGATCCTCATTCCCGGAGGCTATGCCTTCGGTAACATCCCCTTGGTGCGCGATCACCTGAGTTCGATCCTGCTCTCGGGAATCGCATTGGCGGCGGTGGCGATCGCCCTGGGCACGGCAATGAAGATCGTGGGTGC
This sequence comes from Rhodospirillales bacterium, assembly GCA_903970305.1. GTDB lineage: Bacteria > Pseudomonadota > Gammaproteobacteria > Burkholderiales > Burkholderiaceae_D > BOG-994. The sequence continues at coordinate 2,121 of CAJCID010000266.1, read as the reverse complement.
TCGCAGCCGCCCGCGCTAGCGTGCTCATGGTTTTGGATGGTGCAGGGCAGCGCTGCAAGACCCCGCCAACGGGAGTATAAGGAGGGCAGAGCCGGTATCCACAACCCCCGTGCCTTGCGAGTTCACGATGACCGAAAAACCCTATAAAACCGCGCTGATCGTCGGGGCCGGCCCCGGTCTTGGCGCCTCGCTCGCCCGGCAGTGCCGCGCAAGGGGGATGCAGGTCGCGCTGGCTGCGCGCGATCCGGGAAGGCTCAGCGGGCTTGCCGCCGAGCTCGATCTGACAGCCCTGGAATGCGATGTCTCCGATCCGGCCGCGGTGGCTCGCCTGTTCGTCTTGGCAGAAGCCGCCTTGGGCTCCATCGAGAGCGTCTTCTTTAATGCAAGCGGTCGAGTCAAGGGGCCGCTCGCCACGCTCGACGCCAAGGCGGTGGCCGATGTGATCGCCATTTCGGCCTACGGCGGATTCCTGGTGGCGAAAGAGGCCGCTTTGCGCATGACGCAAAAGGGGCGCGGGGCGATTTTCTTCACGGGAGCGTCCGCAAGCGTGAAGGGCTATGCCCAGTCGGCTCCTTTCGCGATGGGTAAATTCGCCTTGCGGGGCTTAGCCCAAAGTGCCGCGCGCGAACTCGCGCCACTGGGCATCCATGTGGCCCACTTCGTCATCGACGGGGCGATTCGTCGCGCAGGCTCAAGCGCCGACGGGGATAGCCAGCTCGACCCGGATGCGATTGCACAGACCTATATGGCGATTCTCGACCAGCCACGCAGCGCCTGGACCTGGGAGGTCGAAGTTCGACCCTGGGTCGAGAAGTTCTGAATCGAGACCGTTCATCGATCGGCCACCCGCCGCCTGGAACTGCACCGGGTCTACTCCTGTCCGAGGCTAGGCGCATCCTCGAGACCAGCCAGATGCCGGGCCTTGCCAAGAACGCGGGCCTTCTCTCGCAGCGATCCCCTTTGAAGAGTTCTCCTTGATCACCACCACCGGAGTATCCCCATGCTGAAGTTCTACTACCATCCCTCGCCCAATCCGGCAAAAGTCGCCCTCTTTCTCGAGGAATCCGGCCTGCCGTATGAACTCGTCCCTGTCGATACGCGAAAGGGCGAGCAATTCCTGCCTGCATTTCTTGACATCAATCCCAATGGCAAGACACCAGCGATCACCGATGGCGATGTGAAGGTCTTCGATAGCAACGCGATCCTGCTGTATCTGGCTGAGAAGACCGGCAAGTTCCTTCCCGAGAGCACCCCCGTGGCACGTGGCGCGCTCCTGTCCTGGCTCATGTTCGTGGCGACCGGTATTGGCCCCTACTCCGGCCAGGCCGTGCACTTTAAGCACTTCGCCCCGGAGAAGATGCCCTATGCGGTGAATCGCTACATGCACGAGGCCGAGCGGCATTTCGGCATTCTCGATGCCCAACTCGCCAAACATCCTTATATGCTGGGCAACACCTATACGATCGTCGACATGGCGGTCTGGGGTTGGGCGCGCGCGGTACCGTTCATCTTTGGCGACGTGGGCTTTAGCCAGATGCCCCATCTGAAGCGGCTCTTCGACGAAATCAGCGCACGACCGGCCGCGATTCGTGCCAACGCCTTGAAGGACAAACACGCCTTTAAGACCGAGTTCGACGAGGAGGCGAAAAGGTACATGTTCCCGCACCTCGCCAGGACGCTTGCCTAAAGCCGCCGAGGCCCGGCGGCTCGCCCCCGCCGGGATTGATTGCGCAAGATCCGAATAGTGAGGAGGGCGTGAGGGGTGACTTTCGTCACCGCGAAAGGCGCGCAGACATCGTATGCTGCAGACCAATTCATCGCCTGGCCACATCATGCATTCGTTCCAACGACGCGCCGCACTTTCGAAGATTCTGTTCGGTCTGGCCGGAGTCACCCTGGCCGGGATCACACCCGCGTACGCCCAGCGCAATCCGAGTTTGCGCGAGGAACTCAAGTATCGCGAGCGCGCCTTAGGCCAGCGCCACTGCGCAAGCTGCGTGCACTTTCGCCCCGGCAGCGCTGACGCAGCGGGCCACGGCGCCAACCACTGCGAGTTGATCCCCAACGATGATGAGATCAATCCGGGTGGCGTGTGCGACCTGTGGTCCAATTCGTAGCCGA
>CAJCID010000265.1 GCA_903970305.1 Rhodospirillales bacterium | reverse complement strand
TCCACGATCCAACCGGGATCGGTGAGAAATTCTTCGAGGGGATCCGGACTGGATGGATCCTGCAGGATCGCCTCGATGCCCCAGGACCGTGCAAGGTCCGCCAGAGCAACGTCAATTGGGCGCTCGGCGAGGAAGGCCAGCCACTGATTGCGGTGCTGCAGAAGTGCCCAGATCAATTCCCAGGCCGTGTGTTGACCGACGCGGCTGACCAGCGCCTCATAAGGCTCAAGGAGGTGGGCTTCGCGGCTCGCGAGCGCCAGGAAGTCGCGTTTCGCCCCATCGCGGAGGTCGCTCGTGCGTTCGGCCAGACCAAACCCTGCGGGAACGCCCGCGGCGAGCGGCGCGCTGCGCACGATGCGCGCAAACCAGCCGTGAAAGGTCTCGATCGTGATCGTGCGGGACGCACTCAAGACTTTTTCAAAGAGTCCGCGCGCCCGCGGCAGCGCCTCGCGGGCCGACGCTTCGTCAAGACCCCTTTCGATCAATATCGCAAGCGCCTCGCCGGGCGCACCAACGGCGAGCCGCTCGAGCAACTCGAGCAAGCGTTGGCGCATCTCCTCGGCGGCCTTACGGGTAAAGGTGATGGCCAGGATCTCGCCCGGTTCGGCGCCCGAGAGCAAGAGCCGCAAGAGCCGGCCGACCAGAAGCCAGGTCTTGCCGCTTCCCGCACAAGCCCGAATCACGACACTGTGCGCGGGTCCGAGCGCGGCCCGATCGAACTGCGCCCTCGATACCGGTCTGCCGTCAACGACAAAGGCACTCGGCGTGGGCAGCCCTTCATTCATCGAGCCGGCCCCGACATCGGCAATGTGACCTTCTCGCGGTCGGACTCCAGAGGCCTCTCGCTCCATTGCCCCTTGCGGCACAGCCCCCGGTCATCACAGCGTCCACAGGTGGCCTCGCTGCCGTTGGCAGGAAGTCCTTGGCCCTGATGAAGCCTTGCGAAGTCGCGCTCGATCCGCTCCGACACCGCCTTCGCAAGCTCCTCGAAACCCGAACCCACTTCGACGAGATCGACCTTCTCACGATCGACGCTCAGATAAGCGGCGCGCACATCTTCCTCGGCGGCGAGGAGCAAGCGGTAAAAAGGGAGCTGAATATCTTCGCCCGGGCGCTTTAATCCCTCTTGCAAGGTCTGTTTACTGCGCGCCTTGTAGTCCAGGATCGCGCGCGCGGCACCGTGTCGGTCGACGCGATCGAGCCTGCCCTTGAGAAGAACACGGCCACCATCGGGTAGATCGAGCTGCCGCGTCAGGGCGAGTTCGGTGTGGGCCGTCTGCCATCCCTCCCTGGACCAGGCAAGCCACCAATCCACGTAGGGCTCGATGAGGCTCCTCCATCGGTGCCGGTAGCCCAGCAAGGCCGCGCGGCTGCCTGGTGCCTCGTCGAAGACGCTTGCGCTCACCTCCGCAAGGAGCGCAAGCGCCGCCTCGCGAGAGCTCGCAGGGGCCACCTGCGCGTGGTACCGCTCGAGAATCCGGTGCACGATCTCGCCATAGTCGCGCTTCTCGACGTCCTCCCGGATCGCTTCGAGCGGGGCGAGTCCGAGCATGTGGCGCACGTAATAGCGATACGGGCAGCTGATGAAGAGGTTGTAGCCTGATGCCGAGACCTCAGCGGGAACCCGACCTGCTGCGCCAGGAGCCGGGCGAGCCCGGGGTTGCGGGGTGATCGGCACGCGCGGCCAGCGCCAGGGCCGAACCAGGTTGTCGCCAAAGGCAGCCTCGTGCAGCATGATGAGGCGCTCGAGGGCTCCTGCCGCAGGATTCGGTCGGTCGTTCTTGACGCTTTGCCAGGACAGCGATGCCTCGGGAGTGGCCGCAAGAAGAAGCGCCAGTTGCCTAAGCGCCGTGCGCTGATGAGCGGCGGAATCAGCAAGCCCGAGTTCGGCCCGGATGTTGCCGTTCAGAAAAAGACCATCCGGACCGTCTCCTGGAAAATGGGCCGCATCCACACCCAAAACGAAGATCGCCTCGAAATGTCGATAGGCTGCGCCCGCCAGCGAGGTCGCCACGACCGGGCTGTCGACGGCAGCTTCGCGAAACGTGGTGTTCTCCAGTGCGTCGGCAACGAACTCGCGCCATTCAGAATAGGTGAAGCCGCTGCCCGACTCCGCGCCCAGACAATCATGGGCCAGTTCCTCCAATTGCAACAGCAACGCCCTGCCAACAGGGTCAGCGCCGAACGATTGGGCCATTCCGGTCTGAGCCAGGCTCGCTTTGAGCCAATCGAAATGCGCGCCGAGGGAGCGCCGTCCCCGCAGAGGCACGGCGGTGGACCGCACCCGCGCGAGCACTTCGAGGGCGCGCTCGATCCGGCTGATGCGCGCGCGCGCGAGTCCTTCTGGGCCGTCGTCTTCGAGCGCTGGGTCGACTGGCGCACCCCGTTCTGCGCGAAGACGCTGGTGCGCCCGGTTTAACGCCTGCGCGATTCGCGGCCAGCCGCGCGCGACGTTCTCCTGCCGAATCGCCCATTCCAGCTCGGCGACGATGGCCTCCTTACCGGCGAGCCCAAAGAGCGCGTGCGGGGATTTCACCCAGTCTAAGAGAACCGTCGCTTCGACATGGGTCTCATCGGCGTGCACCAGTTCCAGCCAACGCATGAGGCTGCCTGAGACGGTTGCTGTCGAGAACTTCCAGCCGGCCTCGTCGCGCACGAGGACATGGGCTCGCTCCAGGAGCGCCCGCACGCGCCTCGCGGTCAGCCGATCCAAGGCGACGAGTGCAATATTGCGGTACCCGGCTCTGAGCCAGGCGAGGATGGTGTCAGCCGCGCAGGCCGCTTCGTCCTCGAGGCCGGCGTGCTCGATGATTTGGACGTGCCGCAGGGGCGAGCCCTGGTTACGCAACTCCAGCGCGCGTGCGATAAGCGGGGTGGGCTCGTCTTGCCCGGGGTTCAGATGCAGTTCCGGCCAGGCCGCATCGAGCGCGGGCTGCGCCTTGACCGATTGACCCAGATCGATCTCCCAGCGCACCACGCTCTGGCGGGCGGCATAGCGCAGAAGGAACGCCTCGGCATGGGGTGGCAGCGGTTCGGTAGCGATCACCACGAGCCGACGAGAAGCCTCGGCTGCGAGGTTCTCGAGACCGCGCAGCATGCGCGCCGGGGCATCGTCACGCGTGAGAGTGGAGCGCCAGATTCCCAGCACCAGTTCGGCCTCCTCCGAGCAGATCGACCAGGACCGATCACGGTAGCTTCCCTTGACTGCCGCAACCAGTCTTGCCTCGATCGCACGCGCCTCGCCTTGGACATCGAACCGGCCCAGCCCAAGAGTCACCTCATCACAGATCGACAGGAGCTGGCGCGCCAAGGCCCAGAGTTGCGAGGCCTGCGCGCCGAGTCTTCTGGTGAGCCAGTCGGTCGCCTTCAAGGCATTGAAGAGTTCGACGAGGCGCATCGTCTGGGCGCGCGCCGCCCCCGCGTCCTCGAGCGTAGCCACCCACTCCGGCCAGGGTAGGATGCGCGGCAGAAGGAGCGCTTTGACGGCCCGCTCGGGCTTGGCCAATTCCGCAGCGAGGGCTTGGCGAAGCGCCACGGCAAGCTGCGCATTCGGGACCAGGACAATCCACTCTTCCAGGCGGGGATAGCCCAAGATCGCCCCCGCCAACTCGCTCCAGAAACGGGCCGTGAATGGAATGGGGTGATGGACAAGCCCGGCGGGGGAGGAATCGATCGGCAACTGCGGCGCGCTCATGGCTGTTGCAAAAACCCCCATTTTCCACCGATTTCGGGGCGGCTCAGGTCGGATTTCCAGATGATTTTGTGAACCGGGTCGTACTTGTTTTTCGGATTTGTGCCATTATTTCACCCCAGAGGTCGCAAAACAGGCGTTTCTCATGCGGCATTGGCTCGTCTAGCCGAGCAATGCGCCGGGTGGTCCCTTACGTCCGGTCCCACTTTTTTGCATGTCGTGCGATCCGTCCCCCCTTTGATTAGCGCAGTTCCCACCGAGGTCACCACATGAGTGATTCCATTAAGTACGTCACCGATGCCAGTTTTGAAGCCGACGTGCTGAAGTCCGACGCCCCCGTACTGGTCGATTACTGGGCCGAATGGTGCGGCCCTTGCAAGATGATCGCCCCGATCCTTGACGAAGTCTCGAAAGACTACTCGGGCAAGCTCACGATCGCCAAGCTCAATGTCGATGAGAACCAGAGCGTGCCGGCCAAGTACGGCATTCGCGGTATACCGACACTGATGCTGTTTAAGAACGGCGCCATTGTCGGCACCAAGGTCGGTGCGCTCTCGAAGTCTCAACTGACGGCGTTCATCGATAGCAATCTGTAGACCATCATCGGCCCCGGGGGGCGCATCTTCAGACCCCTTGGGCCCCCAATGCAGGTGCAGCTCCTAACCCACCTCCAACTCTCCGCTGTCCACCTCCCCGGGTAGCGCTTTTCCCCCGATCCAATTCCTTCCGGCAGTGACCCGACCAGGGACCCCCCATGTACCTATCTGAACTCAAAGCCCTCCACGTATCGGCCCTGCTCGAAATGGCGAACGGCCTGGAAATCGAGAACGCCAATCGGATGCGCAAACAGGAGTTGATGTTTGCCATCCTGAAGAAGCGCGCCCGCACCGGCGAGCCGATCTACGGCGATGGCTGTCTCGAAGTGCTACCCGACGGCTTCGGCTTTCTGCGTTCACCCGAATCGAGCTATCTGGCCTCGACCGACGACATCTACATCAGTCCGTCGCAGATCCGGCGCTTTAACCTGCACACCGGCGATTCCATCGAAGGCGAAGTGCGCACCCCAAAAGATGGCGAGCGCTATTTCGCATTGGTGAAGGTCGACCAGGTCAACGGCTCGCCACCCGAGGCCTCGAAACACAAGATCATGTTCGAGAACCTCACCCCGTTGTTCCCGAACGTCGCGCTGTCCTTGGAACGCGAGATGCGCGGCGACGAGAACATCACCGGGCGCATTATCGACATGATCGCGCCCATCGGCAAGGGCCAGCGCGGACTTCTCGTGGCCTCGCCAAAGAGCGGCAAGACCGTCATGATGCAGCACATCGCCCATGCCATCGCGACGAATCATCCTGAAGTGGTGCTGATCGTGCTCCTGATCGACGAGCGCCCCGAGGAGGTCACCGAGATGCAGCGCTCCGTCAAGGGCGAAGTGGTGGCGTCGACCTTCGACGAACCGGCCACGCGCCACGTCCAGGTCGCCGAGATGGTCATCGAAAAGGCCAAGCGCTTGGTCGAGATGAAAAAGGACGTGGTCATCCTGCTCGACTCGATCACACGCTTGGGCCGGGCCTACAACACGGTCGTGCCGGCCTCCGGGAAGGTCCTGACCGGCGGCGTGGACGCCAACGCGCTGCAGCGCCCCAAGCGCTTTTTTGGCGCAGCCCGGAACATCGAAGAAGGCGGGTCCTTGACGATCATCGCGACGGCCCTGATCGAGACGGGCTCGCGCATGGACGACGTGATCTACGAGGAGTTCAAGGGCACCGGCAATATGGAGGTACACCTTGAGCGCCGCTTGGCCGAAAAGCGCGTTTACCCTTCCATCAACCTCAACAAGTCGGGGACGCGGCGCGAAGAATTGCTGATCAAGCCCGAACTGCTGCAGAAGGTCTGGATTTTGCGCAAGCTCATCTACGCCATGGACGAAATCGAGGCGATGGAATTCATTCTGGACAAAATGAAGCAAACCAAGAACAACGCCGAATTCTTCGACATGATGCGCCGGGGTGGGTAGGCGCCTCGCGCCGCCCAGAGGCGAAAGACACAATTCCAGTCGCTCTGCCCTGGCATGCGCGCGCGATAGTCCTAGCGGATCCGACAAAGATCTGGCATAATCAAAGGCTTACAGAAAATTCGCAAGTGGTCCAAAGGCGTCTTCTAGCCCTCGGTTCGCACGTCGGCGGCAGTGCAGCGGCGCAGTGATAGCGGGGCAGTAAAGCAGAACTCGGACTGGCTACGACTGAAAAAAGGAACGATCATGAAAGAAGGCATTCACCCCGAATACCGCGACGTGGTGTTCTTGGATCTCTCCAATGATTTCAAGTTCATCACCCGCTCGACGATGAATTCGAGGGAATCCATCGAGATCGATGGCAAGCAGTACCCGCTCGTCAAGCTCGAAGTCACTTCGGAATCGCATCCCTTCTACACCGGCAAGCACAAGATCGTCGATACGGCGGGACGCGTCGAAAAATTCCGCCAGAAATTCGGCAATCGGGCCGGCAAGGCGTCTGCCTGACGGGACCGCGTGCGCAGCACATCCGCCGCATAACGGAAACCAGGGCAGCTTCGGCTGCCTTTTTTTCTTTGGTCAAGGTACACGCCCCGCTGGCAAGACGATGGATCTTCCCCGCTCCTCACCTGCTCGACTGACGGCGCTGGCGACCCTGAAGTTGCCGCGCGGCGGGCTGTTCGGCCTGTGCCTGCTCTACATCCTGCCGGGCCTTGTCGGACGCGACCCCTGGAAGTCCGAGGACGCCACGGGTTTTGGCGTCATGTGGAGCATGGCGCACGGGACGCTGCGGGACTGGCTCATTCCCAATGTGGCGGGTGCGACCGTTTTCGATAGTGGCCCGCTGACCTATTGGCTGGGGGCGGGCTCGATCAAGCTTTTCGAAGGCAGTTTCGGCGGACTGATCGACGCGCCTCTCGCCGCCCGACTGGCGACGGTCCTGCTGTTTCTCGTGGCCGCGACGGCCTTGTGGTACTCGACCTATCTGCTGGGCCGAAGGCCCGCGGCCCAGCCGCTCGCCCTGGCCTTCGGCGGCCATCCGAAGCCGGCGGACTATGGCCGCACCCTTGCCGACGGCTCGCTCTTGATCCTGCTGGGAACCCTGGGTCTGGCCGCGCGCGCCCACGAGAGTTCGGCCGATGTCGGCATGCTCACGATGCTGTGCATCGTGCTCTATGGAGCAGCACGAAGCCTCGATCGCCCCTATGCCGGGGCCGCCTGGATTGCGCTCGGGCTGATCGGGCTCGTCCTCTCACGCGGCCCCTTCGCCTCCTTGGCACTTGGCCTGGCCTGGGTCGCGCTTGTTCTTCTGCATCCCGAGTGGCGTCTCGCCCGCCCTGCATTGGTGCTCGTCACCGCCCCACTGGTCGCTCTGGGCCTCTACGTCTGGCCGTGGCTCGTGGGGCACTTCGACGGCGCCGAAGCGCAGAGCTTCTTCGCCGCCCGGCGTGCCTACTGGATCTCCTATTGCGACGGCATTGATCTGGAGGGATTGCGCAAGTATGGACGCAATATCGCCTGGTTCGCCCTGCCGGGTTGGCCGATCGCGGCTTGGGCCTGGTGGGTCTGGCGCGGCCAGCGCAAGACCGCGCACGTGCTCCTGCCCCTAGGTTACCTGGCGGCGATTCTTCTGGTGCTGCTCCTTACGTCCAACAGCGCCGACGGGTTGTTGCTGATGCTCTTGCCGGGCGTGGTCATGCTCGCGGCATTCGGACTGCCGACCCTAAAGCGGGGGGCTGCCAACGCGATCGACTGGTTCAGCCTGTCGATCTATTCGCTCACGGCGCTGGGAATCTGGGTCAGTTGGCTCACGCGCATCACGTCCTTTCCCGCATCCTATGCGCACACCCTCGCGCGACTCGTGCCGGGTCTGCCGGGCGAGTTTCATCTGCTCGAATTTCTGATCGCTTTGGGCATCACCATCGCCTGGGTCTGGATCGTCCACTGGCGCATCACCACGCATCCCAAGGTGCTCTGGCGCAGCGTGGTCTTGGCCAGCGGAGGGGTGACTCTCTGCTGGGGGCTGGCTATGACGATCATGCTTCCCGAACTCGACTACAGCCGCAGCTACCGGGACGTGGCGACCAAACTCGCCCAGGCGCTGCCCCCGGCCGCGCAGGATGGCCGGGCCTGTATCGCCGTCGACGGATTGGGGCTCGCGCAGCGGGCCTCGTTCGCCTATTTTGCCCATGTCCGTTTTGCCCGGCTGGATTTCGATGGCGTGCACGAAAGCGAAACCTGTCCGTACCTGCTGCGTCAGGATTCGACCCGCGATCCGCGCATCGCGCAGCCACCCGGTCACTGGCAGGCCATCTGGGAGGGTCGGCGCGCCTCCGATCGCGACGAGCGCTATCGGCTCTTGCGCCGCGTCAAGACCGTACCCGGTGTGACAGGCGGTGCAGCCCACAATGTCGACGATCAATAGCCCAGCGCAACGGGCTCGAGCGCACGCAGGCCCACGCGCCAGACGCTAGGCTTTCAGAAAGTGCTCGCGGTAGTACTTCAGTTCGTCGATCGACTCGTAGATATCCGCCAGCGCTTCGTGGCGTTGCTGCTTCTTGAAGCCCGCGACGAGTTCCGGACGCCATCTCTTGCAGAGCTCCTTGATGGTGCTCACATCCACATTGCGGTAGTGGAAAAAGGCCTCGAGGTTGGGCATGTAGCGGGCCATGAAGCGCCGGTCCTGACAGATTGAATTGCCGCACATCGGCGCCTTGCCCTTGGGCACATAGATCCTCAGAAATTGGATCAGCCCTTCCTCTGCTTGCGCCTCGTCAAGCGTCGAGGCCTTGACCTTGTCGATGAGCCCGGAGCGCCCGTGCGTGCCCTTGTTCCAGGAATCCATGCCCTCGAGCACCGCATCGGACTGGTGTACGACCAGCACCGGCGCCTCGGCGACCGTGTTCAGCTGAGCGTCGGTCACAACAAGCGCCACCTCGATGATCCGGTCTGAATCGGGATTCAAGCCAGTCATCTCCATGTCGATCCAGACGAGCCGGCTCTCGTCGGTGGATGCACTCGGGGATTTAGTTTGCGGAGCCGCCTCGGCCAGTGGAACTTCTTGTGACATAATTTTGCTGTCTTTCTTAACGCACCGCGGCCGACGGTCCTCCATCCTGCTGACGACACTTTCAGGCCAGGCGCAGAATCGAGGGTTCTGAGGCGGCGAGTACACACCGCATCGCTTTCGGATTTTCTCACATGTTCACGAAGTTCTTCCTCTTGGCGCTCTTTCTGTCGGTACTCGTCAAATTCTGGCTGGCGCGTCGGCAGATCCGCTATGTGCAGGCGCACCGTGCGAGCGTACCGGCGCGCTTTGCCGAGGTCATGCCCTTGGCGGCCCATCAGAAGGCTGCCGACTACACGATCGCACGCGTCCAGCTGTCCAGTCTCGAGGGCACCTTCGAGGCGGTCTTCCTCGTCGTCCTGACCCTGCTCGGAGGGCTCCAGTGGATCGACGATGCGCTCGCCCGGCTCTTCTCGGGGATCGCCGTGCCGGTGCTTTTGCGCGAGATCAGTCTCGTCGTGGTGGTCATCGTCGCCTCGGCGCTCCTGGATCTGCCCTTCTCGCTCTACCGCCAGTTCCGACTCGAGGCCCGCTTCGGATTCAACAAGATGACCGCGGCCCTTTTCGTGGCCGACCTCGTGAAGGCCAGCCTCATTGCCGCCCTGGTGGGCGTGCCCTTGATCGGCATCGTGCTCGCCCTCATGAATGGCGCGGGCGAGCTCTGGTGGCTCTATGCGTGGATCGTCTGGGTCGGCTTTCAGGTGCTGGTGATGCTGCTCTACCCGGTACTCATCGCACCCCTGTTCAACAAGTTCGAGCCGCTCGAAGACCAGACTCTCAGATCGCGTATCGATGCGTTGCTGGGCCGCTGCGGATTCGCGGCCAAGGGGGTGTTTGTCATGGACGGCAGCAAGCGCTCCGCCCACGGCAATGCCTACTTCTGGGGTTTCGGCGCGGCCAAGCGTATCGTGTTTTTCGACACCCTTCTCGCGCGCCTGTCCGGACCCGAGATTGAGGCGGTGCTCGCCCACGAACTGGGGCACTTCAAAAGGCACCATGTCTTGAAGCGCCTCGTTTGGTCGTTTCTGACGAGCCTCATCGGTCTGGCGCTTCTGGGATGGCTCACTTTGCAGCCCTGGTTCTACGAGGACCTGGGGGTCTCGCCCGGCATTGCGACTCGCAACGGTGTCGCGCTCGTGCTGTTTTTCTATGTCCTGCCGGTGTTCACCTTCCTGCTCTCCCCCATCGTCAGCCTGGCCTCGCGTCGCCACGAATACGAGGCTGATGCATTCGCGGCCGCCCAGACGGGTGCAGGGGATCTCATCAAGGCACTCGTCAAACTCTACGAGGACAATGCCTCGACCTTGACGCCCGATCCACTGCACTCCGCCTTCTACGATTCCCATCCTCCCGCCACGCTGCGCATCGCTCATCTCGATCTGCGCGCACCTGCTGAGCTCAGAACCTCATGAAAAAGCCCCTGTCAGTCGCCGAACTGGAACAGCGCCATTGCCGTGCGCACGAAGGTGGTCAAGCCCTGCCGGAAGCGGCCATCTTGGCCCAGCTCGCCCCTTTGCCGGGCTGGGCCCATCGCGAGGGCGCGCTCGAGCGCAGCTACGACTTTGCCAACTACTACTCGACGATCGCCTTTGTCAATGCGATCGCCTGGATGATCCATCGCGAGGATCACCATCCGGATCTGGCGGTCCACTACAACCGCTGCGTGGTCCGCTTCAATACCCACTCGGTGGGGGGCATCTCTGAGAATGACTTCATCTGTGCCGCCAAGTGTGACGCGATCTTCGCCGCGGGCGTGGCCAAAAGCGCTTGAGCGCGTCCGAAACCGGACTGGTCGTTGCCGCTCATGGACGCCATTTCGTGGTGGGCAACGCGCGCGGCGAGCGGGTGGTCTGCGTGACCCGTGGCAAGAAGGCCGGACCCGCCTGTGGTGACCGGGTCCAATACACGGCCACCGGCGCAAGTCAGGGTGTCATCGATGCGCTCCTGCCGCGCACGAATCTGTTCTATCGCTCCGATGCTTTTCGCGCCAAGCTGCTCGCGGCCAATCTGACCCAACTCTGCACCGTGGTCGCGGCCGAGCCCTCCTACTCCGATGATCTGCTCGGTCGCTCATTGGTCGCAGCCGAAGCGACGGGGATCAAGCCGCTCATTGTCCTGAACAAAGTCGACCTCGCCGAAGCGGCCGCCCTCGCACGCTCACGGCTTGCCCTCTACGGCACACTCGGTTATGAGGTCGTGGAAGTGTCGCTGAAGACAGATCCGAAGGGCGCCTTGACGCGACTTTGGCCCCACTTCGAAAACCAGTCGACGGTCCTCGTCGGGCAGTCCGGCATGGGCAAGTCGTCGTTGCTGAACTGCCTCGTGCCCGATGCGCAA
>CAJCID010000264.1 GCA_903970305.1 Rhodospirillales bacterium | reverse complement strand
GCGCGCCCGCCATAGGACTTCGAGACGTGCTCCAGTTCGGCGACAAGTTTGCCTGAACGCTCGCCGGCATCGACCGTAAGGCGCGCCTCGCCGACGCGCTCGCGCCTTGCCTGCCGCTCACGTCGTAAGGACTCGAGTCTTCGCACCCGTCCCTCGTTGCGCGTGCGGCGTGCCTCGATTCCCTTGCGGATCCAGACCTCCTCCTGGGCCAAGAGTTTGTCGAACTTCGCGTTCTCGACCTCCTCGGCTTCGAGCTGTTCTTCCTTACGCAGCTGATAGGCGCTGTAGTTACCGGGATAGCTGCGCAACTTCCCCCGGTCGAGTTCGACAATGCGTGTCGCCACCGCATCGAGGAAGGCGCGATCATGCGTGATGAACAGTACCGAGCCGCGCAATCCGCGCAGCATCTCCTCGAGCCAGCGGATCGCCTCAAAGTCCAGATGATTGGTGGGCTCATCCAACAGCAGCAGATCGGGCTCGGCAACGAAGGCGCGCGCGAGCGCCACCCGTTTGCGTTGTCCTCCGGAGAGTGCGCCGATCAACGCATCGCCGTCGAGCTCAAAGCGCTCGAGCGCGGTCTCGAGCCGGCTCGCGAGCGTCCATCCCCCCGCGGCTTCGAGGGCGGTCTGGGCGCGCGCCAATTCGTCAAGCGCCGCCTGTTCTCCCGTGCCCACGCGTGCAACCGCATGCTCGTAGTCGACGAGTGCCTTTGCGCCCTCTCTTAAGCCCGCTGCGACGGCCTCGAGCACGGTTTCGGTCTCGACCAATTCCGGCTCCTGCTCGACCAATCCAATGCTCATTGAGCTCTGGCGATTCATGGTTCCATCATCGGGCACGCGTTGGCCCGCAATGATGCGCAAGAGGGACGACTTACCGGTGCCGTTACGCCCGATGAGCCCGACACGCTCACCGGCCTCAAGCGCCAGGTCGACATCATCGAGAAGCGCAACGTGGCCGTAGGCGAGTTGGATATGATTGAGGGAAAGCAAAGCCATGAGGCAGAACGTCCGTTAAAGCGCCGGCACTGCGTGGTCCGGATGCCGCGCAGAGGCCTAAGAGCCGGTCAATGGGTCAGGGAGTATAGCCGGGGATGGCGCTCTCATCGACCGCGTCGATCTGATACCGGTCGAGAAACCGCTCCGCGTAGGTCAGATAGACCTTCTGGCGCACAAACACATCGAACAAATCCGGATCCACATGGCCGGTCTGGGCCATGCGGCCGAGGATCTTCAGCGACTCGGTCAGAGTCTTGCCCTCCTTGTAAGGGCGGTCCTTGGCCGTTAAGGCCTCGAAGACATCAGCGATGCCCATGGTCCGGGCTTGGACGGACATCTGGTCGCGCGTCAATCCACGCGGATAGCCCTTGCCGTCCATGCGTTCGTGATGACCGCCTGCGTACTCCGGCACATTCTTCAAGTGTGCGGGCCACGGTAGGGCTTCGAGCATGCGAATCGTGGCCACGATGTGATTGTTGATGATGGCACGCTCATCGGCAGTCAGAGTGCCATAAGGAACGGTCAGGTTGGCCAGTTCGTTCTCGGTCAATAGGGGCTGACGGGAACCGTCAGATGCCTGCCAGGTGCGCTGGCTGATCCGCCGGATCCGCTCCAAGTCCTCGTTGGCCATCTTCTCGGCGCCGATGTTCGCCTCAGCCAGAAAGAGTCGGTCGCTTTCGAGCTCGGCCAACTCGCTCGCCAAGAGACGATCGACCTCAGCGGAGTTGGCACCGGCCAGCTTCTCTTTGAGTGCCGCCACTTCACGCTCGCGCGCCAAGGCGGTCAGGCGGGTGTCGATCAGCGCGATGCGATCGAAAATCGTCTGCAGCTTCGTCGATTTGTCGACGACGTGCACCGGCGTGGTGATCTTGCCGCAGTCGTGCAAGAGGCCCGCCATCCGCAACTCGTGACGATCGCGGTCGGTCATGGTGAACCCGGCGAGCGGTCCGCTCTTGGTGACGCTGGCCGCTTCGGCGAGCAGCATCGTCAGTTCCGGCACACGTTGGCAGTGACCGCCGGTGTAGGGTGACTTCTCGTCGATTGCCAGGTTGATGAGGTTCACGAAGCTCAAGAAGAGCTCCTCGAGCTTCTCAACCAGGAGTTTGTTCTCCAAGGCGATGGCTGCCTGGGCCGCGAGCGCCTCGATGAAGCGCTGGTCGGCGTCCGAGAAGGCGATCGTGCGGCCAGCGTCATCCTGGGCATTGATCAACTGCAAAACGCCGATCAATTGATCGTCGTGAGTCGTCATCGGTACCGTCAGGAAAGACTTGGAGCGGTAGCCATTGGCCTCGTCGAAGTGGCGCGCCCCCTGGAAGTCAAACCCTTGAACCGTGTAGGCATCCTCGATCAGTACGCTTTTTCGATTCAGCGCACTATAGGCCACGACCGAATCGAGATTTTGCCGGCCGTCGGGCTTGTAGAGTGCCATCGGGGGGAAGCTGACCGGGCGCCCGGATGTTCCCCCGAGATGCAAGCCAAGCGAGGCGTTCATGACCAGATCGAAGCTTAACGCCTGGCCCCCTTCGACGGCCCGATAAAGGGTACCTCCGTCGGCGTGGGTGGCCTCGCGCGCGGAGCGCAAAATAAGCTCCAAGAGCTTGGTGATGTCGCGCTCTCCAGCCAAGGCGCGCGAGATCTCGGTGAGCTGATCGAGGCGGGAGTAGGTTTCAGGCGAGCGGTAGGTCACGGCAAAAACCAATGGACGCAATCGATGGACCGAGTGTGACATAGTTCGGCGCGACCGATCCACCCTATCGGTTCGCTTTTGCTGTTTTCGCCCCCTCCAAGGGCTGAGCCAGGGGCTCTGCTCAGCACCGGTGTTGCCCCCGTCTAACGCGCGGCCGCGCCACCACGGGAACGCGACTCGGGAGCCCGGTCGGACCAGGCCTCGCGCAGCAGTCGATCGACGACCAAAGGCTCCGCCTCGCCCAAGAGAACTCGCAAGCCCCTCACCTTCTGGCCCCAAAGCAATTTCTCGAGAAAGGCGGAGTTGATCTTCAGCTCCCGCTCCCGTACCTCCTCCGATACAAATACGTGCAGGACCTGGCCACCCGGGGGGAGCGTCGCGAATATCTTTCCGCGAACGCGGAAGGATGCCGCCTCGAAGTGCGGCTCCTCGGTCGCCCCGGGCAGCGCCAGGGCGAGTTCTCGCGCTCTCTTAGAGTCCATCGCGGAATCAGGCGCGAAGGCCAGCCCGTGCACGAGCATGAGCACGAGTACGCGCGGTCTCAAAGACGCAATGAAACAAGAAGTTAGGCATCTCGAATCACCTGTGGCATGAACCGCGCTGGCGGTTTATCCGCAATCGTCAAAATTGACGGCGCGGTCACGGCCAAAGTCCGTGGTCCCGCCACCGGGAATCGAACCCAGATCCCACGCTTAGGAGGCATGTGCACTATCCGTTGTGCTATGGCGAGTGATGCGCATTTTACGCTGGAACACGGCCACGCTTGGAGAGGGGGAAGTGCGCTGTTCTCGGCTGGACGCGCACCCGTGAGCTGGGCGCGAGGAGCCCTGCGCGGTTCTGGCCGCCCGACGAGCGCACTTGATCAGTGCCCCGGCCGCCAGTTTGGGGCTCTGCCTGTCTGACCAATCGGACTCTCTTGCCCCTGCAAATGGGCTTCCGGACCGAGCGTTGGCCCGGCCAGCGTGACCGGGCGAGCGCCTGCCGGAGACGACCGAATTCGGTGCGCGCGGCTCGATGTTTCGCAATCCGGCACGAATTTCGCATCTGTCCACAAGGCCAGCCCGCAGGGGCTAACAAAGGGATGGGGTCCCTCGCGAGAAAGTGATATTTGCTTTTTGAGCCTGGTTTCGATTGAATCTTGCAAATGAATCGGAGGCGTTTCAGATGGGGTATCGGTTCGCTCTTTTGCCGTCGTTGGGCTTGACTCGCTGCAATCTCCTGGAGATCACGCGCGCGCTCCTTGCCACGACCTTGTTGCTGACCGCGGCAGGGGGGGCTGCCCAGACCGCGCCGGTGACGCTGCGCATGGTGCCGCAGACCAACATCGCCATCCTCGATCCGATCTGGACCACCGCGAATGTGACCCGCAACCACGGTTACATGATCTATGACACCCTTTTTGGCACGGATGCGGAGGGCAAGATCAAACCGCAGATGGTCGACAAATGGACCACCTCGAAGGACGGCAAGGTCTGGACCTTCACGCTGCGCGACGGGCTCGAGTTTCACGACGGGGCTCTGGTGACGAGCGACGACGTGGTCGCGTCGTTGAAGCGCTGGTCGAGCCGTGACAGTTTCGGCGGCGTGCTCGCGCGCTTTATCGATCACTACGAGACCCCGGATCCCAAGACGTTTCGGCTGGTCTTAAAGGAGCCCTTTGGCCTCGTGCTGCAGGCGCTGGGTAAACCCTCTTCGAACGTGCCGTTCATCATGCCCAAGCGCGTGGCCGATACTCCAGGGGATCAACAGATCAAGGATACGACAGGCTCCGGCCCTTACATCTTCAAGACGGACGAGTACCGGCCCGGCGAGCGCGTGGTCTACGTCAAGAACCCGCGCTATAAACCGCGCGATGAGCCCGCCTCAGGCACGACCGGAGGCAAAAGGGTCTATGTCGACCGGATCGAATGGGTCATCATCCGCGATCCGCAGACCCAGCTAAATGCCCTGCTCGCAGGCGAAGTCGATCTGATCGAGGAGCCCGCTGCCGAGCAGTACGCGACCATGCGGGCCAGTCCGTCGATCGAATTGGTCGAAGTACAGCCTGCCGGTGGTCAATACATTTTCCGCTTTAATCATCTGTTTCCACCGTTTAACGATGTCCGGATCCGCCGCGCGGCGATGGTCGCCCTGGGCGAGGAGCAGATGCTCAAGACCCAGGTCGGCGTCCCGGGTCTGTATCAGTTCTGCAAGAGCGTCTACCCATGCGGCTCCACCTATGCCTCGGATAACACCTCGTACTACACCGGTGTGGCCGATCCGAAAAAAGCGCGTCAGATGCTCCAAGATGCCGGCTACAGCGGCACGCCCGTTGTGCTCATGCGTCCCACCGATCTGGCCGGGATCAGTAAGCTGCCCCTTGTTGCCAAACAGCAGTTGGAGCAGGCCGGATTCGTCGTCGACCTGCAGACAATGGACTGGCAGACGCTCGTTGCACGCCGCACCAAGAAGGATCCGCCGAGTGCGGGCGGCTGGAACGCTTTCATGACCTCATGGAATGCGGCCGACGTGGCCAACCCCGTGACGATGGCGATGATGAATGCCCGCGGTGACAAAGGCTGGTTCGGATGGGACGATGACCCCCAACTGGAGGACATCAAGGCGCGCTTCGTGCGTGCATCGACGGATGCAGAGCGCAAGAAGCTGGCCGAGGAGGCTCAGCTTCGGGCCCTCGACACGGCCACCCACGCGCCCCTGGGCCAATACCACAGTTTTGCGGCAGTGCGTCGGGGGGTTGTCAGCGGGCTCGTCGTCGCCGACACGCAGGTCTACTGGAACGTCAAGAAGAACTGATTTGAACCCCTGCGGCGGGACGCAATCCAGCACAGGCCCTTGGGTCGCGGAGATCCTTGGGTGATCGCCTTCCTGTTCAAGCGCCTGCTCGCCACCATCCCCGTGTTGCTGGTCGTCGTGGTCGTCGTCTTTCTGATCCTGCGGCTGACTCCCGGCGATCCGGCTGCCGTGATCGGGGGGGATAACGCGAGCAGCGACGATATCGCCCGCATCCGCGAACAGCTCGGATTGGCCAAACCGTTGGTCACTCAGTTCGCCATCTGGATCGGCAAGGTGGCTGAGGGGGACCTGGGCTACTCCTACTTCATGAACAAGCCCGTCTGGGAGCTCATCGCCCAACGCGTCGAGCCGACCCTCTCGCTCACGGTGGCGACACTGATTCTCGCCGTGGTCACGGCGCTCCCCCTGGGAACACTCGCCGCCTGGAAAATGGGCGGTTGGCTCGACCGCGGTGTGATGGCCTTTTCCGTCACCGGTTTCTCCGTGCCGGTCTTTGTCGTGGGCTATGTGCTCATCTATGTCTTTGCGCTCGAGTTGAACTGGTTGCCGGTGCAGGGCTACGTACGCATCGCGCACGGCTTTTGGCCCTGGTTGCGCCAGTTGATCCTGCCGTGTCTCGCGCTGGCCCTGATCTACGTGGCGCTGCTCGCACGGGTGACGCGGGCGGCCGTGAGCGAGGCGCTCACCGAGGACTTCGTGCGCACCGCACGCGCCAAGGGCATCAGCGAAGCGCAGGTGCTCTTTCACCACGCGCTCACCAATGCGGCCGTGCCGATCATCACGGTGGCCGGGATCAGCGCTGCCCAGTTGATCGGAGGAGTCGTGGTGACCGAGACCGTGTTCTCGATTCCGGGCCTCGGCCAGTTGACGGTCGACGCGGTGCTCAGCCGCGACTTCCCGATCATCCAGGGAGTCGTGCTCCTTTTTTCGGGCGTCTATGTCGCGCTGAACCTTCTGGTCGACCTCAGCTACGTGGTGCTTGATCCCCGCATCCGCTATTAGACGATGAAAAACCTGTCGCGCCTTTGGTCCAATACGGCAGTGCGCATCGGCCTTTCGGTCTTGGTGCTCCTCGTCGGGCTGGGGACGTGCGCGCCCTGGCTCGGTACGGTCGATCCCGCCGCGATGGATTCGAGCTTCATCAGTGTGGCGCCGGGCGTTGCCGGCCAGATGACCTTGCCCGACGGCACCGAAAAACAGCATACCTTCTGGATGGGCAGTGACAACTTCGGACGGGATATCTGGAGCCGGGTCCTCTACGGCACCCGGGTGTCCCTCGCGGTCGGGATGACGACGGCGCTCCTGGCGCTTTCTACCGGAGCCCTGCTCGGACTTCTGGCCGGCTATTTCCGGCTCGTCGATGCGCTCTTGATGCGGCTCATGGACGGCTTGATGGCGATCCCGCCGGTGCTCTTGGCGATCGCCTTGGTGGCAGCACTGGGTGCGCGCTTTGGCACGGTCGTGCTCGCCATCGCCGTGCCGGAGATCCCGCGTGTGACGCGGCTGGTTCGCGCACTCGTGCTCACGCTGCGCGAAGAGCCCTTTGTCGAGGCGGCCCGGGCGCTGGCCACGCCACCGGCCTTGATTCTCTGGCGCCACATCCTGCCCAATGCGTTGGCCCCCCTGATCGTCCAGGGCACGTTTGTTGCCGCCTCGGCGGTATTGACCGAAGCGATTTTGAGCTTTCTGGGCCTTGGTCTGCCGGCGGACATTCCGACCTGGGGCAACATCATGGCCGAGGGTCGCATCCAGTTCACCCAGCACCCAAGCAACGTCCTTTTCCCAGCACTGTTTCTCGTGCCGGCGATTTTGGCCATCAATCTGCTTGGCGATGGGTTGCGCGACGAACTCGATCCGAAGTTCTCGAAACGGACTTAGGCGCAATCATGGCCGGACCGATCCTCGAAATCGAGCGCCTGCGGATCGCGCTCCCGGCCCATGGGGATCGCGAGTTCGCTGTCGATGAGGTGAGTCTTACGATCCACGCCGGACACACCCTGTGTGTCGTGGGCGAATCGGGTTCGGGCAAGTCCGTCCTGGCGATGACGGTCATGGGGCTTCTCGGTCGCGGCCTGACCCCGCTTGCGGGACGCATCCGCCTGGGTGACTCGATTCTCCTCGAGGAGGGCCGGCGCCTCAGGGAAAATCAATGGCGGGCGCTGCGCGGTGTGCAGATGGGCATGGTCTTTCAGGAACCCACGACCGCGCTCAATCCGGTCCTGTCTTGCGGTGAGCAGGTCGATGAGTTGCTGCGCGCCCATACCGGCTGGGGCCGCAAGGAGCGCCAAAGCCGCGTGCTCGAGACCTTCTCCCAAGTGCTCTTGCCCAATCCCGATCGGATCTATCAAACCTATCCGCATCAACTCTCAGGCGGACAGCGGCAGCGCGTGGTGATCGCCATGGCCATGATCCTAAAGCCTGCGCTGTTGATCTGTGACGAGCCCACGACCGCCTTGGACGTCACCACCCAAGCCGAAATCCTCCGACTGATCGCGCGTCTCCAGGCAGACGAGGGCAGCGCGGTCCTCTTCATCACGCACGACATGGGGGTCGTGGCCGAAATCGCCCATGAGGTGCTCGTCATGCACGAGGGCCGCAGTGTCGAGCAGGGCAAGGCGGCATCGGTCTTGGGTGAACCGCGCGAAGCCTATACGCGCATGCTCCTGGCGAGCATCCCCAGCATGGTCCCGCCACCGCCCCGGGCCCGTCCCGGCGGCCCCCAAGCCCCGATCCTAAGGGCCCTTGGGGTCAGCAAAACCTATGGCGAGAGGGGATGGCGCCAGCGCCATGGCGCAAAGGCAGCCCTGTCTGAGGCGTCGCTTGCGGTCTGGCCGGGCGAGACCGTCGGTGTCGTGGGCGAGTCCGGGTCAGGCAAGTCGACCTTGGCGCGCTGCCTCATCCGCCTCATCGAGCCGAGCGCAGGGGCCATCCACTGGGGCGAGACCGCGGTCGAAGGCTTGAGCGAGGCACGCCTGCGGCCGTTACGTTCCAAGGTGCAGATCGTCTTCCAAGATCCGAATCGCTCGCTCAATCCGCGCTATCCTGTGGGCAAATCCTTGATCGAAGGTGCGATCAACTTTGGCGCGAATGCGCAGGATGCCCACGCGCTGGCTTTGGAGTTGATGGACCGCGTGCGCCTGCCCCGCGTTGCGCTCGGGCGCTATCCACATCAATTCTCCGGCGGACAAAGGCAGCGCCTGGCGATCGCACGGGCCTTGGCGTGTCGTCCAGAGGTGTTGATCGCCGACGAGGCGGTCTCGGCGCTCGATGTGTCGATCCAGGCGCAGATCCTGGATCTCTTGCGCGAGTTGCAGGACGAACTCGGTGTGGCTCTGTTGTTCATCACCCACGATCTGCGTGTGGCCGCGCAACTGTGCGATCGGGTGGTGGTGATGGAAGCAGGCAAGATCATCGAAGAGGGTCCGACCGGGGAACTGTTTCGCAATCCACAGCGCGACTACACCCGGCGCCTGCTCGCCGCCGCGCCGAGTCTGGATCGACTACGCGAGAGCGCTCATGTGCGCCTTCTAGAGACTGATCCGGCCGCACCGCTGTTCTTAGGAGATTCCTCACCATGCGCGTCCTGATCGCAGGCTTCCAGCATGAAACCAACACGTTTGCCCCGACCCGGGCGGATTGGGCCGCCTTCACGCGCGGCGAGTCAGGCCCACCATTTTTGCGCGGCGAGGCGATGCGGGCGCGACTCACCGGAGTCAACATCCCCATCGGAGGGTTCATGGATGCAGCGCGCACACGGGGCTGGCAACTCGTTCCGTCAGCCTGGGCCGGGGCGATCCCCTCGGCCCACGTGACCGAGGACGCCTTCGAGCGGATCAGCGCGGAAATCCTCTCGGACGTCCGGGCCGGCGGGTTCGATGCGATCTATCTCGATCTGCATGGGGCAGCTGTCGCAGAACATGTCGACGATACCGAAGGAGAACTCCTGGCGCGCATTCGCGGCATCGTCGGCCGCGACATACCGATCGTGGCGAGCCTGGATCTCCACGCCAATATGACCCAGCGCATGCTCGATCAAGCCGATGGCCTTGTCGCCTACCGTGAGTACCCGCACACGGACATGGCCGCGACGGGCGAGCTCGCGGCCGAGCTGCTCGCGCGGCGCGTGCGCTACGGCCAGAAGGAGCCGACGTCTCTGCGCAAGATTCCCTTTCTTATTCCGATCAACGCGCAGTGCACACTGCTTGAGCCGGCCCGTGGGGTCTATGACCGGCTACTCGCTCTGGAGGAGCAAACCGGCGCGATGCTGAGCTTTACTCCTGGATTTCCGGCCGCTGATTTCGTCGACTGCGGACCGGCCGTGTGGGGTCACGGTATTTCTGCGGCCCAGGGCGTGGACGAATTGGCGATCCGCATCGAAAGTCTGCGCACACAATGGCGCTCGGAGATCCTCGAGCCGCAAAGCGCGGTGCAACGCGCCCTCGAGAGGGCCCATCACGCCACGCGCCCTGTCATCATCGCCGACACCCAGGACAATCCCGGGGCGGGCGGCGACAGCAACACGACCGGCATGTTGCATGCGCTTCGAATCCAGCAGGCCGGGCGGCGCTTTCCAGGCCGGGTCGCGCTTGGCCTGCTCTTCGATCCCGGCGCTGCTGCGGCCGCCCATGCGGTGGGCCAAGGCGGCAGCTTCGACGCCGTCTTGGGACTCTCCGTGCCGACCTTCACCGGAGGTAGCAGCGATGCTCCAGTGGCCGCCCGGGTCACCGTGCGCCATCTCTCCGATGGGCGCGTCACGTTGAAGGGCCCGATGATGCAGGGCCTTACGGTCTCGCTTGGGCCGTGTGCGCGCGTCGAACTCGAAGGGATCGAGGTTCTTCTCACCAGTGGCAAGAAGCAACTGCTCGATCGGGAACTGTACCGCTTTCTGGGGATCGAGCCCGAGACCATGAAGATTCTGGTCAACAAGAGTTCAGTACATTTTCGCGCCGATTTCGCGCCATTTGCCGAGGAGATCCTGGTGGCCAAGGCGGCCGGTCCCATGGCCGCAGACCCTGCCGATCTACCCTGGACCAAGCTGCCGCCAGGAATGGCCCGGCGACCCTAGCTAGGCCAGCCCCAGCTGCGCGTGCCCTTAGCCGATCTGAACCAAGACGGCGCTGAGCGCCGGAACATAGCACTGCACCTGCCTGCCTGATGGATTGAGGCCATAGGGCTCAGCGGGCAGAAAGCTGCCATCGACAGCGATTTCTGCACCCTGAATCGTCACGCCCGCAGTCGCAGACAGACTCGGACCGGTGGCGCCGGGCGTCTCTTGGTTCATCGACACCAGCGAGGCTACGCTCACGTTTTGTGGCAGACTGATCGTGACCGACAGGTTCATGGTGGGATCCTTGTTCACCACCACGACGTTCTGGCCGCCTGCACCATTCGATACTGCATAGGCCGTGACATTGAGGGAACCCGCAGCGATCTCGGTGGCTAGGAGCGGACCTTGCCCGGCGAGGGTGAAGAACACGATCCCGTAAAATTCCGGGCGCACGCCCACCACGGTCCCCGCGGAATTGGCGATTGGCGTGTAGCCATCGCCGTCGCCACCACCGTGGAAATTGACCCCTGCGGCTCCGCCCTCGGCGCAGTTAAACAGGTAATCGATGACCCAAAGCGAGGACGCATAGGCATCGCTGACTCCATCCGCCCCACCGTTATAGTATGAGTTGCATTCAGACATTCTGAACGGCACGCCGATCGCCCGCGCTCCGGTGGAGAGCGTTGCCAGATCCGCGACCAATACCGAGTCGGGCGTGACGAGGAATTCGGCCGTGGAACTAGCCAGCTGGCCGTTTGCGCGATAGTAATGCTGCGTGAGCAACGTGATCTCATTCTTTGTGACCGCCTCCCCGAAGGGAACTGTCCAACTCGATTCATGGCCCGCAGAGGCGGGACCGGTGATCGGAACTCCAGGGGAGGCCGCGAGGATCGCCGTGCGAAACTGCCCCCACAGGGTCTCAAACTGCGCCAGTGACCAGCCGCTTGCGAAGTAGTTACCCGCATCGCCATACAGGTCGCATTCGTTGCCGATCTCGACTCCCAAGAGGGACGCTCCGAATTGCGCGCGCGCGTAAGCCACCTCAGCCGCTGCCAGGGCCGGCGTCGTGGCCCCCGTCGCGGCCCCTCCGAGATTGATGCCATAAAGGCACTGCCAGCCCGTCGCCTTGACGAATTCCGCAAGCGCGGCAACATCGCTCGGGGCGATCTGTCCTGCCGTCTGCCCTGCACCACCGGGAGTCCAGACATTCTTGTCGACCGAATTGCCCCCAACCCGCAAAACGCTCGGCCCAAGACGCTTGAATAGGTCGATCAGGTCGCTGTTCGAAGCCTGGAAGAGGGGTCCGTACAGGGTCGATTTTTCGTAAGACAGGCCTGCAAAGGCAGGACCTATGGCTCCTGCACTCGCGCTTGAGACGGTCACGGCGGCCGAAGTCAGCGGACCGCTCGGGATGGGCTGAGGATTGCTGGCCGAGGCGACAGGAGCAGGCGGGGATGCTGGTGCGGGCGGGCTCGTCGTGGAAGATCCACTTGCCGCCGCTGGCGCGCTCGATGAGGAGGAGCCGCAGCCGGGCAGAAGCGCAGCCAAGGCCACACCGCCGAGCCCTCGCAATAGTCTGCGGCGCGGCGCAATGCCTGGAACTCCATCCGACGGATCGCTCATGACCAAACCCTTGACTCGATCGAGGTGCGCAAACGAGGTCCCTTGAGGAGGATCACGGAACCGCAGGCAAGGTTAAACGATCGGCGCGGGCAGAACCTTTGGCGCTTCGGAATTCTTGTTACGAAATGCTACGGCGGGTCTGCTGCCACCGGCCTTGGAGTCGCCTCGTCCCAGAGGGACAAACAATCCAAAGCGGGCCGAGCGCTCACTGCAAGGCGTGGGTCGACGGACGCGCTGAATCCTCCAATTCTGCCGGAGCCAGTTCGAAGGTGTCATCGGCGAGCATCGCCGGCGCAGGGAACGACTTGCGCCAGGCATTCGCCTTGATCAAGCCGCTCGTCGCCTTCAGGGCATAGAAGTACATCTCCTGGGCGACAAACTCGAGTGCCTGCGCGGCGCTTCCGAAGGTCACCACGCGGCGCGAAGTCAGGCCGGTTTCCTCAGAGCCCGTCTCGATGACAATCACCGGCTGTCCCAGAGAGTCGAGGGTGCAGAACGAGTTGCGGTACATAGAGGTCCCGCTGCGCAGGTTGTGATACTCGCGCAGCGCCGTGGCCAGTTCAGCCAATTGGACGCGTTCGTCCCAGGACATTTGCTCGAGAACCGGATGGCGACCATTTGCGCTTGAGCGGCTCGACTCACGACTCGTTGAATTCAACATGATCTGACCCCGAAAATTCTTCCAGACATCCCCATCCACGCGCAGCATGGATCTGTCACAAGTGCTCTATCGGATGGAGGTGAAGAGAAGTTAAATGCTGCGCAAAGCTGGCGTTGCCCGTGTGCAACACGCGCGGGCTCCAAGGACCATGCGATGACATTCGTCGGCCGCGCGCGCCGCGTCCGGACACCCTCTAGGACCGCACTTCAGCGAAGGCGGATGACGGGTTCATCAAGTGAGGGTTTCAGAAGGGGCCGAGGTCGCTGCAAGAGCTCCTTGGGCTCCTTCGATCGCGCGAAAGACCCGGTCTGGATCGCTCCAATTCACACTGCGCCCCCTCAGGCATTGATCTAGGGACTAGTACCCCGGTCGGGGCCCCGCGAGAGCCAAATAATCGACCCCGCTCGTTCATGAGCCGCTGCCGACTTCACAGCCCGGCCGCGAGTCGATCCCGGCCCGGATAGAATGGGTCTGGTTTTTTGGGGTGCAGCGCGGGCCTGCTCCTGGGAAGGATCGATCCCACTGGAGGAGTTGCGCGCCGCCTTCCCGTTCTTGGACCGAAGTTTGTATAAAGCCTTGCACCGACGACTCCCCTCCCGACTCACCCCGATGAGTCGCCTTCCCTCCCCTGCCCCCAAGGCCTTGGGTGCTGCCGTCTGTTTTTGGGGACTCCTCCTCGCGGGTTGCTCGACTCAAGTCCCTCAAGTCCCTCAGGTCCCTCAGGTCCCTCAAGCCGATGGAAGCGGGATCATCGCGGCGTACGTCCTAATGGGTGAGGGCGGGCA